>DATNFC010000001.1:0-5962 GCA_035606545.1 Candidatus Methylomirabilota bacterium
AGGCCGGGAGTCAGCGTGGAGAGGGCCCACGTCGCCTCGTGCGTTCCGGGCGCTTGAATGCCGTCCTCGATCGTGCCACGCAGCCGCCCCATGATGTCGTACACGGCGAGATGGATGGGCGCGGCCTCGGCCAGATCGAAGCGCACGTGCAGCGCACCGCCCTGGAGCTCCGTCAGCAGCGACGGGCGGGCCGCGATCGGTGCCGCGCACGGGCCAAACGAATCGAACGTCGCGACGTCCACGTCACACGGCGTGGTGATGAAGTGCGGCGCGCATACGAACACGTGGCCCGTACGGGTCGCTCCCAGACGGTCCGTGGCGGTGAACTGGATGTCGTACGTGCGGCCGTCGCCGTTGTCCTGATGCTCGGCGCGCAGGAACAGCTGGCCGCCGCTCAACATCGCGTCGGGGCAGTAGGCGTGCGTCCCGGCGTTGATCGCGTCCTCGTCCTGGCGAACGTTGTCGATCGTGAGCGTGAAAGCGTCACCTTCGGCATCCACGACGCCGTGGATGTTCACGGGCACCATCCTCGAGTCCGGCGGCCAGAGCCGGTCCACGGACGGCGCTGCGGCGGCGACGTCCGGCGGGGAGTTGGGGCGCACGTAGCGGACCAGTTGCCCGCTCTCCGTGCTGAACCACACCACGCCGTTCGCGGTGCCCGAGAGGCCATGGACCACGCCGAGCGGCCGGGGCGAGACCAGCTGCGCCCACGCGGCGCCGTCGAATCGCATCATGCGGCCCGCGCCGGCCACGACGCCCGCTGCGTACACGTCGTTGGCCGCGCCACCCCACACGTGGGTTCCGTGGCCGATGTTCGGCCACCCGGGTTCCGGTTCGGCGACCACGGTGATCCAATCTCCCGCGTGCGTGACGGGATCGGTTTCCTTGAAGCGCCACACGCGCATGCCGTTCTCGCCCTCCTTCGAGCCCACGGCATACATCTGCAACTGTCCATTGTCTTCGCGCATTCCCCAGGCGTCCTCGACGACCGAGAACGGCGTGGTCTCGCGACACGCCGTCCACGTCGCCGTGTCCAGGAGGAAGTGACCGTCCGGGCACATCGCATAGAGGTGCAACGCGTTCAGGTAGACGAGGCCGCGCACGGGCGCTTCGCTGGCCGGCATCTCGAACTCCCGCACGAAGCGGACGCCCTCGTGATGCAGGATCACGCGGTCGATCTTGAGAAACATGTCCCCTGGGACGCCGGCCAGCGTGTGCAGCCGGCCGAGATAGCGATCCGGCAGGACCTCCTGCGTCCACGAGACGCCGTTGAAGTGGTAGACGTGCGCCTCACCCATCTGGCCGATCGTGGTCGCGAACACCTCGCCGTTCGCGCCACCGAGCAGCGCGTTCGCCACCTGGCCTGGGGTGCTGAGCACGGTGGTCCACCGCATGCCGTTGAAGCGATAGAGCGCGCTCGACCACAGCGTGGGTCCGCCACCGGGGGGATTCGGGAGCTTCTCGCCATCGGGCGGTTCGTCAGCGGGAGAGACCATGCCGGCCGACGCTTGCGGGTACTTGGCCCACACGTAGACGTCGCCGTTCGGGGATGCCCACACATCACCCAGCACTCCGTTCGCGGGCAGGCCGGGGATGGTGAGGAACTGCCAGCCCTCGCCGGTCCCGCCGGTCTGTGGCGGCTCGCCCGGATCGATGCGCGGAGGCTGCGCCTGGGTGGTCGCGGCGAGCGCGAGCGCCAGGACGAGCGCCGCGCCGATGATCGAAGCCTGATGTGCCCACGCGATGCGCGGGCGGTGACGAGACGCCACCCGATCGGGTGGCGGGTCACGGAGCAGAACATTGAGCGGGGACATGATGCGCTCCTTTCACTGCGGGCCCATCGTTCCCTGGCCCGCGGGAGCTGCTCCCGCGCAGGACGGAATGTCGCCGCCCTGTGGCAGGAGACCCGGTATTCAATCGTCGGGGGGAGCGTCCTGCGATCGACTCGTGCGCAGGTGCCGGTACTCGGCCCGCGCGATCCGTGCGCCGTCGATCTCGCTCCCCCGCCATGATCCGGCTCGAAGGCCGGATGGTTCCGAAGTGCATCGCCGCGGAGGTGCGGCCCAACCATGTGCAACATGGTCTGCGCTCGGCGTCGCAGCAATGGGACGATGGGATGCACGCAGGTTCAGTGCATGCCAATTCCCCGACTCTCGCGACGCGGGAACGCGCTCAGCCGAAGAACAGGTACGTCACCGCGATCGCCGCCAGCACGCCGACCAGCTCGGAGAACAGCGCGCAGCCGAGCGCGTGGCGCGTCTTCTTCACGCCCACGGAGCCGAAGTACACGGCCAGCACGTAGAACGTGGTCTCGGTGCTGCCCTGGATGACGCACGAGAGGCGGCCGGCGAACGAATCCGCGCCCATCGCCTTCATCGTGTCCACCATCATCCCGCGCGCGCCGCCGCCGGACAGGGGTTTGATCAGCGCGGTGGGCATGGCGTCCACCCAGCGCGTGTCCATGTTGAGCTGCCCGACCGTGCTCTTGATGGCGCCCAGGAACGCCTCGAGCGCGCCGCTCGCACGCAACACACCGACGGCCACGAGCATCGCCACCAGGTAGGGGACGATGCCGATCGCGACCTGGAAGCCCTCTTTCGCGCCCTCCACGAACGTCTCGTAGACGGGGACCTTGCGGCGGATGCCGGCGATCAGGAACGACGCGACCAGGGCCAGCAGGATGGCATTCGCGAGCACGCCGGATTGAAGCGCCACCTGGTCCGGCCCGAGCCGCGAGAAGTGCCACACGAGAAGGGCGACGGCGACCGTGAGCGATCCCAGCCACGCCATCACCACACGATTCCAGATGTTCAGCTTCTGGATCGCCGCCACGAGCAGCAGGCCGGAGAGGTCGGCGATGAACGTGGCGATCAGGATGGGCACGAACACGTCGGCCGGGTTCGCCGCGCCCAGCTGCGCGCGGAACGTCATGATCGAGATGGGGACGAGCGTCACCGACGAGGCGTTCATGACCATGAACAGCACCATCTCGTCGGTGGCGCGCTCGGGCTCGGGGTTGAGGCTCTGCAGCTCCTTCATCGCCTTCAGGCCGAGCGGCGTCGCGGCGTTGTCGAGCCCGAGCATGTTCGCCGAGCGGTTCATCACGATCGCGCCGCTCGCGGCGTGGCCCGGCGGGATGCCGGGGAAGAGGCGGCGGAACAGCGGGCCCACGGCGGTGGCGATCAACTCGGTGACGCCGGCCCGCTCGGCGATCTTCATGAGCCCCAGCCACAGGCTCATCACGCCGGTCAATCCCAACGCGATCTCGAAACCGGTCTTCGACGAATCGAAGAGCGCCTGGACCACGTCCTTGAGTGCATCGGGCTTCCCGCCCACCGCGGCCTGCCACACCGCCACTGCGAACGCGATGAGGAAGAACGCAGCCCAAATCCAGTTGAGCATGGCGCGCAGCATGGGAGTGGCGCCGCGCCGGCGTCAAGGGCGAACGGCTGCCGTCGGCCACCCGCACGCGACCGACACGGAGAACAGCCTGTGGATGCGATACACTGGTTGCTGCATGCGCTCCCGCATCCTTGCCTGTCTGCTGCTCGCGCTGGTGTCGTCCACGGCCGCCCGGCCCGCCGCCGCATGGACCTACGGCGACACGCTCACCACGATCATGCGCCCGCTACCGAACCTGCCGGCGCTGGTCCAGCGCGGCTCGGCGTTCACGATCTGGGCGCTCGCCCCGAGTAGCGCGGGCAGCTGGGCGGCGTCCCTGCAGCTCGGGGCGCTCGTGGTGCCGCTCACGCCGAACGGCGGCGGCTGGCAGGCATCCAAGAACCGCTGGGAGCTGTCGTTCTCGGTGCCGGCGAGCACGCCCGAAGCGGTGTTCGCGCTCAACCTCTCGTCGGATGCGACGAGCCCCGACCGCACCGATCACGCGGTCAAGGTGCTGGCGGGCTTCAAGACGGACTACTACTTCGCGCAGATCAGCGACACGCACCTGCCCACGCACGCGCTCTCGAGCGGCGGCGTCATCAACGTCGCCGACACGACCGGGATGGCGGATTTCGACGCCGTGATCGAGGACCTGAACGTCATCCACCCCGAGTTCATCCTCCACACCGGCGACCTCGTGAACGAGGGGGAGCTGGAGGAGTACCTCGGCATGTACGAGATGGGCCGAGCGCAGGGCATGCTCTCGCGCCTGCTCGATCCGGTGTTTGTCGGCTCCGGGAACCACGACATCGGCGGCTGGGGCGCGACGCTGCCGCCGGACGGCACGTCGCGGAAGGACTGGTGGCGCTACTTCGGCTGGCCCTGGCTCCTGAACCCGCCCGGGGGCGACCCGTACCACTCGCAGGACTTCACGTTCGACTACGGGCCGTTGCACGTGATCGGCCTCGAGGCCTACATCAACAACGGCTCGTACGACCACTACCGGCAGGACATCTGGGGGGCACAGAGCTTCACCGCGGAGCAGATCGCGTGGCTCCAGGCCGACATCGCCGCGCAGCCGCCGGGAACGAAGAAACTGGCGTTCTACCACTACGACTTCGGCGGCACGCTCGCGAACGGCTCCCCCGGAGCGAACTTCTCGCAGATCAATCCCACGACGCTCGGCCTCGACGCCGCGATCTGGGGCCACAACCACGGCGTCTCGGAAGGGAACCTCGCTGCGCGTCCGATCAACCTCGGGCTGCGCTCGGTGATCGACCGCCGCCAGTTCCGTGTCTTCCGCGTGAGCAACGGCGTCATCAGCCCCGGACCGATGCACGCGGCGGGCGGCATCGCGACCGCGCCCACCGACTCGCTGTCGTTCTCCTGGAACGGGCCCAACAACGGCACACGCTCGACGCTGGGGGTCATCGCCAACAATCGCTACGGCGAGACCTGGGATCACGCCCGCATCCGGTTCGTGATGGCCGACCACGACTCGACGTTCATCGCCACTGGCGGAGTGCTGTACCAGACGATCCGTGAGGGCGGCGTGGCGCTCGTCGAAGTCGACTGCATTCTGCCCGCGAAGGGCGTTGCGACGGTGAGCGTGCAGACGAGCGCGCCCGTGGCCGGCGTCGGGACCGGGTTGGGCACGCGGCTCTCACTTTCCGCGAGCATGAACCCGTTCCGGCCTGGAGCGGCGCCGCTCGTCGTGCGCTGGTCGTCACCGCGCACCGACGCGGCTGCGCTTGACGTGCTCGACCTCCAGGGCCGGCACGTGGCGACGCTCGCCTCCGGCGGTGGCGGGGAGGGCGAGCGCTCCGCGCGCTGGGACGGCCGCGACGAGCGCGGCGGGATCGCGCCGCCGGCGATGTACATCGTGCGCCTGCGTACGGCTGGCGCGACGAAGGTGCTGCGGCTCGTGCTCGTCCGCTAGCGGCCCCGTGCCGCGCCCGCGACGGCGCGAATCAAGCGCGGGTGGTCGCTGGTCGAAACCTCTGGCATGGTGGGCGTCGTGAGTTCCCGCCTGCCGCGACTGTTCGAGACGCTCCGCACCTACGACTCGAGCACGTTCGCGCGCGATTGCGTAGCCGGGATCACCGTGGGCCTCGTCGCGCTGCCGCTGGCGATGGCGTTCGGCATCTCGTCCGGTGCGTCGCCCCAGTCCGGCATCTACACCGCGGTGGTCGCCGGCTTCATCATCTCCGCGCTCGGCGGCTCGCGCGTCCAGATCGGCGGGCCCACCGGGGCGTTCGTGGTCGTGGTCTCGGGCATCATCGCGAAGCACGGCCTCGATGGGCTCTTCATGTGCACCCTGCTCGCCGGCATCGTGCTCGTGCTCATGGGGCTCACGGGCCTCGGCGCGGCGGTGCGCTTCCTGCCGCGACCGGTCGTGGTGGGCTTCACGAACGGCATCGCGCTGCTGATCGCCAGCACGCAGCTCCGCGACCTGTTCGGGCTCGAGATCGCGTCGCCGTCGGGCGTGTTCCTGCCACGCATGATCCAGGTGGCGCGTGCGCTGGGCGCGTGGTCGCCCGAGGCCACCGCCCTGGGCGTGGGCGCGCTCGTGCTCGTGCTC
>DATNFC010000002.1:0-13736 GCA_035606545.1 Candidatus Methylomirabilota bacterium
TCGAGAGCCTCGCGGCGCTCGACGAGCCCGTGCGACGGAGACTCTACCTGTACGTGGCCCGCCACGGCGGGGAGGTCGGCCGTGACGAAGCCGCGAAGGCGGCGGGGGTCACGCGCGCCCTCGCCGCGTTCCATCTCGACAAGCTCGTCGAGGCGGGCTTCCTCGAGACCCGCTTCCGACGGGTCTCGGGCAGGAGCGGACCCGGTGCGGGCCGGCCGTCGAAGCTCTACAAGCGCTCGGCACTCCAGCTCGACGTCACGTTGCCACAGCGGCGCTACGAGTGGGCGGCGCAGGTGCTGGCGCGCGCACTCGCCGATTCCCCGTCACCCGAGACGACGGCCGCGCTCACGAAGGCCGCTCGCGCCCACGGCGAAGGCATTGGACGCGACCTGGCGAAGCCGTCCGCGGCATCTCCCCCGCTGCGGGCGGCGGCGGCGGCACTGCGCGCGTGCGGGTTCGATCCGGCGACGGCGCCCGCGGGCCAAGTCGTGCTGCGCAACTGCCCGTTCGCGTCTCTGCGCGAAGGCTGCCGCGATGTGGTCTGCGGCATGAACCTCGCGCTCATCGAGGGCGTGCTCTCCGGCCTTGGCGGGGCGGGCGTGAGCGCCGCGCTCGAGCCGCAGCCGGACTCGTGCTGCGTGGCGCTGCGGGCGACGACGACGCCGTCACCCGCGCCAGCACGGAATCCGGCTCAGGAGTAGACCCGACGCGGCTGGATACCGGACCGGCCTGGATCACCGGGTGCTACGATGAGGCGCGGATCCTGGTCCGCGTCATTCGAGAGGTCCACTTGCGCCTGCGTACGGTCGCCTCGCTCGTCGTCCTCGCACTGCTGATCGGCTCGTGCGGCAACGAAACCCCGAACCCCGCCGCGCCCTCCTCGCTGGTCGTCCCCAGCGAGGCCACGCTGGGCCTCGGAGAACACCAGCGGTTCGAGGCTGCAATGGGGACCGTCTGGAGCCTGCCGGCGGGAGTACCGGCCGGGTACGTCTCGCAGAGCGGGATGTACTACGCGCCGCTGCGAGCGCCCGCGGTGACCACGGTCAAGATCGTGGCGACGTTCGGGGTCGTGGGGCCGGTCGGCTCGACGACCGCGGAGGCGACGGTCCACCTGACGACGGATGCGCCGGACTCGCTGGATTGCCTCGCCGAAGGCCAGTCAGCGGATGGCTATCCACTGGGAACCTATGTCTACGCCGAGGAGCTGCCCGAGGCGATCGTGAAGGTTTCTCCGACCTACCCGGACCTCGCGCGAGAGCGCGGGGTCGAGGGCACCGTCATGGTGATGGCCCACGTCTGCGCGTGCGGAGAGGTGTCGGAGACGCGCATCGTCAAGTCCATCCCGATGCTCGATGAGGCCGCTTCCGCCGCCGTGCAGCAATGGCTCTTCCAGCCCGCGCGCTCGTCTGGCGAACCGGTCGCGGTGTGGGTCGGCATCCCGGTGAAGTTCTCACTTCACTGACCCAGCGCTACCCCGTCACCCGCTCCAGCACGAGGTCCGCCGGCAGCGGCGCCGGAGGCTGATCCGCGAACGTGAAGCACGCCGTCACGCGTGCCGCCATCGCCGTGTCCGGCGCGGCCAGGTGCAGCTTCGCGAACGTCTCCCCCGCCGCGAGCCTGGTACCGTGCTCGCGCGTGAGCACGAGCCCGACGCGCGGGTCCACGGCGTCCTCCTTCGCGCGCCGGCCACCGCCCATCGCCACCACCGCCTCGCCGACCGCGAAGCAGTCGCAGCCGGCGAGGTGCCCGGCGCGCGGCGCTCGCAGCTCCACCACCGCGGGCGCGGCGTGGAACGGCTCGCCGTGCTCGAGCGCGCGCGTGTCGCCGCCCTGCGCATGGATCAACGCCAGGAACTTCTCGGTCGCCTCGCCGCCGTCGAGCGCTCTCGTCACCGCGGCCAGCGCCGCGTCCCGGGATGCGGCGGCCCCGGCCAGGTGCACCATCTCGGCCGCGAGTGCCAGCGTGAGCGCGCGCGTGCCCGGCACCTTGTCGCCGCGCAGCACGCGCCACGACTCGAGTACCTCGAGCGCGTTGCCGACCGCGTGCCCGATCGGCCAGCCCATGTCGGTCACGCACGCGGTCGCCTGAGCACCCATGGCGCGCGACGTGGCCACGAGCCGCCTCGCCAGCGAGAGCGCCGCCACGCGCGTCTTCATGAACGCGCCGTTCCCGCACTTCACGTCGTACACGATCGCGCGCGCGCCCTCGGCGATCTTCTTGGAGACGATGCTCGAGACGATGAACGGCTCGAACTCCACGGTCGCGGTGACATCGCGGAGCGCGTAGAAGTGTCCGTCCGCGGGCGCCAGGTCCGGGCCCTGACCGACCATGATCACGCCCAGCTTCTGCATCTGCGCCGCCATCGCGGCCGGCTCCATCTGCGTCTTGAACCCGGGGATGCTCTCGAGCTTGTCCAACGTGCCGCCGGTGTGGCCCAGCCCGCGGCCGCTCACCATCGGCACCGGCACGCCGCATGCGGCGACGAGCGGCGCGAGCACGAGTGAGATCTTGTCGCCGACACCGCCCGTCGAGTGCTTGTCGGCCGCAACGCCCAACCGCGACCAGTCGAAGACGCGGCCGGAATGCAGGAACGCCTGCGTCAGTGCATCGGTCTCGGCAGCGTCCAGCCCGCGCAGGAACGCGGCCATGAGCCAGGCGCTCGCCTGGTAGTCGGGGATCTCGCGCCGCGCGCACGCGGCGATGAACTCGCGCAGCGCCGCGGGGTCGTGCGTCAGGCCGTCCCGCTTGGCGCGGATGATCGCCCGGGCGTCGAGCGTCACCTCAGTACTTGCCTTCGCCGGAGGCCTCGCCGCGGATGATCTTGACGCCAGCCGAGGCGCCGAGGCGCGTCGCGCCCGCGGCCACCATCTTCTCGGCGTCCTCCTTCGTGCGCACGCCGCCCGAGGCCTTGACGCCCATCTCGGGGCCCACGGTCTCGCGCATCAGCTGCACGTCCTCGACCGTGGCGCCGCCGCCGGCGAAGCCGGTGCTCGTCTTCACGTAGTCGGCGCCCGCGGCCTTGGCCAGCGTGCTGCCCATCACCTTCTCGTCGCGCGTGAGCAGCGCGGTCTCGAGGATGACCTTCACCAGAGCCCGGCCTGCAGCCGCGTTCACGACGCCGTGGATGTCCTGCTCAACGAGCGCGTAGTCGCGCGATTTCAAGGCGCCGATGTTGATGACCATGTCGACTTCCTCGGCGCCCTGCTCGATCGCTCGGCGCGTCTCGTACGCCTTGATGTCGGGCAGGTGGGCACCGAGCGGGAAGCCGATCACCGTGCACACCTTGACGCCGCTGCCGCGGAGCATCTCGCGGCACAGTGCGACCCAATTCGGGTTCACGCACACGCTGGCGAAGCAGAACTGCGCCGCCTCGCGACAAAGCTGCTCCACCTCCTCGCGCGTGGCGTCGGGCTTCAAGAGCGTGTGGTCGATCAGGCTCGCGAGACCGTCCGAGGCCGGGCAGTAACCCATCGTCGCCACGACGCGCGAGGCGCCGGCCGCGGCGAGCAGCCGTGTCTCGTCGGGCCCGCGCACGCCGGCCACACCCCAGTTGCGGCAGCGCTCGCAAGTCGTCGGGTCGTGGTCCACCGCGCCCGGCGCGAGGCCGCGCACGGGGCCCGATGCCACGTGCGGCGTGATCACGGATGCGCGCGCCTCCGGTGTCGCGTTCGCGCCCTGGATCGCGGCCATCACCTGGCGCGTGATCAGCTCCACCAGCTCGTCGCGCTCGCCGCTCACAGCCGCTTCCTGCCGTGGTCCATGAAGTCGAACATCTCGGGGAGCAGGGCCGCGAGTCGCTTCTTCATCACGCGCCCGCGCGTGTCGCGCCAGTACACCCACATCGACGGCGAGAACTCGGCCATCACCTGCCGGCACGCGCCGCACGGCGGCGCACCGTGGCCGGTGCGCGCGGTCACGGCGATCGCGAGGAATTCGCGCTCGCCGTCACTCACCGCCTTGAACAGTGCCGTGCGCTCGGCGCAGCAGGTGAGTCCGAACGACGCGTTCTCCACGTTGCAGCCGTGATAGACGCGGCCCGACACGCCCAGCAGCGCTGCACCCACGGCGAAGCGCGAGTAGGGCGAGTAGCTTGCCTCGCGCGCCTTCACCGCCTCGCGCATCAGCGCGTCCGGCGACGGTCCGCGGCTCGCGGCCTTCACGCGCGCAGCTCCGAGAGGAAGCTCGTGCCCGCGGCCGGCGGGGCAACGGAGAACAGCTCGCCGAGCGTCGCGCCCAGGTCGGCGAACGACGCGCGCGTGCCGAGATCCACGCCGTCGCGCACGCGCGGTCCGGCCACGATCAGCGGCGTGTACTCGCGCGTGTGATCGGTGCCGGGCGTGGTCGGGTCGTTGCCGTGGTCCGCCGTCACCCATGCCATCTCGTCGCCGCGGAGCCGGTCGAGGAACGGACCGAACATGGCATCGAAGCGCTCGAGCGCGGTGGCGAAGCCGGACGGGTCGTTGCGATGGCCGTACTGGGTGTCGAAGTCCACGAGGTTCGCGAACACCAGGCCCTCGCCCGAGCGCTTCACCAGGTCCAGCAACACGATCTCGCCCTCCTCGTTGCTGGTCGTGTGGATGGCGTCCGAGACGCCATGCCCCGCGAACAGGTCGTCCACCTTGCCGACCGTGACCACGCGGCGCCCCGACTCCACCAGCCGGTCGAGCACGGTGGGCGCCGGCGGCGCGAGCGAGAAGTCGCGCCGGCGGCTCGTGCGCCGGTAGTTCCCCGGCTCGCCCTCGAACGGCCTCGCGATCACCCGCCCCACAGCGTGCGCACCGGTCAACAGGTCGCGCGCAGCGCGACAAGCTGAATAGAGCTGCTCGATCGGCACCGTCTGCTCGTGGGCCGCCACCTGGAACACGGAATCCGCGGAAGTGTACACGATGAACCGGCCGGTCTCCTGCTGCTGGGCGCCCAACCGCGCGATGATCTCCGTGCCCGAGGCGGCGACGTTGCCGATCCAGCCGCGCTGCACGCGCTCGCTCCAGCGATCGAGCAGCTCGACCGGGAATCCGTCGGGATAGGTCGGGAACGGCTGGTCGAGCGCGATCCCCATCATCTCCCAGTGCCCGGTCGTGCTGTCCTTCCCCGCACTTCGTTCCATGAGCCTCGCCCGGGCACCTCGCGGTGCCAACGTCGGCCGCACACCCGGCATGGGGAGCAGGTTGCCGAGGCCGTGCGCTTCCAGCGTGGGAAGCGTGAGCCGGCCCGCGTGCTCGGCCACGTGCAGCAGCGTGTTCGCGCCGGCGTCGCCGTAATCGGCGGCATCGGGCAGCGCCCCCATCCCCACGCCGTCCAGGACGATCAGGAACACTCTCACGCCGCGGCTACGCCTCTGCCCTGGCGTCGCGGCGGCGGAGGTAGTCGGTGACCGGGGTCGACCAGTCGGCGCGCTCGCCGATCAACGTCGAGACGCGCACGGGATGGTCCTGGCGCACGTAGAGCCGCGTCACGCGCTTGCCGATCGTGCACAGGATCTCGTACGCCAACGTCTCGCTCCCCTGCGCCACCTCCTCGATCGGCAGCGTCGTGCCGCGCTGCTCGCCGAACAGCACCACCTCGTCGCCGATCGCGACGTCGGGCACGTCGGTCACGTCCACCATGGTGAGGTCCATGGTGACGCGGCCCATGATCGACACGCGCCGGCCACCCACGAGCATGTGGCCGCGGTTGGAGAGCAGCCACGAGTAGCCGTGGCCGTAGCCCACCGGCACCACGCCGACCTTCGTCGGCCGCTTCGTCGTGAACTGGCGCGCGTAGCTCACGTTCGCGCCCACGGGCAGGTCGCGCACCTGGACGAGCCGGCTGCGGAACGACATCACCGGCTCGAGCGGGAGATTCGTACCATCGTGCGAAGGATGCAGGCCGTACGCCACCAGCCCGACGCGCACCCAGTCGTAGAGCGCGCCGGGCACGTTCATCGTCCCGGCGCTGTTCGCGGCGTGCACGCGCGGCGGCTTCAGGCCGCGCGCATCGAGCTTCGCGAGCAGCGCGTCGAAGCGCTTCACCTGCTCGCGCGCGTACGAGAGGTCGTCGCCATCGGCGTCCGGGAAGTGCGTGTAGACGCTCGCAAGCCGCAGCCCCGGCAGCTCGCAGGCCTCGGCGAGGAACGCCTCCGCCTCGTCCAGGTGCACGCCGGTGCGTCCCATACCCGTGTCGATCTCGACGTGGAAGCGCACCGGCCGCTCGGCCTGGATCGCCTCGTCCGAGAGCGAGCGCGCGAAGCTCAGGTCGCAGATCGTCGGGTCGACGTGGTGCTCCACGGCCTCGGGGATCTCGCCGGCGAGGAACGGCGACATCGCCATGATCGGCAGCCGGCTTCCCGAGCGACGAAGTTGCATGCCCTCGAGCAGCGTGGCCACACCGAGCTGGGTGACGCCCTCGCGCTCGGCCGCCGCGGCCATGTCGGCGGCGCCGTGGCCGTAGGCGTCGGCTTTCGCGACCAGCAGCACCTCGCGGCCGGGGCCGATGTGGCGGCGGATCGCCCGGAGGTTCGCGGCGAAGCGGTCGAGGTCCACTTCGACCCATGTCGAAACGGGCATCGGCAGGGCGGCGCCCCCTTGGCGTAGACTGCGCCCGGTTCCCCCGGGCTCGAGCCCCGCGAAGCCGCGCTTCGCGGGCTGGCCGGGCATCCTAGCGGTACTCGTGAACGAATCGCCAGCGACGGACCCGCGGAGGCCGCGATGCAGCTGTCCCGGCTCGCCCATGCTCGCCGTGAGCGCGTGCGGCGAATGCGACCGGCATGACCGCTGACCTCCACACCCGCGACCTGGTGTTCGCGGCCGCGGCCGGCATCGCGATCGCGGCGGCCTGCGGACTGCGCGCCTTCCTCCCGCTCCTCGCACTCTCGCTCGGCGTGCGCTTCGACCTCGTGCGCGTGGATCACGCCGCGGAGTGGCTCGCGAGCATGCCGGTGCTGGTGACACTCATATGGGCGACGGTGCTCGAGATCACCGCCGACAAGATCCCGGCGGTCGACCACATGCTGGACCTGGTCGCGACCGGGCTCCGGCCCACCGCGGCCGGCCTCGCGGCGTGGTGCACGTTCGAAGCCGTCCACCCCGCGATCGGCATCGCCGCGGCGCTGGTGCTCGGTGCCGGCGCGATGGGCCTGCACGTGGCGAAGGCGAAGGTGCGGCTCGGGAGCAGTATGCTGACGCTCGGGAACGCGAACCCGGTGCTGTCGTTCGTCGAGGACGCGATCTCCGCCGGGCTCTCCGCGCTGGCGTTGCTCGCGCCGATCGCCGCGGTCGTGGCGGCCGGCATGGTCGTGTGGGTACTCCGCCGCGTGTTCCGCGCGCCGAGGTGGCGATGACGTTGGTGACAACGCGTACGGCTCCGGTGGGACTCGATGCCATCCTCCGGCCGCGCTCGGTCGCGGTGATCGGCGCTTCGCGGCGACCGGGCTCGATCGGCGCGGCGATCTTCCGCAACCTGCTCGCGAACGGGTTCGAAGGCCCGGTCTACCCCGTCAACCCGTCGGCGAACGTGGTGCAATCCGTGCTCGCAGGGCCGAGCGTCACCGCGATCCCGGGCGACGTGGACCTGGCGGTGATCGTCGTCCCCGCCCCGCACGTGCTGGCATCACTCGAGGAGTGCGGCAGGAAAGGCGTGCGCGGCGCGGTCGTGATCACCGCGGGTTTCAAGGAGACGGGACCCGAAGGCGCCGAGCGCGAACACGCCCTTCGGAACTGCGCGCGGAAGCACGGCATGAGGATGATCGGCCCGAACTGTCTCGGCGTCCTGAACACCGCGACGGACATCTGCCTCGACGCCACGTTCGCGCCCGCGTGGCCGCCGGCGGGACCGGTGGCGTTCTCGTCGCAGAGCGGCGCGCTCGGGCTCGCGATCCTCGAGACCGCCGGCGCGCTCGGGTTGGGCATCTCGCAGTTCGTGAGCGTCGGCAACAAGGCGGACGTCTCCGGCAACGACCTGCTCGAATACTGGGAGAAGGATCCCTCGACGCGCGTGATCCTGCTCTACCTCGAGTCGTTCGGGAACCCGCGCCGGTTCACGCAGATCGCGCGCCGCGTCGGACGCACGAAGCCGATCGTGGCCGTGAAGAGCGGGCGCACGCGTTCCGGCGCGCGCGCGGCGTCGAGCCACACCGGTTCGCTCGCCGGCGCCGACAACGCCGTGGACGCGCTCTGCGAGCAGTCGGGCGTGATCCGCGTCGACACGATCCACGAACTGTTCAACGTGGCGATGGTGCTCGCGAACCAGCCGCTGCCGCGCGGCGCGCGTGTCGGCATCGTCACGAATGCCGGCGGTCCCGGGATCATGGCCACCGACGCCTGCGAGAGCCACGGCCTCGAGCTGCCCGCACTGGCGGACGAGACCGTGGCGGCGTTGCGCGCCTACCTGCCGCCCGAGGCCAGCGTGCGGAACCCGGTGGACATGATCGCGTCGGCGACGCCCGAGTCATTCGAGAAAACCACCCGGCTCGTGCTCGAGGACGCGAACGTGGACGCGCTGCTCGCGATCTACGTGCCGCCGATCGTCACCACGCCGCTCGAGGTGGCGCAGGCCATCGTGCGCGGCGTGCGCGCGGCGGCGGAGTCGCTCGCCGCGCGCGGCGAGTCGCCGAAGCCGGTGCTCTCGTGCTTCATGGGCGCACACGGGGTCCCGGAAGGGCTGCGCTCGCTGCAGGAGGGGAACATCCCGTCGTACCCGTTCCCCGAGTCGGCCGTGCTCGCGCTCTCGCGTGTGCTGCGCTACGCGGAATGGCGCGAAGCACCGGAGGGGCGCGAGGTGCACTTCGACGACATCGACCTCGCGGCCGTGCGCGCGGCGGTCGGCTCCGGTCTCGCGCGCGCGAAGGACGGCTCGAGCGAGTGGTTGAATGCGGAAGAGACGCGCGCGCTTCTCGCCGCGACCGGAATCACGGTCGCGCCCGTGGTGCTGGCGCGCACGGCCGGCCAGGCCGGCGAGGCGGCGAAGCAGGTCGGCTTCCCGGTCGCGGTGAAGCTCGCGTCCTCGACGCTCACGCACAAGAGCGACGTGGGCGGCGTCGTGCTGGGGCTCGAGAACGAGGAGCAGGTGCGGCGCGCGTACGCCGACATTGGCCGGCGACTCGACGAGCGTGGCCTGCGCGCGCAGATGGAAGGCGTCACCGTGCAGCCGATGATCGTCGACGGCGTCGAGGCCATCGTCGGGATGACTCAGGATCCCTCGTTCGGCCCCGTGCTCATGTTCGGCCTGGGCGGCATCTACGTGGAGCTGCTGCGCGACGTCACGTTCAACGTTGCGCCGGTCACGGACAAGGACGTGCGCGAGATGGTGAGCAAGGTCCGCGGCGCGAAGCTGCTCGAGGGCTGGCGCGGCGCCCCGCCGGCGGATCGTGCGGCGCTCGAGCAGGCGATCCAGCGGCTCTCGCAACTCGTGGGCGAGGTGCCGGAGTTGGCCGAGCTGGACCTGAACCCGTTGAAGGTCCTGCCCGAAGGTCGCGGCTGCGTGGTCGTGGACGCGCGCATCGCCGTCCGCCGCCCCTGAACCGGCTCCACGCCGGGCGCGCCGCGCGCGAAACCGCTACCCTCGCCGCATGACCGACGCCGAACGCGACGCCTTCGCGCAGTTGCTCGCCGTCTGCCGCCGCCTCCGCGGTCCCGGCGGCTGCCCCTGGGACCAGAAGCAGACGCTCGAGAGCATGACGCCCTACCTCACCGAGGAGGCGGCCGAGGCAGTGGAGGCGATCGGCAACGGCGACAAGGACCACGCCGCCGAGGAGCTGGGTGACCTGGCGTTCCTCGTCATGTTCTGCCTCGAGCTGACCCGCGAGCGCTGGGGCGTGGGGCTCGCGGAGTCGTTCGAACGCGCGTCGGCCAAGCTCATTCGCCGCCATCCGCACGTCTATGGGGACGCGAAGGTGGCCGACGGCGAGGCGGCCTACCGGCAGTGGCAGGAGATCAAACAGGCGGAGAAGAAGGGCGCGAAGCCGTCGCTGCTCGGCGAGCAGCCGAAAGGGCTCCCGGCGCTCACGGCGGCGTTCCGGCTCCAGGAGAAAGCGGCCGCCGTGGGTTTCGACTGGCCCACGCCCGAGGGCCCGCTCGCGAAGGTCAGGGAGGAGACCGAGGAGGTCGCCCGCGCCGCGGGCGGCGACACCACCCCGGAGCTCGCACGCGAGATCGGGGACCTCGTGTTCGCGGTCGTGAACCTCGCGCGCAAGCTGGGCGTGGACCCCGAGCGCGAGCTGCGCGCCACCATGCACCGGTTCCGCGAGCGGTTCATCCACATCGAACGGCGTCTGGCCGAGAGCGGCCGGAGCCCGTCGCAGTCCAACCTCGAGGAGATGGACGCGCTGTGGGAGGAGGCGAAGCGGCTCGCTCGCACCCCTGCCCCGGCCCGGGAGACCCCATGACCGAGACCACGATCGACAAGGGCCGCGAGGCCGCCCTGTTCCTGCAGCTCGTGCTGGGCCTCCAGCAGGCCGCCATGGTGGCCCTGGGCAAGCTCATGAACCCCATGAGCGGGAAGATCGAGCGCAATCTCGAGGGCGCGCGCAACACGATCGACACGCTGGCCGCGATCGAGGCGCGGACGCGCGGGAACCTGGAGAGCGACGAGCAGCGGGTTCTTACGCAGGTATTGACCGAACTGCGGATGAACTACCTCGACGAGGCGAAGAAGGGGGGCTGAACGGGCCGCCCGGGCTTTGATATCCTTACCGGCGCATCCTCAGAACCCTCAACCCTGCGCCGGAAGGAGGCCCTCCCCGATGGGCCAGCCGCACCCGCCTCGCCGCACCCCCGTGGTCTTCCTGTTTCTTTTGATTCTCGGCTCGACCTTCGCCACCGCGACGCGAGCCGCCATCGTCATCAACGAGATCTTCCCGAATCCGGTGGGCTCCGAGACCGGGCCCATGGAGAAGGTCGAGATCTACAACACCGGCCCGAACGCCGTGGACCTCACCGGCTGGGCCATCGACGACGCGGTGACGATCACCACGTCCGCGGTCCGCGGCGGCATCCCCGAGCACCTGGATCCCACGTGCTCGACGAACCCGATCATCCAGCCCGGCGAGTTCCGGGTGATCTTCATGGGGACCGGGAGCGCGTCGCTCAACAACACCGGCGACAACGTCTACCTGATCTCGGACCGCGCACTGAACACCGTCCAGAGCTCGGTCACCTACGGGCAGACGCCCGGGGAGGGCCAGTCGTGGGCGTGCGTGCCGAACGGCACCTCGAGCTTCGCGTGGGCGGCGCCGACGCTCTGCGCCTCGAACGGCGGCGCGACGGGAGACGTCACCGCACCCGCGGCCGTTTCGAACCTGCTCGCGGTACCCGGCGCATTCCCGGGTGAGATTCGCCTCACGTGGACCGCTCCCGGCGACGACGGCAGCACGGGCACGGCGGCCGCCTACATCATCAAGGTGTCGCACGGGGCCATCAGTGACGGGAACTTCGACGCCGTTGCCGACCTCGACCGCTGGATCAACGAGCCGGTGCCGCACGCGGCAGCGACCGCCGAGACGCTGTTCGTCTTCGGGCTGAACCCGGATTCGTCGTGGACGTTCGCGCTCAAGACGCAGGACGAGGTCCCGAACACGAGCCTGATCTCGAACAACGCGACCTCGTCGCCGCTCGCGGGCTCGCTGCTGTCGCCGAACCTCGGCTACCAGCACTACTACGGCAACCTGCATTCGCACACGAGCTACTCCGACGGCACGGGGACACCGGCGCAGGCGTTCGCCTTCGCCCGGAACACCGCGCCGACGCCGCTCGACTTCCTCGCCGTGACCGAGCACAACCACAGCGGCGCGGGCATGCAGCTGTCGAGCTATCCGCTGCTCCAGAACGAGGCCACCGCCGCGAACGACGACGGCAACTTCGTCGCGATCTACGGCCAGGAGTGGGGCATCATCTCGACGGGCGGGCACGCAAACGTGTTCGAGTCGCCGAAGCTCTTCGGCTGGGAGCCGGGCAACTACGACGTGTTCGTGGCCGAAGGCAACTATACCGGCCTCTACTCCGCGTACGTCGCGAACCCGCCGACCGGCGGGCTCCCCAAGGTGGTCGAGTGGTGCCATCCCTCGAGCGGTGACTTCAACAATTACGCGGTCACGACCGACGGACAGAACACGGTGAGCCTGATGGCGATGGGCTCCGGGCCCGCGTTCTCGACGTCCACGACCGAGTCGGACGCGCCGAGCACGACCGGAAACGAGGCGCTGTTCCAGGACGCGCTCCGCAAGGGCTACCGCGTCTCGCCCACGATCGACCAGGACAACCACAACGCGACGTGGGGTGCCGCGACGCAGGGCCGCACGGTGGCGCTCGCCGCCGGGAAGACGCTGAGCCAGATCATGGGCGCGCTCGCGGCGCGCCGCGCCTACGCGAGCATGGACCACAACACCCAGGTCCTGCTCTCGGTGGAGGGCCATGCGATGGGCGAGGCGTGGACGGTCGCGCAGGGACCGCGCTTCGTGCTCCAGGTGAACGATCCGGACCTCGGCGCCGGCGTCGCCCAGATCGAGCTCCTGCGCGGGATCACGGGCGCCTCGAACGCCGTGGTCGTCGCGTCGAGCCTCGGCAACAACTCGTTCGCGTGGCGCGAGCTGCAGTCGTTCCCCGTCGGCACGGAGGCGCACTACTACGCGCGCATCCGCATGAGCAACAACGCCCAGCTGTGGACCGGCCCGGTCTACGTGAAGTACGACCCGGCCGGCGTCACCGGCGTGGGCGATCGCCCGGGTAGGGGCTCCGGGCTGGCGCTCGCCGCCGCGCCGAACCCGGCGTTCGGACGCGTCACCGCGTCGTTCACGCTGGCGAGTGCGACCGACCACGCCGACCTGCGCATCTACGATGCCGCCGGCCGGCTCGTGAACACGTTGATCAGCGGCCCGGTCGAGGCCGGGACGCAGCGCATCGAGTGGACCGGCCTCGACGAGAACGGCCGCAGCTCGCCCGCCGGGATCTACTTCCTGAAGCTCAGCGTCGGCAAGAGTGTCGTCGCGAAGAAGGTGTTGTTCGTCCGCTAGGGAGCTCGTGATCGATCTCGACACGGGGGCATGGCGCTGAGCGGGACCGCCCGGCGCCTGCCCCCGCGACTCGTCCTGTTCGCGGCCGGCGGGGCCGGCTGCGCGGCGCTGCTGCTCGTGCGCGGCTGGTACGCCCAGGGCCTGCACTTCCGCTTCCTGGCGTGGAACCTGGTGCTCGCGGTGATCCCCGCGCTGGCGGCAGCGGCGATGGCGCATGCGGATCGCGGTCGCAAGCCGGTGCTCGTGGCGCTCTGGGCCGTCGTCTGGCTGCTGTTCCTGCCGAACGCGCCGTACCTCATCACCGACTTGGTCCACCTGCAGCCACGGTCGCCGGTGCCGTACTGGTTCGACATCGGGCTGTTCGCGGCGTTCGCCGGCGCCGGCGTGCTCGCCGCGTTCTCATCGTTCGGCGATGTCCAGCAGGTGGCGAGCCGCCACTTCGGCCGCTGGGCCGGCTGGGCCGTGGTCGCGATCGCGTCGTTCGCCGCGGGCTTCGGCATCGAGCTGGGCCGGATGGGCCGCTGGAACAGCTGGGACGTGTTGACGCAGCCGAAGAACCTCTTCGCCGCGATCCTCGGACGGGTGGTGGAACCCTGGGAGCACCCGCGCGCGTTCGCCGTGGCGATGCTCTACGGCTCCGTGCTGCTGTTCGGCTACGTGGCCGTGCGCGTCATGGTCGCCGAGCAGCGGCGCGGCGCCGCCGAGACCTGACCTACAGCGCCTGCAGCACCGCGCACTTCAGATAGTGCGTCTC
>DATNFC010000003.1:0-16590 GCA_035606545.1 Candidatus Methylomirabilota bacterium
GCCGAGGCGGGACGCGCCCTGACGCCTCATGTCCTGACGGGCGCCGACGCGTCACGCTCGCAGGTGCTGGCGGAGCCCGCCCTGGGAACGGCCCGGGTGCTCCACTTCGGCGTGCACGGCGAGAGCAACGAGGTCGAGCCCGATCGCTCGGCCCTGTGGCTGGCGCCGGATTCGCCCGGCGATGATCCATCGGCGATCGAGATCGCGGACGTGTTGTCGCTGGACCTCCACACCGAGCTGGTCTCGCTCGCCGCGTGCCGCTCGGGGCTCGGCCGGCTCGAGCGCGGCGAAGGCGTCCTCAGCTTCGGGCGCGCCTTTCTCGCGGCCGGTGCCCGCAGCGTGCTTTCGAGCCTGTGGAAGGTGAGCGATGCCGCGACCGCCGAGTTGTTCAGCGAGTACTACCAGGCCACGCTCGTTCACGGCATGGATCGAGTCGCTGCGCTCTCCCAGGTGAAGCGCCGCATGATCCATGACCGGCGCTTCGGGTCGCCGACCAACTGGGCCGCATTCGTGCTGATCGGCGCAGACGGGCCGCTCACCGGGCCCTGAGTCGGGTGAGATGAGTCATACCGTCCGCCCCACCACCTCGGCGATGGTGCGGATCTGGCGCACCAGCTCGTGGAACTGCTCCGGCCGGAGCGACTGGGCGCCGTCGGAGAGCGCGCGCTCGGGGTCGTGGTGCACCTCCACGATCAGGCCGTCCGCCCCCGCCGCGATCGCCGCGCGCGCCATGGGCGCCACCTTGTCGCGGATCCCGGTGCCATGCGACGGGTCCACGATGACCGGCAGGTGCGAGAGCTCCTTCACCACCGGCACGGCGTTCAGGTCGAGCGTGTTGCGGGTGTAGGTCTCGAACGTGCGGATGCCGCGCTCGCACAGGATCACCTGCGAGTTCCCATGCGCCATGATGTGCTCGGCCGAGAGCAGCCATTCCTCGATCGTGCTCGAGAGCCCGCGCTTGAGGAGCACCGGTTTGTTCGTGTGCCCCACCTCGCGCAGCAGTGCGTAGTTCTGCATGTTGCGCGCGCCGACCTGGAGGATGTCGGCGTAGCGCGCGAGCAGCGGCACGAGCTGCGGCTCCATCACCTCGCTCACGACCGCGAGCCCGTTCGCATCCGCGGCGCGGCGCAGCAGCTTCAGGCCCTCCTCGCCCAGCCCCTGGAACGCGTACGGCGACGTGCGCGGCTTGTAGGCGCCGCCGCGCAGCACGGTGGCGCCGGCCTGCGCCACGGCGCGCGCGATCGTGAACACCTGCTCCTCGCCCTCCACGGAGCACGGGCCGGCCATGATCGCGAGCTGCGGGCCGCCGATCGCCACCTTGCCCACGGAGATGACCGAGTCATGGGGACGGAACGCGCGGCTCGCGAGCTTGAACGGGCGCGCGAGCCGGCTCACCGACTCCACGCCCGGCCAGCGCTCGACCTCCTTCCAGTCCACGGCGGTCGTATCCCCCACCGCCGCGACGCGCACCCTCCCGTCGTGCTCCGTGCGGTGCACGGCCAGCCCCGCCATGCGCAGCCGGGTGATGACACCGGCGGCGGCGGCCTCGGGGGTGCCGGGCTTCATGATCACGAGCATCGGGTGCGCTGCTCCTGCTCCGAAACGAAGAAGCCCACGCCTTCGGGCATGGGCTGGGAGATCGAGTTCGTGCGGCTCGTCACATCGCGCGACGGACCGACGCGATCTCCCGGCGGCGCCACCAGGCGCGCCAGCGATACCACGTCAGGTCCCCAAAGAATCGGCGCAACGCGAGCCTCCGTACGAGAAGGGCGGCAACGGCGAAGGAGCGTAGCACCCACGACTTGCGAGGGTCAAAAACCCGCGCGCGAACGGCATCGGACACGAGCGTGAAACACGGGATCGGCATTCGGCACGCGACGACTCCGCGGGCAAGCGCGGAGCGTCTCTAGAAGACCACCGCGATCCGGCGCGTGAACGTGCCCTGGGTGGTGACGAGCAGCGCGTGATAGATCCCGGGGGCGACACGCGCGCCCGCCTGGTCGCGGCCGTCCCACGCGATCCGCTGCGGCCCGGCGTCGAATGCGCCGTCGGCGATCGTGCGCACGATGCGGCCGCTCACGTCCAGCAGCACCAGCGACGCGCGTCCCGCGCGCGCCAGCGAGAAGTCGAAGCGGCTCGACTCCCGCGCCGGGTTCGGCGTCACGCCGGCGAAGCTCGTGACCGCGGGCACGCCGGGACCGGGCGTGGCGGTGGTGCTCGACGGCGTCAGCAGCACCGCGCGCGTCTCGTGGTTCGGGCGCTCGGCCACGCCCACGATCGCGCCCTGTTCGTCGATGTCGTACGCGGCCGTGAGGAGCAGTCCGGACCCCGCGGGCACCCGCGTGTTCAGGTCGACCATCTGGTCGTTGCTCCACAGGAACGCCACCTGCACCTCGTCGGCGCGCGTGGAGGCCCCCACCACCTGGTCCTTGTTGTTCATCCCGAACGCGGCGCTGTAGATCCCGCCCAGCGTGCCGAGGCTCTTCATGATGCCGTCCGCCCAGAAGAAACCGCGTGAGGCCGGATTGTTCGCCTGGATCATGCTCCAGCCGCAGACGTGCACGAGGTCGTTCACGTCGTGGCCGTGGCTCGCCGGGCCGCCGAGCGTGCCGAGGTCGTAGAGCGCGCTGCCCGGCTTGGTGAGGAACGCGTGGTACTCGTCTTCGCCCGGGGTCGACGACATCCCGGTGATGTCGCCCCAGCGGTTGACCGCCATGCCGCGGCTGTTCAACCCGCCGAGCGTGCCCATCGGGTGCAGGACACCCTCGCGCCACCAGAAGCCCATCTCGTCCCCGGCGGGGTTCGACGACGAGCCCACGATGAGGCCCGCGTCGTTGATGTCGAGCGCGTCGCTCGAGACGCCGCCGAACGTGCCCAGCTCGACCATCACGCCGTCGCGCCACAGGAACGCGCGCTGCCAGGCCACGCCCGGTGGATAGGCCCAGCCCACCACCCACCCCGAGGCGTTGACGGCGCGCGCCAGGCTCTGGGTGCCGCCCAGCGTGCCGAGGTCGGAGACCACGCCGTGATCGTTGATCATGGCGTGCACGAACGCGGAGCCGGCGACGAACGAGTAGCCGGCCACGAGCCCGGTGCCGTTGAGCGCGTAGGCACCGCTCCCCTTGACGCCGCCGAGGCTGCCGAGATCGGTGACCTGGTAGTCCTGCGCCACGCAGCGCGCCGGCGTGAGCACGGGCGTCATCGCCGCGAGCGCCCACGCGATCCAGGCCATCCTGTGTCGGGGGACGACGTTCAGCATCCGGACCCTTGACCCTCCAGCGGTCCCATCGGTCACGCCCTGAGCCTAGCGCCAGCCCGGGAGGTTCGCCATCGGGCTTTCTGGCCGCATGCTCATTCGTACCCGGGCCGCGAACCGGCGGTTCCGGGACCGACCCGCGCCGGCACGCGGGTTCCCCGCTCCCGCGCGGCAGCCGGTCGCGGGTGCTGGACGGTCGCCCCGGTGAGCCCGCGGTCCACGGGCCGGCGGTCGAGGCCCCACAGGTCCTGGAGCACGAAGTCCACGAGCGTGATCGCGTCGTCGCGCCGGAACTCCCAGGGCCCGAAGCCCGAGAACACGAACCGGTTCGCCTCGAAGCCGTGGTACCAGGTCATGATCGGCGCCGGCGTTCGCAGCAGCCGCGACGACGACACGTCCATGAGCGTGTCCACCACCGACGCCATGTGCACGTTCTCCGGCGAGAAGTCCACGTCCTCGAGGACCTCGTTCGGCTCCATGAGGTATTCGCAGGTGTAGCTCGTCCGGTAGTAGAGCTGTGCCTGGCGCGCGAGCCGCGTCGGCGGCAGCGGGTCGCTGACCGGATCGCGATCGCGCAGTCGCTGCGGCAGCCGGCGGTAGTCCGGCGAGTGCAGCGTGCCCCCGCCCCAGGCGTCCTCGTGCGACCACGGCGCGTCGGCGATCGCCTCGGCGCGCGGCGAGCGGGTGATCGACACGTACGCGACCGTGCCGCTGAACGCGGAGCGCCAGTGGGCGGCGTCGTAGAGCAGCCGGCCGGGGCCCAGCTCGCCCTCGCGGTTGCTGTAGACGCGTCCCGAGATGTCGTCGTTGCGGGCGCGGTTGAACGGGTCCGTCGCCACCGTGCCGGCGCCGCCGCCCAGCAGCCATACCCGGCCGCCACCGCGCACGTAGCCGCCGAGCGTGCTCGCCCGTCCCGGCGAGCTCATGTAGCGGAGCGCCGGCATGGGCAGCAGGCCGATCACGTCCGGATAGGTGGCCGCCCGGCTGTCCACCATCCACACCACGTTGCGGTACTCACCGAGACGCGACAGCCGCACGCCGTTCGTGGGGTTCTCGAGCCCGAGCCGCGTGCCGAGCGTGTCGAACTCGTAGCCTGCGAACACGCCTGGCACCGAGCTCACACCGGTCGAGGGCTCCTTCGTGCACCGCCACGGCACGTGGCCGCGCGCGAACAGGAACGTGTCCAGTTCGGCCGCGCTCGGCCAGAACTGCTTGTACGTGTCGCTGCAGCCGCCGGCGACCATCTTGTCGGGCTCGAGACGCGTGTCGTCGACGATGAGCAGCGGCTTCGCGAACGTCGGCTGCACCACCGTGAGCCGCACGATCCCCAGGCTCGCGAGGCCGTTGTTGTCGGTGGCCTCGATGTAGAGGAAGTGGTCGCCGGGTGGGATCGTCGACATCCTGCAGCCGAGCGTGAGCGGCGACGGCCGGCTCCAGTGCTGGAGGTCGGTGTCCTCGTCCGCGCGCGGCGTATCGTCGGTGACGTTCGCGATGTCCAGCGCCCAGCGATAGGCGGAGATCGCCGAGCCCTGGCTGGCGAACGCCTCCCAGTTGAACTCCACCGGGGTGCCGGCAGGGACCTCGACCGGGATCCAGCGCAGCGGATCCAGCGTGTAGCCACCGCTGTCGTACGTATAGTCGATGATCGTGTTGTACACACGGATGCGCGGACCGATCACCGACGCGAACGACACGTACATCTGCAGCATGTTCTCGAACAGCGAGAACATCGGCGAATAGGCGCCGGCCTCGTCGTAGCCCACGACCGCGAACAGGTACTGCTTGCCCGGCGTGAGGTTCGTGATGCGCACGAACGAGCTCTCGGCGCCCGAGGAATCCCAGTCGGCGAAGCCGCCCGGCCCGTCGCGCCGTCGCAGCGAGTCGGGATCGCTCAGGAACACGCGGGTCGCAGGGTCGTCGAGCTCGAGCACACGGTGCCGGTAGTAGACCGGCTCCTCGTTGAACTGGCCGTCCGGGTCCTGCCCCGTCCAGCGGATGAACACCGACGGCACGATCGAGGCCTGCAGCAGGGCGCTCGGTTTCGGTGCCAGGATCTGCACCGAGGGCGCGGTGGTCCAGCTGTAGAACTCGCGGTGCCGGCGCGGGCTCATCGCGCCGAGGTTGTCGACCGCGCGGAGGACCAGCGTGTGGAAGCCGACCGCGCGAGGCACCGGCCCCGGCGGACCGTCGGGCTCGGTCGCGCGGAAGAACATCAGCTCCTCCGAGCGGTCGGTCCGTACCCACACGCTCTCCGCCGCGGTGGGATCGATGCAGTACTGGAAGTGATCCACGCGGCCGTCGGGGTCGTTTCCGGACCAGAACACGCGATAGGCGTAGAAGTCGGGCTGGCTGCGGTCGGGCCCGATCGGCGCGTGCGTGAATTCCACGTCGGGCGGCTGGTTCGGGACCAGCGTGCCGCCCAACTTCTCGCTCGAGCATCCGGCGAGGACTGCCGCGACAGCCAGGCCCGAAGCGAGCCCGGTCCAAGGATGGACCGGGCTCGCCGGGCGGGTGGTCGCGGACCCGCCCCCTGCGGCCCGGGGTATCGTCACGCGTTCAGCTTCTCACGTTTCTCACGGCGCGCGACCGGCGGTGGCGCGCGTGCCCGCCGACCGCGGCGGCGCTCCCCGCACACTCTGGACCCCCGTGTGGACCGCCCCACGGTCCACGGGCTGACGGACGAGGCCCCACAGATCCTGGAGCACGAAGTCGGTGAGCCCGATGAAGTCCTCGCGGTGGAAGAGCCACGGGCTGAAGCCCGTGAACACGAACCGGTTCACGTCGCCGCCGTGATACCAGGTCATGATCGGCGCCGGCGAGCGGATGAGCAGCAGCGACGAGGCGTCGTACAGCGAGTCGAGTGTCGAGGCGATGCGCACGGAGGTCTGGCTCGGGTCCACGTCCTCCGTGATGACGTTCGGGACCATCAGGTACTCGCACGAGAGGACGTTCGGGAAGTAGAGCCCCTCCTGCCGGGTGAACCGCGTGGGCGGCAGCGGATCGATCCCGCGTTGCAGCGGGTGCATCACCGCCGGGAGCTTCCGGTAGTCCGGCGCAATCAGCTCGCCCCCCGTCCAGCGGTCCGGATGCGACCACGGCCTCGCCGCGATCTCGTCGGCGCGCGGCGAGCGTGTGATCGTGGGCAGGGTCTTCGCATTGCTGAATCCCGACTGCCAGTGCGCGGCGTCGAACATGAGCCGGCCGGGCACCAGCTCGCCGTCGCTGTTCGTCCACACCGGGTTGCCCGCCACGTTGTTGCCGGCGAATTCGCGGTAGGCGTTGATCGACGCCGTCGCGGCCCCACCGCCCATCAGCCACACCCGGCCACCGGCCTGCACGTACGCGCTCAGGCTGCTCGCGCGGCCCGGCGCGGTCATGAAGCAGAGCACGGTGATCGGGAGCGCATCCGAGCTCGATGCCGGGGTGATCGCGCCGCCCTTCTGGTCCACGATCCAGATGACGTGACGGTAGTGCCCGAGCGTCTCCAGCGTCACGCCGTTCGACGGGATCTCGAGCCCCTGCCGCGTGCCCAGCGTGTCGAACGCATAGCCCGCGAACACTCCGGGCACCGACGTCACGCCGGTGTCCGGGTTGAACGTGCTCCGCCACGGGACGCCGCCGCGCGCATAGAGCAGCGTGTCCAGCTCGGTCGCGCTCGGCCAGAAGTCCGTGTACGCGCCGAGCTTGCCATTGCTCTGGGGCTTGTCCAGCTCGCGCCGGGTGTCGTCCACGATCAGCAGGTCCTGGTTGAACGTGGGCACCACCAGCTTGAACGCCACGATGCCGAGGCTCGCGAAGCCGTTGTTGTCCCTCGCCTCGATGTAGAGGAAGTGCAGGCCCGGCTGCAGACCGACGAGCCTGCACGACTGCTCGAGCGGCCCCCCGCGGCTCCAATGGAAGTAGTCGTTGACCTCGTCGGCGCGCGGGGTCTCGTCGGCGACGCTGACCAGGTCCACGCCCCAGCGGTAGCGCTCGATCGCGGCGCCGCCGGTCGCGGTCGCGTCCCAGTTGAACGTGATCGGCCGGTCCGCCGGGGCCTGGAGCTTGATCCAGCGCAGCTCGTCCACCGTATAGCCGCCGCTGTCGTACGTGAAATCCAGGAACGAGTTCCAGATGTGGATCCTCGGCCCCAACGTCGCGGCCTTGTTCACTGCCACCTTGAGGATGTTCTCCCGCCGCGTCAGCTGCGGCGTCATCGCGCCGGCCTCGTCGATGGCCAGCACCAGGAACAGGTAGTAGGAGTCCGTCGTCAGGTTCGTGAACCGCGCGAGCGTGGTGTCGCCGCCGATCGAGTCCCAATCGGCGAAGCCCGCCCGCTTCTCCATCAGGTAGAGCGAGTCCGGGTCGCTCAGCCTCCAGGCATCCTTGATGGGGTCGAACGGCATGAGCCGGAACAGGTAGCGCACGGGCCGCGTTGTCGCCTGGCCATCGGGATCGGTGCCGTCCCAGTGCACGGTGAGCGTGGGCGGCACCAGCTCGTCGATGAACTCGTTCGGGTGGGGCGCGACGATCTCCACCGACGGCGCCACCGTGTAGCTGTAGAACGCGCGCGTCTTGAACGCCGACAGCGCGCCCTGGTTGTCCACCGCGCGCAGCACGAGCACGTGGTAGTCCTTGGCGCGCGGCACCGGATCGTTCTTGATGCCCTCGGGCTTCGTCGAACGGAAGAACAGCACCTCTTCCGAGCGCGGCGTGTTCACCCACACCGTGTCCTTGGACCCGGGGTCGATCGCGTACTGGAAGTGATCGACGCGCCCGTCCGGGTCGTCGCCCGCCCAGAACACGCGATAGGCGTAGAACACCGGGTTGTCGGGATCCGCCGAGATCGGCGCCAGCGTGAAGCGGACGGACGGTGGCTGGTTCGGGACCAGCGTGTGGCGGATCTCGGAACAGCCCTGGAGCAGCACGGCGAGCACGGACAGGAACGGCAGCGCGCGCCGGATGCGAGCGGGTCGCGACACGTCGACCTCCGCCCCGGTCGGGGTGGATCGCTCTCACAAAAAAAATCCCCGGAGATGCCGCGGCTTTCGCCACGGACGGTCTCCGAAGGTGAGGTCGACGCTAGCAAAGCCGGGGCGCCGCCGACAAGGGGGGACTCGCCCCTACTTTTCGCCTCCCCGGAGCGCCCGCTGGTGGAGCCAGGCGTCGGCCAGCGCGATCGCGAGCATGGCCTCGCCCACGGGCACGACGCGGGGGCAGATGCAGGGGTCGTGACGGCCCTCGATCGCCACGGTTTCGGTGCCGCCCTCCGGCTTCGCCATCACCTGGGGCTTGCCGATGCTCGTTGCGGGTCGCACCGCCGCGCGCACGACGATCTCGTTGCCGTTCGAGATCCCGCCCGAGACGCCGCCGGCGAAGTTCGTGGCGTAGCGCTCGCCGTCGAACACGTCGTTCGTCTGCGAGCCCTTCAGCGCCGTCATGCCGAAGCCGCCGCCGATCTCCACGCCCTTGGTGGCCGGGATCGACATCATCGCCGCGGCGAGCGCCGCGTCGAGCTTGTCCATGGTCGGGTCGCCCCAGCCCGGAGGCACCCCGCGCGCCACCAGCTCGATCACGCCGCCCACCGAGTCCTTCTCGTCGCGCGTGCGCTCGATCAACGCCTGCATGAGCCGCGCGGCCGCGGCGTCGGGGCAGCGTACGGGGTTCATCTCCACCTGCGTCCAGTCGCGCTCGTGTGCCTCGACGGCGCCCACGCGCACGGTGCCGCCGAGGATCTGCACGCCGACCGTGCCGAGCGCGGCCTTGGCGAGCGCGCCGGCCGCGACCCGGCCCACGGTCTCGCGGCCCGAAGAGCGCCCGCCGCCGCGATGGTCCCGGATGCCGTACTTCGCGAACGTGGCGTAGTCGGCGTGGCCGGGACGGAACACCTGCTTGAGCGCGTCGTAGTCCTTCGAGCGCACGTCCGAATTCCGGACCCACATCGCGATCGGCGACCCCAGGCTCTTGCCGTCGTAGACACCCGACAGTATCTCGACCTGGTCGGCCTCCTTCCGCTGGGTGGTGATGGCGCTCTGCCCGGGCCGCCGGCGATCGAGCTCGTGCTGGATCGCCTCCACGGCCACGTCGAGCCCGGGCGGCAGGCCGTCGACGAGCACGCCCACGGCGGGGCCGTGCGACTCGCCGAACGTGGTGACGCGGAACAGGCGGCCGAACGTGGAGGACACGCTACCGGCGCCTTGCGCGCTTCGCGCGCTCGGCGAGTGCCGCGCCCGTGCTCTTCGCGCGCCCGGCGAGTGCCCCCGCCATGCGCTTCGCCGCGCGCATGGGCTCACCGTTCGAGCCGTTCGACCCCTTCTTCGCCGCCGCCTGCGCCGCGGCGATCGACTTCTTGCGGTAGGCCTGGTGCGCGAGCACGAGCTTCTCGAACTGGAACAGGTACGTGGGCCGGATGTCCGCGCGCGCGTCGGGGATGAGCGTCTTGATGCGCTCCCAGGTCACGATGTCCTCGCCGGTGTGGTCGAAGAACAGCTCGGCGTGCAGCACGCCGCGGTTGACCATGGTCGCGAGCATCTCCCAGTACGACGTGGTCATGCGGAACCAGCGGTCGTCGTCGACGTTCGAGAGGTAGCGGGACTTGATGTCGGCCCAGGTCGTGGCCTTGAACTCCGACATCATCCACTTGCGCGCCCGGCGCAACTCGGGCTCGCGGCGCATCTCGTAGAGGTGGAGCAGCAGCTCGGCGTCAGCGTGGGTGGGTTTGGGCATGGCGGGCTCCTGGGCTGATGACGGGGTTCACTCGGTTTTCCACACGGGCACGCGGCCGGGCGTCCACGGTGCGCCCGCGGCCTCGGCCTGATCGCCAAGCGCGCGCAGCGTCTCGATCGCCCCCTTCAGGTCGGCGATGAGTGCGGTGAGCGACGTGGACACGATGTCGTACGCGCGCTGGTGCGACGCGGTGGGCGCGCTCGTGGAGGTCCAGCTGCCGTCCACGACGCGGCCGATGCGATCGGAGAGCGCCGGTGGCGTGGGCTCGTTGTGTGCCGCGATCTCGTTGTCGCCGTTGAGTCGGATCGAGATCTGGCGCAGCTTGTCCAGGAGCTTCGAGGCATCCACGCGCAGCGAAGCCGCCGAGGCCGCCGGCGTGTCGTCGAGCGCCTTCTTCAAGAGCTGGGCTGAAGTTTGTGCGTCGGCGAGCACGCGCTGCGTGCCCAGCACCGCGCGCTGCAGGCGCGCGGCCTTCTCCTGGAACGCCGCCAGTGCCGCGCGATCCTGCGCCGGCAGCACGCTGTTGTTGAGCGCTTCGCACACGAACTCCTGCGCCGGACCCAGAGGGGTGGCAACGCCATTGATGCGCTTGGCGAGCTGCACCTTGTAAGTCCCTGGGGGCGCGAGCGGTCCGCCGCCCGCACTCTCGAACTCACCGCGCGGGCGCGGCGTCAGCGTCGAGGGCGACGGATCGGGCCAGCGGTGATCCCAGCTCACGCGGTGGAAGCCGGCGCCCGTGGGGCCGGTGAGTCGTCGCACCACGTTCCCCTCGCCGTCCGTGACCGTGAGCAGGATCGCCGGCGCCTCCTCGCGCTCTTCCTCCCGCACGGCGTCCCACGCCGGATAGAACGTGTCGCCGCCGACCTTCTTCGCGTCCTTCTCTTTCGCGCGGCGTTGATCGCGAAGACTCTTGTAGCCGGACTTCAAGTAGTACGTGAACGTGGCCCCGTACGGCGGGTTGTCGGCGGCGTAGAAGCTCTCGCCCTGCTCGGCCTTGCCGTCGCCGCCCAACGGCGTCGACGGCACGTAGACCAGCGACTTCCGCACCGGCAGCAGCGTCGCCTCGGCGTTGAAACTCGCCTCGCTGCCCATGAGCCGCAGCGGCGACAGGTCGTCGAGGATGTAGAAGCCGCGGCCGAACGTGGCCACGACCAGGTCGTCGTCGCGGCGTTGGACGGTGACGTCGCGGATGCACTGGATCGGCAGGCCGCTCGACAGCTTGAACCAGTGCTTGCCACCGTTCTGGGTGGCGAACAGGCCGAACTCGGTGCCGGCGAACAGCAGGTCGGCGTTCTTCGTGTCCTGGACGAAGCAGTAGACCGAGCCGCCCGCGGGCAGGTCGCCGGCGATGTTCGTCCAGCTCCGGCCGAGGTCGTTGCTACGGTAAACGTAGGGCTTGAAGTCGCCCATCTTGTGGCGGTCGAACGTGGCGTACACCGTCCTCGGCTCGAACCGCGACGCCACGACGCGCGAGACGTACGCGAATTCGCCCACGCCGGACACGGACTCCACGCTGCGCCAGTGGACACCGGAGTCCTCGCTGACCTGGATCAGTCCGTCGTCGGTGCCAATGAACAGCAACCCTTCCTTGAGCGGCGACTCGTCCACCGCGACGATGTTCCCGTAGAAGCTCGTCGAGGCGTTCTTGGCGACGGCGTCGATGCTCCACACGCGGCCCATGACCTTGAGCTTGTTGCGGTCGATCTGGCGCGTGAGATCGGGGCTCACCGGCTTCCACGTGTCGCCGCGGTCGTCGGTGCGATAGAGCCGCTGCGAGGCGAAGTAGAGCCGCGTGTGCGAGAACGGGCTGACGATGAGCGGGCTGTCCCAGTTCCAGTGGCTGCCCGGCTCGCCGGGCTCGGGCTGCGGCTGTATCTCGACGCGCTCGCCGCTCTTGCGGTCGAAGCGATAGAGCTCACCGTGCTGGTACTGGCCGTAGACCACGTTCGGATCGGTGGGATCGACGCGCGGCTGGAAGCCGTCGCCGCCGACCACGAACCACCAGTCGGAGTTGCGGATGCCGTTATCGTTGTCCGTGCGCGACGGCCCGCCCCAGGTGGCGTTGTCCTGCGTGCCGCCGTAGACGTTGTAGAACGGCACGTCGTTGTCGACGTCGACCTTGTAGAACTGCGTGATCGGCAGGTTCGCGAAGAAGTTCCACGTCGCACAGCGGTCGAAGCTCTCATAGAGCCCGCCGTCACAGCCGACGACCAGGTGACGCGGATCGTCGGGGTCCATCCACACCACGTGGTTGTCGACGTGCTTGTTCTTCTCCCCCGCGCGCCGCCACGTCCGCCCCCCGTCGTCGCTCGTCTGCAGGAACGTGTCGATCATGTACAGCCGGCCCTTCACCGTCGGATCGGCGAACAGCTCCTGGTAGTACTGCGGGCTCGAGGACAGCGTGCCGTTGAGCTTCTCCCACTTGAGGCCGCCGTCGTCGGAGCGGTACGTGCCGCGTTCGTCGGCAGCGCCCTCGATCGTGGCGACGATGACGTTCGTCTCGGTCGCGGGCACGACCAGGCCGATGCGGCCCATGTCGCCCGCGGGCAGGCCCTTCGTCAGCTTCGTCCATGTCTCGCCGCCGTCGGTGCTCCTGTAGATGGCCGAGCCCGGCCCGCCGTCGATCAGCGTCCACACCTTGCGGTGGCGCTGGTACGTGCTCGCGTAGAGCACGTTCGCATCGTGCGGGTCGAGGTGCACCTCGTTCGCGCCCGTCCACTCGTCGACCTTCAACACCTGCTTCCACGTCTTGCCGCCGTCGCTGGTCTTGTACACGCCGCGGTCGCCGCCCGACGCCCACAGCGGGCCCTGCGCCGCCACCCAGACGATGTCGGGGTTCGTCGGGTGCACGACGATGCGCCCGATGTGCTCGCTGTTCTTGAGCCCCATGTTCGTGAAAGAGCGGCCGCCGTCCTCGGACTTGTAGACGCCGTCGCCCCAGCCGACGCTGCGCTGGCTGTTGTTCTCGCCGCTGCCCACCCACACGGTGAGCGGGCGCGACGGGGCGAGCGTCACGCAGCCGATGCTCGAGGTGCCCTGGTCGTCGAAGATCGGCGACCACGACGTGCCGGCGTTCGTGGTCTTCCACACGCCGCCGTACGCGGTCGCCACGTACCACAGGCTCTTGTCGCGCGGGTCCACGGCCATGTCCACGATGCGGCCGGAGACGTTCGCCGGTCCGATCGGCCGGAACGGCAGCCCGGAGAACGTGTCGTTGTCGGGCTTGGGCCCGGCCTTGGCGTTGGCCTTGCCCGCGGGCTTCTCGCTCGCCTTCGCCGGCGGCTTGGCGACGGGCTTCACCGCTGCGGGCTTCGCTGGCGACGCCTTCTTGGAAGTCGAGTCGGCGGACTGGGCGGACGCGTGGCGCGCGACAAACGCGAGCAACGCGAGCGTGATGAAGATGATCCGGGCGTACGGGTGACGCGGACGCATCATGTTCGCGGTCCTGGTGGAGGTGGGGTGCCGCGGCAGGGGCACCGCGCCGGCAGGCGCGGGTCCGCGGGGTTCGCCAGTGGAGCGCAGCGTCCCGTCGGGTGTCAAAGGCGATACATGGCACCGGCCGTCGGTTCGGCGGGCGGGTCATGAATGTGGATTCTCCCTGGCCGTCCGGTTGTGTCACATTTCGCCGATGGGACGCAGCGAAGACCTTGCCTCCGCTCGAGGGCGTGCCGTGCCCGGCGCAGAGCCCCACCCCGCCCCGGAGCCGGAAGCCCCGCGCACGCTGCGCCGTGCGCTCGGCGCCCTCGACGGCGCCTCGCTCACGATCGGGGCCGTGGTCGGCACCGGCATCTTCCTCGCCGCTGGCGACGCGGCGCGCTCGCTGCCGCACCCGGCGCTGGTCATCGCCGTGTGGCTCGTGGGCGGGCTGCTCGTGCTCGCGGGCGCGCTCGGCTACGCGGAGATGGGCGCCATGTACCCGCGCGCGGGCGGCCTCTACCACTTCCTCAAGGAAGCCTGGGGGCCGCTGCCCGCGTTCCTCTACGGCTGGACCTGCCTGATGGTGATCATGACCGGCGGCTGCGCCGCCATTGCCGTGGGGTTCGGCGACTACCTGGGCGCGCTCGTGCCGGCGTTCTCGAGCGCGCGGACGGTGTTCGCGATCGGCGCGTTTCACGTGAGCGGGGCGCAGCTCGCCGCGGTGCTTGCGATCGTCGTGCTCACGGCCACGAATCACTTCGGCGTACGCCAGGGCGCGAGCGTGCAGAACCTGTTCACGCTGGCAAAGCTCGGGGCGATCGCAGCGCTCGTCGTGGGTGGCGTGCTCCACCCGGCGCGGGTCACGATCGACTGGAGCGCGCCGCTCCCCGCGGCGCTGCCTTCGCTGGCGGTGCCGTTCGGCGTCGCCATGATCGCCACGCTGTGGACGTACGATGGCTGGTACGCGCTCACGTTCTCGGCCGGTGAGGTGCGCGACCCGAAGCGCGACCTGCCGCGCGGGCTGCTGCTGGGTGTGGCGATCGTCATCGTGGCGTACGTCGCGCTCAACCTCGTCTACCTGCGCGCGCTCGGCGTGACCCAGCTCGCGCAGACGAGTCGCGTGGCGGAGGCCGCCACGCACGCTTTGTTCGGCGATGCCGCGGCGCGCGCCATGACGACGGCCGTGGCGGTGTCGGCGTTCGGATGCCTCGCGGCGACGATCCTCTACTCGTCACGGATCTACCAGCCCATGGCCGCCGACGGCGTGTTCTTCCGCGGCGTGGCGCGGATTCACCCGCGCTGGCGGACGCCGGTCGCGGCCCTGTGGCTCCAGAGCACGTGGGCCGCGATGCTCGCGCTCACCGGCAGCTTCACGCAGCTGTTCACGTACGTGACGTTCGGCGGCGTGCTGTTCCATGTCGGCGCCGGGCTGGCCCTGTTCCGGCTCCGCGCGACGCGCCCGAACGAGCCGCGTCCCTACCGCGCCTGGGGCTGGCCGGTCGTGCCCGCGCTGTTCGTACTGGGCATGGCGCTGCTCACCGTCAACACGCTCCAGGCCGCGCCGCGCGAGTCGCTGCTCGGGCTGCTGGCGATCGCGGCCGGGCTGCCGGCCTACGCGGCGTGGCGGAAGACTTCGGCGTCGCGCGCGGAACGGGTCTTGCGCCGCTTGTGATACGCCACCGACTCCGCGTAGCCCTTCTCGAAGTCCTGCGCCGCGCGGGCGCGCGTGCAGTCGAGCATGGGCTTCCGCGGGCGATCGGCGAGCATGCGCTTCCACAGCAACGTCAGCGATAGCCGGGGCTCGGCCACGTACAGCGAGCCGTCGGGCACGTCCACCTCGGCCGTCTCCAGCGTCGTGAACGTGGCGAGCGTGCCGTCCTCGTAACGCGTCACGAACTCGCTCCAGAAGCCGGAACGCGGATGGTCGTAGAGGATCGCGTAGGCCTTCTCGGCAGCGTGTGCGTGCAGTCCCAGCGTCAGATCGGGCATCTCGCGCACGACGTAGACGCCCGACTCGGCGAAGCCGGCCGCGGCGAGCTGCGTCTCGGCGAGCTGGCGATCGTCGGCGTGACGCCACTGCGGCTCGGCCACGCGCAGCAGGTAGATCTGGTCGGGCTGCTCCGTCTCAGCCTGCGGGCCGAACCGGTCCGAGAACAGCCGCGCGGCGAACGGGCGCAGCGACGGCCAGGCGACGAGCAGCGCGACCAGCGCCAGCGGCCAGAGCCAGATCGAATCCACGGGCCACCTCCCTCGGGCGAGCAGCGGACCCCTCCTGGGTCCACCGGCGTCATCGGCGCCGCGCGTGCGCGGATTAACCCGTAACTTCGCGGTCAGCGCACGGGGGCCGGGACGGAGCGCTCGGCGAAGCGATCCGTGGCCGCAACCAGCGCACGCGAGTTCGCGGCGTCGAACGCGCTGTGGCCGGAGTCCGCGGTGATCACGAGCTCGGCCTCGGGCCACGCGCGATGGAGCGCCCACGCGCTCTCGGCCGGGCACACCACGTCGTAGCGGCCTTGGACGATCACCGAGGGGATGTGGCGGATGCGTGGTACATCACGCAACAGCTGGTCGTCGGTCTCGAGGAAGCCCCGGTTCACGAAGTAGTGTGACTCGATGCGGGCGAACGCCAGCGCGAAGTCGGCCTCCTCGTAATGACGCCGCATGTCGGGATCGGGGAGCAGCCGGCTCGTCGCTCCCTCCCAGCCCGCCCAGCGCTGTGCCGCCGCCACGCGCACCGCGCGGTCGGCGCTCGTCAGGCGGCGGTGATACGCCGCGAGCAGGTCGCCGCGCTCGGCTTCTGGGATGTGGTCGCGATAGGGTTCCCAGAGGTCCGGGAACAGCGCCGAGGCACCGCGCTGGTAGAACCACTCGATCTCCTGCCGGCGCAGCAGGAAGATGCCGCGCAGCACCAGCTCCGTGACGCGCGCCGGGTGCTTTTGCGCGTAGGCGAGCGCGAGCGTGCTCCCCCAGCTGCCGCCGAACACCTGCCAACGCTCGATCTTGAGCCGCGTGCGCAGCGCTTCGATGTCGGCGACCAGATCCCAGGTCGTGTTCTCCTGGAGCTCGGCGCTCGGCGTGCTCTTGCCGCAGCCGCGCTGGTCGAACAGCACGATGCGGTAGCGCTCCGGGTGGAAGAACCGTCGCTGGCCCGGCGACGTGCCGCCGCCGGGGCCGCCGTGCAGGAACACGACCGGCTTCCCGTCGAGGTTCCC
>DATNFC010000004.1:0-5003 GCA_035606545.1 Candidatus Methylomirabilota bacterium
CGCGAAGCGCGCGCTCACGCCCGCGAGCACGAGGATGCTCGCGAGCAGCGCCAGCGCGGCCGCCGTGGTGGACACGCGCGTCAGCGCATCGCCGAGGCGGCTCACGACCACGAGCGGCTCCGCGAGCCTCAGCACCGCCGCGCGCTCTCGCGGCGGCGAAACCGGCACCGCGCAATAGAGGAACTCCACGCCCACGGTGGCCGAGCGCCGGACGCTGAGACCCGGGCGCCCTTGGAGCGCGGCGCGCATCTCCTCGCGTGCGGCGTGGTTCTCCATCGTGGCCGCCTGGGCGCGCGAGTCGGCGAGCACGGTGCCGTCGGCGGCCATCATCGTGGCGCGCAGCGCGAAGCGCGCGTCGAGCGAGTCGGCGAACGCCTGCCACGAACCGTCGGCTGCCGCCGCCGTGCGCGCCGCCTCGCGCGTCACGCGCAGCAGCTGGTCCGACTCGCGCGCGATCAGCCACCGGCGCTGGGCGCCGTGCTCGAGCAGCGTCGCCAACGCCACCGCTCCCGCCACCACAACCGCCGGGACGACGAGCAGTCGCGCCCGGAGCGTGAGCCTCATGCGTCGCCGGTCGGGCCCGGCGCGGAGAGCTTGTATCCCGCGCCGAGCACGGTCTCGATCATTTCGTGGTGCGCGCCGAGCTTGGCGCGCAGCCGGCGCACGTGCACGTCCACGGTGCGCGTCTCACCCACGTAGTCGTAGCCCCAGACCTTTCTCAGGAGCTCGTCCCGCGTGAGCGCGCGGCCCGGGTGGCGGGCGAGGAACGCGAGCAGGTCGAACTCGCGCGGCGTGAGATCCAGGCGGGCGCCGGCGCAGGTCGCCACGTGCGCGTCGAGGTCCACGCGCAGCGGGCCGGCTTCGATCGCACGTGCCCCGCCCGCAGGCTTGACGCGGCGCAGCAGCGCTTTCACCCGCGCCACCAGCTCTCGCGGGCTGAACGGCTTCGTCAGGTAGTCGTCCGCGCCCTGTTCGAAGCCCAGCAGCTTGTCCATCTCGGCCGAGCGCGCCGTGAGCACCAGCACGGGCAGGTCGTGCGTCAACGGCTCGCCGCGCACTTCACGGACGATCTCCAGGCCATTGATCCCGGGGAGCATCAGGTCCAGCACCAGCGCGTCGGGGCGTGAGGCGAAGAGCTGCTTGAGCCCCTCCTCCCCGTCTCCGGCGGCGGCCACGCGGAAACCGGCCTTCTCGAGGTTGTAGCGGACGAGGTCGCGGATCTCCTTCTCGTCCTCGATCACCATCACCAACTCGCTCACGGGGGTCCCTCCCGCGCGCATGTAATCACTCCGGGCGCGGGCGCGTCCATCGTTCGGGTTGCCGGAAGATCATCGTGCCGGCTCGACGGGCCCCGGTGCTAGAGTGATTCGCCCCAATGGCGCTCCACCCTGGCATCGGCTCCCCGGTCCTCGACCGGCTCGGCCCTCGCGACGTCCCCGAGGTGTTGTCGTTCCTCGAGGACGACCCCGTCCTGAACGTCTACTTGATCGCGCTCGTGCTCCGCGACGCGCTCGCGCGGCCACACGATGCGTGGTGGGGTGCGCGCCGCGACGGCCGGCTGTCGGCGATCCTCTACAGCGGCGCCCACTCCGGCGCCGTGCTGCCGGCCGGCGACGACCCGGAGGCGCACCGAGCGCTCGGCCAGGCGGCGATCGAGGACCGCCCCCAGCATCCGTCGCGGCTGCAGGTGATCGGGCCGCGCGACGCGGTGGCCGCGCTGCGCGAGCACTTCCCCGGGCCCGGAGCCTCGGCGCGGCTCGAGCGCGACCAGGTCTACCTGGTCCTCGAGCGCGCGCCGGGCACGCCCGGGGGCTACGCCGGCCCGCTCGCGCCGGAGCTCCGAGCGGCGCGGCGCGAGGACTACGCGTTCCTCTACCACGCCGGCGCCGACCTGCGCACCGAGGAGCTGCTCGAGGACCCGCGCGCCATCGACCCGGTCGCGTTCGCCCGCCGCGTGGAGGAGGAGTGCCGCGACGGCTGGACGTGGATCCTGCGCGACGCACGCGGGCTCTGTTTCCGCGCCGGCGTCAGCGCGCTCACGTCGGAGGCGGCGCAGGTCTCGGGCGTCTACGTGCCGGCGGCGCTGCGCGGCCAGGGCATCGCCAAGCGGGCGTTGGGCGAGCTGTGCGTGCGGCTGTTCCAGCGCTCGCGCGTCGTCTGCCTGTTCGTCAACGACTTCAACGCGCCGGCGCTCGCGCTCTACAAGCAGCTCGGATTCCGGCAACTCGCGCCGTGGACGAGCGTGTTCTACGTGCGCGAGGAGAGCTAGCGGCAGATCGAGGGCCCGCGCGGGGCGAACGGCGGATGTAACCGAACCGTCACTGGAGCACGCTGATAGCCGCCGATAACATGGTTGATCCACTCACGGAGGAACCCCGGCGTGCGCATCGCGGCCATCGACATCGGCACCAACTCCATCCATATGGTGATCGCGGAGGCCGTGCACGCCGACGCGTTCACCGTGCTCGACCGCGAGCGCGAGGTGGTGCAGGTGGGCCGCGGCTCGTTCGCGGACGGCCGGCTGCAGCGGAGTGCCATGCAGCGCACGGCGGACGCGCTCGCGCGCTTCACCCAGCTCGCACGGCGCCACTCGGTCGACCGCATCCTGTGCACCGCCACCGCTGCCGTGCGCGAGGCGCGCAACGGCGGCGACTTCCTCAAGCTCGCGCGGCACGCCTCGGGCGTGGCCCCGCGCGTCATCCCCAGCGAGGAGGAAGGCCGGCTCATCCACCTCGCCGTCCAGGCGGCGCTCCAGCTCCCGGACCGGCCGGTGCTGATCGTGGACATCGGCGGCGGCAGCGTGCAGCTCGTGCACGTGAACGGGCCCCAGCTGCTCAAGGTCGTGGGCGTGCCGTTGGGCGCGCTGCGGCTGGAAGAGACCGTCATCGAGTACGATCCGCCCACCGACGACGACCTGGAGCGACTCCGGCGCCTGGCGCGGAAGCAGCTCCGCCGGGCGCTCGCCGAGCTGGGCGACCCCGCGATCGACGTGGTGTACGGGTCCTCGGGCTCCATCCATGCGCTCGCCGAGCTCGCGCACCTCGAGCGCCATGGCCGCGAGCTGCCGCAGCTCAATCGCCACGTGTTCGAGCTCGATGCGCTCGCCGACCTCACGCGCCGCCTCGAGCGCATGTCGCAGCAGCAGCGGGCCGCGCTCCCGGGCATCGACGCGGCGCGCGCCGAGATCCTCGTCCCCGGCGCGATCGTGCTGGAGCAGGTGCTGCGGCTGACCGGCGCCAAGAGCATCCGACTCTCCGACTACGGCGTGCGCGAGGGCCTCGTCGTCGACTGGTTGCGCCGGCACGCGCGCGAGCTCTCCACGATCGAGGCAGCGGGCGACCTGCGCATGCGCAGCGTGCTCGGGCTGCTCGGGCGCTTCGACACCGACGGCCGGCACTGCCGGCACGTGGCGGCGCTGTCGCTCCAGCTCTTCGACGAGCTGGCCCCCTGGCACGGACTGGGCGCGCAGGAGCGCGAGTGGCTCCGGTTCGCGGCGCTGCTCCACGACGTGGGCTCCGCGGTCGCCTACGACGGGCACGCCCAGCACTCGGCCTACGTCGTCAGGAACGGCGGCCTGCGCGGGCTGACCGCGGAGGAGATCGAGATCGTGGCGCTGGTCGCCCGATACCACGGCGCCGCACGGCCGCGGAAGCGCCGCGACGAGGCGTACGCCGGCCTTCGCCGCAAGCGGCGCCGCACGGTGCGCTGGCTCGCGGCGATGCTGCGCGTCGCCGAGGGCTTCGACCGCAGTCACTACCAGCTCGTGCGCGGGGTCAGCGTGCGACGACGAGCCGGGAAGCTCTTCCTCGTGGCGGACGCGAAGCGCCAGGCCCAGCTCGAGATCTGGGCGGGCCGGCGGCGGGCCACCGACCTCGAGCGCCTGCTCGGCATGCCGGTCGGGGTCGCGACGGCGATCGGGGACCAGGCCTCGACGCCCGCCCGCCGACGCGCGGTCAGCCCGTCGGCGACCGGCGTCAGGGGGTCCCGGCGACCGAACGGCAGGCCGGCTCCACAGCGGATGTGGCACTAGACCCTCCGCCCACCGGAGCGGAATCCGTGTAGTGTGGCGGGCGCGTGTCCGCGACCGCCGTTCCATCTCATCCGGAGGAGAGCGCTTGAAGGACCTTCGTGCCTGGACATCCGCCGATTCCGCGGCCCTCTACAACGTCGCGGGCTGGTCCGGCGGCTATTTCGGGATCAATGCCGCCGGTCACGTCGAGGTGACGCCGCAGGGGCCGGACGGTCCGCGCATCGACCTCTACGAACTGACGCAGGACCTGCAGCGGCGCGGCCTCGGCATGCCGCTGCTCATGCGCTTCTCCGACATCCTGAAGAGCCGGGTGCAGGCGCTGGTCGGCTGCTTCGACAACGCGATCCGCGAGTACGGCTACCGCGGTCGCTACCGCGGCGTGTACCCGATCAAGGTGAACCAGCAGCACCAGGTCGTCGAGGAGCTGGTCGAATACGGGCGCCCGTTCGGTCTCGGGCTCGAGGCCGGCTCGAAGCCGGAGCTCCTGGCCGCGCTCGCCGTTCTCGACAATCCCGAGGCGCTGCTCGTCCTGAACGGCTACAAGGACACCGAGTACGCCGAGACCGCGCTGCTCGCGCAGAAGCTGGGGCGCTACCCGATCGTGGTCATCGACCGCTACCGCGAGCTGGACATGCTGCTCGACGTCGCCCAGCGGCTGGGGATCCGCCCGCACATCGGCGTGCGCGCGAAGCTCACCACTCGTGGCGCCGGCAAGTGGATGGAGTCCACGGGCGACCGCTCCAAATTCGGTCTCACCGCGACCGAGATCGTGATGCTCGTCGACCGCCTGCGCGAGGCCGGGATGCTCGACTGCCTCGAGCTGCTCCACTTTCACATCGGCTCGCAGATCTCGGCGGTGCGGGCGATCAAGGACGCGATGCGCGAGGTGTGCCGGATCTACGTCGAGCTGGTGAAGGCGGGCGCGGGGCTCAAATTCCTGGACGTGGGCGGCGGCCTCGGCGTGGACTACGAC
>DATNFC010000005.1:0-17492 GCA_035606545.1 Candidatus Methylomirabilota bacterium
CTTTCGCCATCGCTTCCACCCCGTGCGGCTCGCGCTCGAGGACTTCACGACCCGGAAGGGCCGCGACAACAACTACGCGTTCGCGGCCCGGAGCCAGGCGGACGAACAGTTCACGTGGGAGGGCGCGTTCGTCCTCGAGCCGCTGCACTCGTCGGGGCGGTTCCGCCTGGACGACCTGCGCGCGCAGACGCTCGATCGGTTGATGGCCGGCCAGCTGGCGTTCCACCTGACGCGCGGCACGCTGGGACTCGCGGCGCGCTACACGTTCGATGCCCTGGCGGGGCCGGGCGCGGTCCGGATCGACGACCTCGCGCTGCGCGTCCACGACCTGGCGCTCGCGGACACCTCGAGCGGCGACGAGGTCGTGAGCGTCACGTCACTCGAGAGCCAGGGCGGTGTCGTGGAACCCGGACGGCTCAGGCTCTCGCTCGGCAGCGTCACGACGACGGGCGGACGGTTCCTCTCGGTCCTCGAGCCCGACGGCCATCCGCTCATGGAGTCGTGGGCCAACCCGCCCGCGCCCGGCGCGCCGCCGCCGTGGACGATGGAGATCGCCCAACTGCGCGCCTCGGGCTGGCGGGTATCGCAGGAGGACCGCCGGCTGGCGCCGCCCGCCCGGCTCGAGTTCCGCGGCGTGAGCCTGGACGCCGACAGCTTCAGCACGGCCAGGGGCGCGCGCCTCCCGATCGCTGCCGCGTGCAGCCTGTCCTCGATCGGCACCGCGAGCGCCAGGGGCACGATCGTGCTCGACCCGATGGCGGCGGATCTCGAGCTGGACGCGCGCGGCTTCGAGTTGAGCGAGGTGCAGCCGTACGTCGGCCTCTACAGCCACCTCGTGCTCGTGAGCGGCGCGGCGTTCGCCACGGGCCGCCTGCGCCTGGCGGCGCCCGGCGGCCGCGAGCCGCAGCTGCGCTTCGACGGCGATGCGACCGTGGGCGACTTCGCCTGCCAGGACGCGAAGCTCCACCAGGACGTGCTCAAGTGGCAGGCGCTGAGCTTGAAGGGGATGCGCTGGCAGTCGATGCCCGCGCGCACGGAGTTGAAGGAGGTGGCGCTGCTTCGCCCCTACCTGCGCGCGACGGTGGGCTCCGACCGGGTCGCCAATCTGCAGATGCTCGCGATCCCGCCCGACTCGCTGCCCGCGGTGTTCCGGAGCGCTGCGCCCGACACGGGGCCGGTGCGGATCGACCGCATCGCGGTGCACGACGGCACAATGGACTTCGCCGACCAATCGCTCACGCCCACGTTCGCGACCGGCATCCACAAGCTCGAGGGCTCGATCCGCGAGCTGTCGTCCAACGAGGCGGCGCACGGCGTGATCGAGTTGGATGGCCAGGTCTCGAGCGACTCGCCGGTCAGGATCGCCGGCACGGTCAACCCGCTCAACGAGCGGGGCAACACCGATGTGAGCCTGTCGTTCAAGGACATCGAGCTGACCACGTTCACGCCGTATTCGGGCCGGTTCATGGGCTATCGGATCGAGAAGGGCAAGCTCTCGCTCGACCTGAACTACAAGGTGGCCGGGCGCGAGCTCAAGGGTGCGAACAAGGTGTTCCTGAACCAGTTCACGCTCGGCGAGAAGGTGGAGAGCGCCGAGGCCACGAAGCTGCCGGTGCGCTTCGCGCTGGCCCTGTTGAAGGACAGCGAGGGCAACATCGACCTCGATATCCCCGTGCACGGCAACCTGGACGATCCCAAGTTCAGCGTCGGACGCATCATCCTCAAGGTGCTGATCAACCTGCTCGTGAAAGCGGTGTCGTCGCCGTTCAAGCTGCTCGGGGCGCTGGTCGGCGGCGGGGCCGACACCGACTACAGCGCCGTGGACTTCCAGGCTGGGAGCGCCTTGCTCGCGGAGTCGCAAGGACTGCGCGTCGACAAGGTGGGGAGCGCGCTCGCCGACCGGCCCGGCCTCCAGCTCGAGATCCACGAGACCGTGGACGCGGCGCAGGATTCGCTGGCGATCCTCGAGCGGCGCTTCCAGGAAGCGCTCATGGCCGCGCGCCGCGCCGAGGCGAAGCGCGGCCAGCCGGTGGACACGACCGCGACGCTCGATCCGGCATCGTACGCGCGAGTTCTTTCCGCCGTGTACGCGTCGCGATTCGGTCCCGCCCCGCCCTCGCCGCTCGCGAAGCGGCCGAAGGGCAAGGCGCTCCCCGACTCGGCGTCGCTGGCCGCTGAGGCCGAGCGCGTCAAGTCGATGGAGACGCGCGTGCGGGCGAGCATCCTCGTCAGCGCCGCCGAGTTGGCGCAACTCGGGCAGGCGCGCGCGTCGGCGGTCAAGGAGCGCGTGCTGCGCAACACGAAGGTCACGGCGGACCGTGTGTTCGTGGTCGAGCGCGGCGTGTCGCGCGAGCAGCAGGCCGCCGAGGAATCGTGGCGGAGCAGCGTCGAGGCGGACTCCACCGAGGCCGCCCCGCCCGCCCCCTCGGCGCCGCCCGCGGGCACGGTGCGGCTGCACATGAGCCTCACCGGGGGCTGAGCCGGACGGGCGCCGGTCCCGTCAGCGCGTCGGAGGAGCCTTCGTCGCCACGGTCACGCTCAGGATGCGACCGCTGAACCGATTCTCTCCCTGCGCGTAGTCGTCGGTCACCGGCGTCTCCTCGTCGTGGCCCACGCTCACGCCCTCGTCGGAGAGGAAGAACGGCAGCGTGCGGTCGATGCGCGCCTCCCCTGCCTTCTTCTCGTCCACGAACAGTGTGCTCAGGCCGCCCGAGCCCGGTGCGCCACCGTCGTAGGCGAACTCGTACCGGATCGTGTGCCTGCCCGGCCCGAGGACGCCCGAAGTCACCGACGTGCGCGCGAGCCCGGCGAAGTTGTAGACCTCGACGGCCTTCCCCGCCTTCATGTAGAGCGCGAAGCCGCCGAAGCGACCGCCGTTCGAGAGGATGACGCCGTGGGCGCCGGCGCCGGGCAGCTCCACCTCGGCGGTGACGGTGTACGAGCGCCGCATCGTATTGATGAACGCGTTCGGGTTGATCCCCTCCATCCCCTCGTACAGCGTCAGCGACGTGCGCGGGCCGAGCAGGTCCGGCCGGCCGGCGATGGACGGGTCGAAGCGCTCGGAGCGGCGGTCGTCGAGCGGGTAGACGTGGTTCCGGATCGCCTCCTGCTCGAACAGCTTCTTCAGCTCGGTCAGCTTCGCCGGGTTCTTCGCCGCCAGGTCGTTCGACTCGCTGAAGTCGTTCGCGACGTCGTAGAGCTCCCAGCGGTCCTGCTCGAACGGCGGCAGCTGGCCCATGACCCACGGGATCGAGTGGCGCGTGGCCGCGACCCAGCCGTCGTGATAGATGGCGCGGTTCCCGAACATCTCGAAATACTGGGTCCGGCGCGCCCCGGCGACATTCGCGTCGCCGAACGAGTACACCATCGACACGCCGTCCATCGGCGTCTGCTTCGCGCCGTTCACGCTCGTGGGCTGCGGCAGGCCGGCGGCCTCGAGCACCGTGGGCGCGATGTCGATGACGTGGTGGAACTGCGTGCGGAACTCGCCGTGCGCCCGGATCCGCGCCGGCCACGAGACGACCATGCCGTTGCGCGTGCCGCCGAAGTGCGACGCCACCTGCTTCGTCCACTGGAACGGCGTGTCCAGCGCGTGCGCCCAGCCCACGGCGAAGTGCGGGAACGTGTTCGGCCCGCCCCACTCGTCGATGTGGCCGAGCTGCGAGCGCACGTCGCTGACGATGCCGTTCAGCGCCAGCGTCTCGTTGTACGTGCCGTCCGGGCCGCCCTCGGCGCTCGCACCGTTGTCGCCGACGATGTAGATGAACAGCGTGTTGTCGAACACCTGCATGTCATGCAGCGCCTGCACGAGCCGCCCGACCTCGTGATCGGTCTGCTCGCCGAAGCCGGCGTAGACCTCCATCTGGCGCTCGAACAGCCGCTTGCGCTCGGCCGACAGCGTGTCCCAGGGGCCGATCTCCGGCGGCCGCGCCGTGAGCTCCGTGCCGGGCGGGACCACGCCCATCTCGAGCTGGCGGCGGAGGATCCGCGTGCGCAGGCTGTCCCAGCCCATGCCGAACTGCCCGCGGTACTTCTGGATCCATTCCGCGGGGACGTGGTGCGGCGCGTGCAGCGCTCCCGTGGCGAAGTAGACGAAGAACGGCTTGTCGGGCGTCATCGCGTGCTGGAACCGCATCCACTCGATGGCGTGGTCGGTGAGGTCGGTCGTGAGGTGGTATCCGGGCGTGTGCGGCGGCTCCACCCGGATGCTGCCGTCGTAGAGCGACGGAGACCACTGGTTCGTCTCGCCGCCGATGAAGCCGTAGAACTTGTCGAACCCGCTGTGCGTCGGCCAGCGGTCGTACGGGCCCGACACCGACACCTCCCACGGTGCCGTCTCGTGGTACTTGCCGAACGCCGCCGTGCTGTAGCCGTTCAGCCGCAGCATTTCCGCGACCGGGGCCACCGACTGCGGACGCACGCCCGTGTTGCCGGGGAACGCGGTCGCGAGCTCCATGATGGCGCCGGTGTTCGTGACGTGGTGGTTGCGGCCCGTGAGCAGCGCCATGCGCGTGGGCGAGCAGAGCGCCGTGGTGTGGAAGCGCGTGTAGCGCAGGCCCTGGCCCGCGAGCGAGTCGAGCATCGGCATGCGGATGGGTCCGCCGAACGCGCTTGCCGCCCCGAACCCGATGTCATCGAGAAGCACGACCACAACGTTCGGCGCGCCCTTCGGCGCCGTCACCTCGAATCGGGGTGGCGGCGTGGCCTTGCGCGCGTCCGCGGTGGTGATGCTCGGCGCCGCCGGCTCGGGGATCGGCAGGATCGTCCGGTCGAGGCCGCCCGCGGCGGTGGCGGTGGGCTTCGGCGCTCCGGTGCAGCCGGCGATGCCGGCGGCGAGGGCGAGTGCGGCGAACAGGCAACGGGTGCGGGCCATCGGATCCCCCCAAGATAGGTCACGCAAGCTACCTGCACGCCATCGTCGCCCGCAAGCCAATGGTGCGGCCCCGCGGTGCCGGTCTGGCAGCTCAGCGGCGCGACGCGATCTCGCCGAGCGCGGCCATCGCTGAATCGAGCTGGGCGTCGCTCAGGTACGGCGCCGGACCCAGCCGCAGCACGTCGCCGCGGAAGTCGGTCCATACGCCGCTCGCACGCAGCCGGTGCGAGAGGAGGCCCGCGGACGGCGAGCGAAGCGCGAGGAAGCCGGCGACGCGCTCGGCCGGCGTCGAGCGGTCGCGCGCCACCACGTGCGGGTCGAGCCCGAGCGCGTCGAACCGCTCCGCGAGCCGGCCGACCTGGTGACGGCTCACCGTCCGCAACCACTCGGGCGACAGGCCAAGCTCGGCGAAGAAATCGAACACGCGCGCGGCGCGGTAGTGGCTCACAGGATCGTACGTGGCCCCCGCCCAGCGCGCCGGCCCGGCCCCGAACGGCACGGCGCCACGCGGCCGCTCGGAGAGCGCCGCGAACTCGCTGTACCAGCCGGTGACGACGGGGAGCAACTCGGTGCCGCGTGGCACGCGCAGGAAACAGTTGCCCTCGCCAAGCTGGCAGTACTTGTAGCCGCCGCCGGTGATGAACGCGCCCTCGAGGCCCTCCCGCGCCACGTCGAACGGCACGACGTTCAGATGGTGGTACGCGTCCACGAGCAGTTGGGCGCCGGCGCGCGCGCAGGCCGTGGCCAGGCTGCCGAGCCCGGGGACGACGTGGGCGCTCTCGAACAGCACGCTCGAGACCAGCACCGCGGCGGTGCGGTCGTCGACGCGCGCGGCCAGCCGCTCGGCCAGCGATGCCGCGGGTTGGGCCGCGACCCTCTCGAGCTCCACGACGCCGGCCTCCGCGAGCCGGTCCAACTGGCGGCGCAGCGTGTGGAACTCCCCGTCGGTCGTGAGCAGGCGGGGACGCTTCCCGAGCGGCAGCGCGGAGAGGAAGCGCACGACCAGTTCGTGCGTGCTCGTGCCCAGCGCCACCTCGTCCGCGGCGCAGCCCAGCAGCCGCGCGAAGCCCGTGCGCACGCGGTCGGCCTTGGCGAACGCGCGCTCCCACTTCTCGTCCGCATGTCCCGCCGCGTCGTCCCAGGCCTCGAGCTGGGCCTCGCGCGTGGCGTCAGGCCACGCCTGGTGCGAGTGGCCGGTGAACAGCAGCCGGCTCGCGACGTCGAAGCGCGAGTAGTGCGGCGCGAGCGCGTTCGGCGTGCCGCGGATCGACTCGAGCGCGGGGGCGGCCGCGCTCACAGCTCGGTGCGGATCTGCCACAGGTCGGGGAACAGCGGCTGGTCGAGCGTGGTCTTCAAGTACCCGGCGCCGGCCGAGCCGCCGGTGCCGCGACGCGTGCCGATCGTCCGCTCCACCATCTTCACGTGCCGGTAGCGCCACTCCATCAGCCCCTCGTCCAGGTCCACGAGCCGCTCGCAGATGGCGCGGGCGTCCTGGTCGGTGCGGTAGACCTGGACCAGCAGCGGGTGGAGCGAGGGGTCTGCGGCCGGGATCTGCGTCACGTCGCGGCGCAGCGCGCCGGCGGGGACCGCGTGGCCCCGCCCGCTCAGGTAGCGCAGGAACGCGTCCCACAGCGTGGGCGAGTTGAAGCGGCGCTCGAGCCGGACGCGCGCGGGGGTTCCCTCCTCGTAGCGCTTCACCGCCTCGGGGCGCTTGTTCCCCAACAGGAACTCCAACTCGCGAAACTGCAAGCTCTGGAACCCGCTCCCCGACTCCAGCCGCTCGCGGAACGACAGGAACTCGAGCGGCGTCATGGTCTCGAGGATGTCGATCTGGTGGACCAGCACCTTGAGGATCGTGAGCACGCGCTTCAGCGTGTGCTGCGCGCGCGCCACCTCGACGCCCTGCAGCTCGTTCACCAGGAACTCCAGCTCGTGGATCATCTCCTTGAACCACAGCTCGTAGACCTGGTGGATGACGATGAACAGCATCTCGTCGTGCTCGGGCCCGTCCGAGAGCGGCTGCTGGAGCGCGAGCAGCTCGTCGATCTTGAGATAGCTGGAATACGTGACCGGCATGGTGCGTCCTCGGGCTACGTGGAGGTGAAGCGCGGGCGATAGCGGTCGAGCGTGGCGTACTGGCCGGGCCAGCGCAGCGGCCATCCCAGTTCGTACGCGGCGTGCCGCGTCCAGTAGGGATCCCAGAGGTGGGCGCGCGCGAGCAGGCAGAGGTCGGCGCGACCCGCCGCGAGGATGGTGTTGACGTCGGTGTACGACGAGATGTTGCCCACTGCCATCGTGGCGATGCCCACCTCGTGGCGGATGCGGTCGGCGAACGGCGTCTGGAACAGCCGGCCGTAGACCGGCCGCTGGTCCTCGATGGTCTGGCCGGCGGAGACGTCCATGGCGTCACAGCCGTGGGCGTGGAATGCACGCGCGACGTCGACCGCGTCCGCGGGGCCGTGACCGCCCGGGAACCAGTCCACGGCCGAGATACGCACGCTCATCGGCTTCGCGGCGGGCCATGCGGCGCGCACGGCGTCGAACACCTCGAGCGGGAAGCGGAGCCGCTGCTCGAGCGCCCCGCCGTAGGCGTCGCGGCGCTGGTTCGTGAGCGGCGAGATGAAGCTCGCGAGCAGGTAGCCGTGCGCCATGTGCAGCTCGAGCATGTCGAAGCCGGCGCGCTCCGCGAGCTGCGCGGCGCTCACGTACTCGGCGACGATCGTGCGCATGTCGGCGGCGGTGACCTCGCGCGGCACGGGGCTGTAGGGCTTGTACGGAAGCGGCGAGGCCGAGACCACCGGCCAGCCGCCCGATGGCAACGGCTCGTTGTCGCCCTCCCACATCTTCATCGTCGCGCCCTTGCGGCCGGCATGGCCGAGCTGCATGGCGATCTTCGCATGCGAGTTCGCATGCACGAAGTCGACGATGCGCCGCCAGGCGTCGGCCTGCTTGGGCTCCCACAGCCCGGTGCACCACGGCGTGATGCGTGCCTCGGCGCTCACATCGGTCATCTCTGCGACCACGAGGCCGGCGCCGCCGATCGCGCGCGAGCCCAGGTGCACGAGGTGCCATTCGCCCGGCATGCCGTCCTCAGCCGTGTACTGGCACATCGGCGAGACCACGACACGGTTCGCGAGCAGCATCTCGCGCAGCTTGAACGGCGTGAACATTGGAGGCGGCGGCGCCTCCGGCGCCGCCTTGAGCGAGGGGCCCGGCGCCGCCTTGAGTGAGGGGGCGGGCGCCGCCTTGAGTAAGGAGGCCGGCGCCGCCGCCGCCTTGAGTGCCGTGGGCGACGGCGCCTCGGGTGCCGGCGGCGCCACGCCCGCCGCCACGAACGCCTTGTCGGCGAACCACGTGTCCACGCGGCGCACGAATGCCGGGTCGCGCAGCTTGAGATTCTCATGTGTCACGCGAAGACTGCGCGTCAACAGCGTGAACGCGAACTGGATGGGCTCGAGCGTCATGTAACGCTCGGTGTCCTCGAACCACTGCAGGCTCACCTGCGCCGCGCGCTGCAGGCTCTCCACCGCCGGCCGCCGCGCGGCCTCGTACGCGGCAAGCGCGTCGGGAACGCGAGCGTGCTCGCGGAGCGCCGCGGCGAGGGCGATCGCGTCCTCCATCGCGAGCTTCGTGCCGGAGCCCACGGAGAAATGGGCGGTGTGCGCCGCGTCGCCCATGAGCACCACGTTCCCGTGGTGCCAGTGTTCGTTGCGCACCGTCGGGAAGCGCCGCCAGATGGAGCGGTTCGAGACCAGCCGATGCCCCTGCAGCTCGTCGGCGAACAGCCGCTCGCAGAACGCGATCGTGCCGAGTTCGTCCACGCGGTCGAGGCCCGCGGCCAGCCAGGTCGCCTCGGTGGCCTCGACGATGAACGTGGATGCCCCGGGCTCGTACTGGTAGGCGTGTACGCGCCAGAGCCCGTGCGAATCGGACTTAAAGTAAAACGTGAAGGCCGGGAACGGCCGCGTGGTGCCCAGCCACACGAACCGGTTCGGGCGCTCGTCGACCTGCGGCGCGAACGCGGCGCGGTAGCGCTCGCGGACGACCGAGTTCACGCCGTCCGCCGCCACCACCAGGTCTGCGTCGCGGCGCCGCTCGGGCTCGAACACCTCGTGGCCGAAGCACAGGTGCACGCCCGCGTCGCGGCAACGCTCGTGCAGCAACGTGAGCAGCGTGCGCCGGGAGAGCCCGGAGAAGCCGTGGCCGGTGGAAACGAGCGTCTCGCCGCGGTGGTGGACCTCGATGTCATCCCAGCGGTGTGCGTGCCGGCCCATGGCCTGCGTGATGAGCGGATCGGCCTTGGCGAGAGCTTCCTCGGTGGCATCCGAGAACACCACGCCGAAGCCGAACGTGTCGTCTGGCCGGTTGCGCTCGAACACGGTCACGTCGTGCCGGGGATCGGCCTGCTTGATGAGCGAGGCGAAGAACAGCCCCGCCGGCCCGCCGCCGATGCAGGTGATCTTCATGAGTGCTGCACCGCCTGCGACGACATCGCTCGCGAACGGACGGCGTTCCAGGCGCTCACGCCTTGTCATCCCTGAGCAGCAGTCCGGCGATGACCAGGTGCTGCACCTCGCTCGTCCCCTCGTAGATGCGAAGCGCGCGCACCGAGCGATAGAGTCGATCGACGCTGCTCGACGCGAGCACGCCCTTGCCGCCGAGGATCTGCACCGCGTCGTCGACGATGCGCTGTGCGGCCTCGGTGGCGTGGAGCTTCGCCATCGCCGCCTCGAGCGTCACCCGCTCGGCGCCGCTGTCGGCCGCATGCGCGGCGCGGTAGACGAGCAGGCGCGCAGCGGTGAGCTCGGTGGCCATGCGCGCGAGCTTCTCCTGGACGAGCTGGAACTCGCCGAGTGCCTTGCCGAACTGTTTCCGCGAGCGCGCGTGGGCCAGCGCCTCCGCGAGCGCGCGCGCGGCCATACCGCAGGCGGCGGCGCCCACCGTTGCGCGCAGGCGGTCGAGCGTCTTCAGGCCCAGCGCGAAGCCCTTCCCCTCCTCGCCCAGCCGGTTCGCCGCCGGCACACGGCAGCCCTCGAACGCGATCTCGCCGAGCGGGTGCGGCGCGGAGAGGACCTGAGAGCGGACGAAGCGCAGCCCGGGCGTGTCCGCGGGTACGACGAAGCAGCAGATGCCGCGGCTCCCGGCCGCCGGGTCGAGCGTCGCGAACGTGGTGTAGTAGTCCGCGATCCCGGCGTTTGAGATGAAGCACTTGCCGCCGTCGAGCACGTAGTGGTCCGAATCGCGTCGCGCGCGCGTCGCGAGCGACGCCACGTCGGAGCCGGCCTCGGGCTCGGTCATCGCGAACGCGGCCATCGCGCGGCCGTCGAGCGTGGGCGCGAGCCAGCGTTCGCGCATCGCGGCGTTGCCCGAGACCAAGATGGGTACGAGCCCCAACCCCTGGAGCGCAAACACCGCGTCCGCGAGCGGCGAGGCCGCCGCCAGCGCCTCGCGTGCGAGACAGCAGCCGCGCCAGTCCATGGCCGCGAGCGGCGCGAGCACGCCTGCCGTGCCCATCGCGGCCAGCAGCGTGCGCGCCTCGCGACGGGCCGCCGCGTCATCCGCGGGTTCCGGCCGCTCGCGCAGCTCGAGCTCCGCGAACGATGACACCGAGGTGGCGAGCGCCGCGTGGCGTTCGTCGAGGAACGCGCGGATCGGCGACAGGTCGGGCAGGGTCACCGGAACGTCGGGCTGCGCTTGGCGCGGAAGGCCTCGAACGCCTCGCGGTAATCGGGGTGGACCATCAGCTCGGCCTGCACACGCGCCTCGTGGTCGAGCGCCTGCTCGAGCGTCATGTGCGACTCCAGCGCGATCGCCCGCTTGCTCACCGCGAGCGCATCGGCGGGGCCGCGCGAGAGCAGTTCGGCGAACGCCCGCGCCGCCGGCAGCAGCTGGTCGGCAGGCAGCACGCGCTGGTAGAGCCCCATCTCGTACGCGCGCTGCGCGGTGATGAAGTCGCCGGTGAACAGCAGCTCGCTCGCGTTCCCCTGTCCCACGAGCCGCGGCAGCAGCCACGAGATGCCCATGTCCGCGCCCGAGAGCCCGACTTTCACGAACAGGAACGCGATCCTGGCGGCGTCGGATGCGAACCGGATGTCGCTCGCCGCCGCGAGCACGGCGCCGGCGCCGGCCGCGGTGCCGTTCACCGCGGCCACGATCGGCCGCCGGCAGCGCCGCATGTTCGCGACCACGTCGCACGTCATCTGCGTGAACTCGAGCAGCTGTTCGGCCGACCGGCCGAACAGCTTTCCAATGATGTCCTCGACGTCGCCGCCCGAGCAGAAGCCGCGTCCGGAGCCCGTGAGCAGCACGCAGCGCACACCCGGCTCGGTGTCGAGCGCGGCGAACGTGTCGCGCAGCTCGGCGTAAGCCTCGAACGTGAGCGCGTTCAGGCGCTCCGGCCGGTCGAGCGTGATCGTGGCCACGCCCGTCTCGACGTCGTACTCGTAGCGGAACGATTTGACGTTGACGCTCACGGCTGCCTCCTTCCCGCGAGCACGGCCGTGGCCTCGATCTCCAGCTTGGCGCCGCGGTCCACGAGGCCGCTCACCTCGAGCAGGGCCATGGCCGGATAGTGCCGGCCGAAGCGCTGGCGCCAGGCCTCGCCCAAGGCCGGCAGCGACGCGCGGTACTCGGTGAGATCGGTCACGTACACGGTCATGCGGGCCACGTCGGACGCCTCGCCGCCCGCTTCGCGCACCACGGTGAGCACCTGGTCGAGCGCGCGCGCGAACTGGTCGGCGAATCCAGCCGGCTCGCCGTCGAGGCTTGCGCTCCACCCCGCCATGCCGGCCACGAACAGCAGCCGGCCCTCGAGCGGCGCGATCACGCCGTGGTTCCAACCCTTCGGCGCGCCCAACGACGCCGGGTTCACGATCTCGAGATGCACGCATCCCCCTTCGGCATCAGCATGATCGCCCTGCCGTTCGTCGTCGCCGCGGCCTCGCCGCAGAGCTCGAGCGCCGCGGCGGCCACTTCGGCCACCGTGAGCAGCCGCTCCTGCTGCGCGGACGCCAGCACCGAGGCCAGTGCCGCCTCGGGCGAGCGGCCGGTCTTCTCCACCACGTTCGCGATCGTGCGCTGCGTCATCGGCGTGTCCACGTAGCCGGGGCAGAGTGCGTTGATCGTGACGCCGCTGCCCGCGAGCTCGAGGCCGACCGAGCGCGTGAAGCCCACGACCGCGTGCTTCGCCGCCGCGTAGTGCGCGATGTAGCGCGCGCCCTCGACGCCGGCGACGCTGGCGACGTTGATCACGCGGCCGAAGCCCCGCTCGCGCATTGCCGGCGCGAACTGCCGCGTGCACAGGAACGTGCCGGTGGCGTGGGCATCGAGCATCGTGCGCCAGTCGGCGAGCGTCAGCTTCTCGAACGGCGCCGCACCGCCGTCGCCCGCCGCGTTGACGAGGACGTCGACCGTGCTCGCGTGCTGGAACGCGCGCGCGGCGAGCGTGCGCACGTGCGCCTCGTCCGCGACGTCGCACGTCACGCCCCACGCCCTGCCCCCCACGGCCCGCAGTCGCGACGCCACGGCCTCCACCTCCGACGCCGTGCGCGCGGCGACGATGACATTCGCACCCGCCGTGGCCAGGGTCGCGGCGATCCCGGCGCCGATGCCGCTGCCGCCGCCGGTCACCACGGCGCCGCGGCCGGCCAGCGTGCCCAGCGGGCTCACGAAGCCTTCTCCCGCGCGAGGGCAGCGTGCACGGCTTCGGAAAGAATGTCGCCCAGCACCTCGATCGTGCGCGCGCCCTCCTCCGCCGTGGCTTCCGCGGGTGCGCCGAAGTACGCGCGCGGGCCGCCCGCGTCCGCGAACGTCGTTCGTCCATCGCGGATCGCCTGCGACAGCGACGCGGGCACCGGCGGCAGCGAGCGTGCGATCGCGCTGCGCACCAGCTCCGGACGGGTCGCCAGCACCACCGAGCCCTCGTAGCGTCCGGCGTGGCAGGCGCCGCTTCGGAACTCTTCGCCCAACCGCGCGGCCGATTCGCGCCGGGTGAGGTCGGGGCTGATGAGCCGCGTCGCGCCGCGCGCGGCCGCGAGGCGTTGGGCCTCGGCGAGCGATTTCAAATGGGCCGGGTCCAGGTGCGCGTTCGCGATCGCCAGCGCCGCGAACCCGTGGCGCGCCACCTCGACCGCGAGATCGGCGATGAGCGCGGCGATCGTCGCCGGCGTCGCCGACAGCGTCCCCGCGAACGCGGCGCCGAACGGTGCGGCGGAGAAAGCCAACGCCGGCAGGATCACCGCATCCAACCCGTGCGCGGCCAGCTTCGCCGCCGCCGAGCGGGCCATCGCCACCGCGATCAGGTTGTCGGTTCCGAGCGGCAGGTGCGGGCCGTGGGCCTCGATCGCGCCCACCGGGAGCAGCGCCACGGTGCGCGCGCGATCCAGGTCGCGCACCTCCTCCCAGGTGAGTTCGGCCAGTTCACGGATTGCCATCGCGCGTACTTCCTTGAGGTTCGCGAACGAGCTGCCCCTTGCCGGCCGCGCGGGCCGGCGGTCATGATGCCGCGGATGCGCCCGCACCCTACCACGCTCCCGGAACACGCCGCAGCCGGCCCGGCGTCCGATGCGCTGCCCGAACGGCTCAACATCGCCGAGCGTTTCCTCGATGCGCGTGTGAACGAGGGCCGCGGCGAGCGCGTGGCGCTGCATACCGACACGGGCACGCTGACGTTCCGTGACGTGCAGGTGCTCGCCGAGCGCTGGGCGCACGTGCTCGCCGGAGCTGGCGTGTGCTGTGAGCAGCGCGTGCTGATCGCGCTCCCCGACACGCCCGACTTCGTGGGCGCACTGTTCGGCACGCTCAAGCTGGGCGCGGTCGTGGTCATGGTGAACCCGGGGCTGCCGGCGGCCGACGCGCGCTACTTCATCGAGTACACGCGTGCGCGCGCGGTGGTCACGGTGGCCGCGTGCGCGGCCACGTTCGCGGAAGCCGCGCGCGGCCTGCCGACCGCGATGTCGCTGCTCGTGGCGGACGATCCGGCATTCGTCACGCGCCTCGCGAACTCGCCGCCCGGGCTCGCGACGTTCGACACGCACAAGGACGACCCGGCGCTGTGGCTGTTCTCGGGCGGGACGACCGGACGGCCGAAGGCCGTGGTGCAGACGCATGCCAGCTTTGCCAACACCACCCGGCTCTATGGACACGGCGTGATCGGCTATCGCGAGGACGACATCACGCTGAGCGTCCCGAAGCTCTACTTCGGCTACGCCACCGGTTCGAACCTCTTCTTCCCGTTCTCGGTCGGCGCGAGCGTTGCGCTCTACCCCGAGCCGGCCACGGCCGAGAGCGTGTTCGCGCGCCTGCGGCAGTTTCGTCCCACCGTGCTCGTGAACGTGCCGGCCATGATCCACAAGATGGCAGGGCACCCGGGCGCCTCGCGCGCCGACACGGCCTCGCTGCGCGTGGTGACGTCGGCCGGCGAGGCGCTGCCCGTGGAGCTGGATCGACGCTGGCGCGACACGTTCGGCGTCGAGCTCCTGGACGGCCTCGGCACCGCGGAGATGTGGCACATCTTCATCAGCAACCGCCCGGGCGCCGCGCGCGCCGGCACGCTCGGCCAGGTCGTGCCCGGCTTCGACGTGCGCGTCTGCGACGACGACGGCCGCGAACTGCCTCGCGGCGAGACCGGCTGGCTGTGGGTGCGCGGCGGCTCGCGCGCGCTCGGCTACTGGCAGCAGCTCGAGCGCACGCAGCAGGCGTTTCGCGGCGAGTGGTACGTGTCCGGCGACCTGATCGCGATGGACGAGGACGGCTACGTCACCTACTGCGGCCGCGGCGACGAGCTGCTCAAGGTCTCGGGCAAGTGGCTCGCCCCCGCCGAGGTGGAGGGCTGCCTGCTCCAGCACGCGGCGGTCGTGGAGGCGGCCGTGGTGGGCCGCGCGGACGCGAACGGGCTCACGAAGCCGGTGGCGTTCGTGGTCGCCCGCGAGCGGCGCGCCGGGCTCGATGCCGAGCTGCAGGCGTTCGTGCGCGAGCGCCTGGACGCCTACAAGGCGCCGCGCGAGGTGACGTTCGTGGACGCGCTGCCGCGCACGCACCTCGGCAAGGTGGACCGCGGCCGCCTGCGCAGAGAAGCGTGAACCGAACCCAAGGAGGCATCGTGCCGCACCCGATCCGGTACGCCGTACTGCTCCTGCTCGCCGCCCTGCCCTCGCTCGCCGCCGCGCAGGAACCCACGCGGCCGACGAAGCTCACCGCGGACCTGGGCTACGTGAAGACCGGCGGCAACTCGGACGTCACCACGGTGACCGCCTCGGACAAGCTCGAGCACAAGGCCGGCATCTGGCTGTTCGCACAGGAGGCCGGCGCCGTGTGGGGCGAGACGGACGGCGTCGAGTCGGCGGGACGCTATGGCTTCGGCGTGCGCGCGGACCGCGGCCTGGGGCCGCGGCTCTCCGCCTACGGGCTCGCGGCCTGGCGGCGCAACACGTTCGCGGGCATCTCGCGGCAGTTCGACGAAGGCGTGGGCCTGTCGTGGAAGGCCGTGATCACGAAGCCGCACTCCTTGGACATCGAGGCCGGCGCGGGCTTGAATCAGCGCACGACGACGCTGGCAGAGGAGCAGAACTTCGGCACCGCCCGCGGCGCGGCCGTGTACGGCTACGACTTCGCGCAGAAGTCGCGCTTCGAGGCGCGCGGCGCCTACCTGCTGAACCTGAAGGACACCGAGGACAGCGAAGGCAACGCACGCTTCTCGCTCACGGCGCCGATCGCGGGCGTGCTCGCGCTCAAGGTGGGTTACGACCTGAGCTACCGGAACCAGCCGCTGCCGGGGCTCGAGAAGTTGGACACCACGTTCAGCGTCGGCGTGCAGGCGACGCTCTAATCGGAGGATCGCTTGGCCGCGAACCCGATGCGCAGGCTCTTCGCAACGCTGTGCGGGGTCGTCGGCGTGCTGTTGATCCTCCTTGCCCTGTTGATGGGCTACGCCACGCGGTCGCTATTCAACGAGGGCGCGTTCGCCGCACGCGTCGCCTCGAGCCTCGAGGACCCGCGGGTCGCGAACTTCGTCTCGGAGCAGATCGCCGATGCGGTGATCAAGGCGAAGCCCGACCTCGTGGGCCTGCGCCCGATCCTGGTCGGAGTGGGTCGAAGCGTGGTCACCACACCCCCGTTCCGAGCGGCGGTGCGCCGGAGCGCGCGCCTCGTCCACCACGCGATCCTCTCGGGCACGGGCCAGGAGATCGTCCTCAGCGTCCAGGACCTCGACCTCCTGCTCCAGAGCATGGCGGAGACGCATCCGGGCCTGGCGAAGAAGATCCCGCCCCGCCTCTCCGCGGCGCTCGGGCAGCTGGCTTCGCTGCCCGGCGGCGAGCGCACCGTGCGCCTGGCGCGGTTCGCGAACCGCATGCGCGCCGGGACGTTCGCGCTGCTCGTGCTCGGGTTGCTGCTGTGCGCGGCCAGCGCCTCGCTCGCGCGCAGCCACCGCTGGGCGATCGTGCGCATCGGCCTGGCACTCGCCGGCATCGGCGTGGTGTTCGCGATCGCGGCGCATTTCGGCGGCGACCTGGTGGGACTGTTCGCCCGGCGCGAGCAGAACACGCCGGCGCTTGCGGGGCTGGCGACGGCGTTCCTGAGCGGCCTCATGGCGTGGGCGATCGGGCTCTCGCTCGGCGGGTTGGTGCTCGCGGCCGCGTCGGCGTCGCTGCTCGAACGCGTCGCGCTCGGCCGCATGGCGGTGCGCGCGCGTCACTTCCTCTACGGATCGCAGCCGCTGATGCGGTTGCGGCTGGCGCGCGGCCTGCTGCTCACGGCGGCCGGCGCGGCGCTGCTCCTGTGGCCTTCCCCCTCGCTCATGGTGGCGGCGTGGATCGCGGGGCTCGCGGTCGGGTTCGCGGGTTTGCGCGAGGCGTTCGTCGCGGCGCTCCACCTGCTGCCGCAGCTCGAACGCGCCGCTCCGACCGAGCGGCAGCGGCCGCGCGCGAGCGCCGTCGTGGTCGTGGGCGCGGTCGCGGTCGTGCTGCTTGCGGGCGCATCGTGGTGGCTCGTGCGCGCGACCGCGGCCCCGGCCGATCACGAGGCGATCACCGCGTGCAACGGCTCGCCGACGCTCTGCGACCGGCGCCTCGACCAGGTCGTCTTCCCCACGTCGCACAACTCCATGGGCGGCGCCGACGTGCCCGGCTGGATGTTTCCCAGCCAGAGCGCGGGCATCGACAAGCAGCTCGCCGACGGCGTGCGTGGGTTCCTGATCGACGCGCACTACGGCGTGCCCGTGGGCGACAAGGTGAAGACCGAGCTCGAGGACGAGAAAGCGGCGATGGCCAAATACGAGGCCGCGCTCGGCAAGGAGGGCATGGAGGCGGTGCTGCGCATCCGCGACCGCATCGCCGGCAAGGAGGGCGGCAAGCGCGACGTCTACATGTGCCACGGCTTCTGTGAGCTGGGGGCACTCAAGCTCGTCCCCGTGCTCCGCGACATGCGCGACTTCCTCGTCGCGAACCCGGGCGAGGTCATCATCATCGTCATCCAGGACGAGAGCGTGAAGCCGCAGGATATCGAGCGCTGCTTCAAGGAGAGCGGGCTCGTCGACTTCGTCTACCGCGGCGCGGCGAAGCCGCCGTGGCCGACGCTGCGCCAGATGGTCGAGACCGACCAGCGCGTGCTGGTGATGGCGGAG
>DATNFC010000006.1:0-11619 GCA_035606545.1 Candidatus Methylomirabilota bacterium
CATGAAATCGTCGCCCGCTTCGTCCTCATCGTCCTCATCGACGACGTTCACCTCGGTGGCGAGCGGCGGCGGCGGCGCCGCGGCCGCCGCGGCCTTCGCGCGCCAGAAGTCCACGACGCGCGTCGCCTCCTCCTCGGTGACGAACGCGCCGTGCACACGGTACGGGTCCGCCTTGCCTGAAGGCAGGAACAGCATGTCGCCCATGCCGAGCAGGTTCTCGGCGCCGTTCATGTCGAGCACGGTGCGCGAGTCCACCTTGCTCGCCACACGGAACGCGATGCGGCTCGGGAAATTCGCCTTGATGACGCCGGTGATGACGTCGACGCTCGGCCGCTGCGTCGCGAGCACGAGGTGGATGCCCACGGCGCGCGCCATCTGCGCCAGCCGCGCGATCGGCTCCTCCACCTCACCCGGTACTTGAACCATGAGGTCCGCGAACTCGTCCACGACCACGACCACGTACGACAGCCGCTCCGGCGGCTTCTCCTCGCCCTCGGCGGGCGGCAGCTTTCCGCCCGAGACGCGGTCGTTGTACGTGTTGATGTTGCGCGCGCCCACCTGCGCCAGCAGCTTGTAGCGCTTCTCCATCTCGCCCACCGCCCAGCGCAGCGCGCGCGCGGCCTTCTTCGCCTCGGTCACGACCGGCATCACCAGGTGCGGGATGCCGTTGTACATCGACAGCTCCACCATCTTCGGGTCCACGAGCACGATCTGCAGCGTGCGCGGGTCGTGCTGGAACAGGAGCCCGGTGATGACCGAGTTCAGGCACACGCTCTTGCCCGCGCCGGTGGCGCCGGCGACCAGGACGTGGGGCATGCGGGTCAAGTCGGACACGAACGGCTGGCCGTTCACATCCACACCGAGCGGGATGCGCAGCGCCGCGTCGCTTTTTTCATAGGCCTGACTGGAGAGCACTTCGCGTAGATACACCGTTCGCCGCCGTGGGTTCGGGATCTCCACACCCACGGTGCCGCGGCCGGGCAAAGGCGCGATGACACGGATCCGGGACGCCTTCATGGCCAGCGCCAGGTCGTCCTCCAGTGAGACGATGCTCCCGACCTTGATGCCCGCGGCCGGCGCGAACTCGAACATGGTCACGACCGGCCCGGGGTGGATCTCCGTCACCCGGCCCTCGATCCCGAAGTCGGCCAGCTTGGCGACCAGCAGGTTGGCCTGCATGGTGAGGTCGGCCGCCGTGATCAGGTCTTCGGGCTGCTGCGGCAGGTCGAGCAGCGACAGCGGCGGCAGCGCCTCGGCGGGGGCGGGCCCCGGGGCCTTCTCCGCCTTGGGCACCGGCTTGGGCCTAGGCTTGGGTGGCGCCTTGATGACCGGGACCGGAATCGCGCGCACCGCCTCGGTGGCCGTGGCGCCGTTCCGCGCCACCTCCTCACCCCGTCCGCTGATGCGCGGCGGCGGCGGCGGCGCAGCACCCTCGTCCTCGTCCTCGTCGGCGACCGCGACCGCAGCGGCCTTCGCGGGCCGCCGGCGCTCGGCCTTCTCCGCCTTCGCCTGCTCTTTCGCGCTCAACCGCGTCTGCTCGGCGCGCGCGTCCTGCCAGTTGCCGTAAACCGCCATCGCGCCCTGGGCCGGCTTCACCAGCGCACCGTGCATGAGCGAACCGATCCAGTGGAAGCCCAGCTCGCTCGCCGCGAGCGTGCTCGCGAGCAGCAGGGCGCCCGCCACCACCCATGAACCCACGGCGCCCAGCGACGCCTGGAGCGCCAGCGATGCCGCGAGCCCCCAGCCGCCCGACCAGTCCCAGCGGTCCATGCCGCCCAATCCCAGCAGCACGCAGACCTCGAACACGAGCAGCGCGGCCAGCGCGCTCTTCAAGAGCAGCGGGCCGACCTCGTGGTCGCGCAGGCGGTTCCACGCCCAGATCGCGGTGACCACGGGGACCAGGAACGCGGCGGCGTGGCCGAACGCCCAGGCCAGCAGCCATGCCAGCCCCGCCCCGACGGGGCCACAGGCGTTGGGGCTCTGCCAGAACTCGGCGTCCAGCCCCGGGCGCTGGAACGTGGCGACGCTCGCGGCGGAGAGCAACGCGAACGCGCCCAGCAGCACGGCGAAGATCTGCCGCCTGCGTTTGGTCGAGATGGTCTTGGAAGTGGAAGAGGGCACGGGAGGAGTACAGACCTGCGACCCCGGGTCCGTGGGTGGGACGGCCGGCGAGCGGCCATTCCTTGGCGGGCGAACGGCCGGGGAGACCGTGCCGCCAGCCTGCCTCCCTGGCAGGCTGGGCGGCATTGTGCCGCACGCCGGGGCCGGGGGCAATGACGGGCTTCACGGGTGCGATGCGACGCCGAACCCATTAACCTGTGCGCACATGGCTCGTCCGAGCGTGCCGCCTCCACGTTCCCGCCCCACACTCGCCGCCGCCCTGTCGCTCGCGGTTCCGCTCGTGGCCTCCGCCCTCCTCCGTCTGTGGCTCATGGGCAGGAACAGCGGGCTGACGATGGACTCCGCGCTCTACGTGCGCATGGCGGAGGACCTGCTCGCCGGCCATCGCGGGCCGTCGCCGGCGCATCACGGCTACGCCATGCTCGTGGCGCTCGGCTCGTTCGTGCTGCCGGGGCGCGAGCTGCCGGGGCGCGCGATCTCGTTCGTCGCATCGCTCGCACTCGTGGCGCTCACGTGGTGGGCGGCGAGGCGCCGACTGGGTCCGGGGCTCGCGTGGGTGCCCGCGGCCATGGTGGCGCTCCACCCGCTGGTCGCGGTCTACGGCGGCGCGGTCATGACCGAGTCGGCGTTCTTGGCGCTCGCGTTCGCCGGCGTGGCGTTGCTCGAGGCGCAACGTGCGCGCGCGGGCGGCGTGCTGCTGGGCGCCGCGTGGTGGGTGCGGCCCGAGGCGGCGCTGTTGGCGCCGCTCGCCGCGGCGTTCGCGCCGCTCGGCACGCGCCAACGCGTCCTCGCGTTGGTGCTTGCGGCAACGGTCGCGCTCCCCTACTCGATCGTGCTCCGCGTCGAGCAGGGCCATTGGTCGCTCACGCCCAAATCGGTGCTCGTGCGCGCGCCGTTCGCCGACGCGCGCTCCGCCGAGTGGCGGCTCGCCGACTCCACGGCGTTCGCCGACACGACCGGCGTCGGCGCGCGGCTCGCGCGCGACGGTGGCGCGATCGCGCGCGCGTACCCGTCACGGCTTTGGGCACAGCTCACCGGCGTCCTCGAGGCGTGGAGCGCACCGCTGCTGCTGCTCTCGCTCGCGGGGATCGTGCTGGGCGCCGGACGGGGCGCGTGGCTCGCGTTCCTGGTACTGCCGTTCGCCTACCCGCTGCTCTCGGCGCCCTCCGACCTGCGCTTTGCCCAGCTGCTCGTGCCCGCGCTGGCGCTCGCGGCCGGCGGCGCGCTCGCGGGCGCTGCGGCACGCGGGCCGCGCTGGCGGCTCACGGCCGCAGCGGCAGCGCTCGCGGGCATGGCACTCGTGTGGGTGGGCCCTGCCGGCCGCCGCGCGCTCGCGTTCGACGACGGGCCGATGGCCCCGATGCGCGGCGCGGGCGCGTGGATCGCAGCGCATTCCGCCCCGGACGCCGTGGTCATGGATCGCAAGAGCTACGTGCCGTTCTTCGCCCACCGCACGCACGTCCAGCTCCCCGACGAGGCGCTCGACGTGCTGCTCCGCTACGCGCGCGAGTCCGGCGTCACCCACATCGTGGTCGAGGAGTATGTCGTGCGCTCGCTCCGGCCGCAGCTCGCGCCGCTCCTGGACCAGGCGTGGCTCGCGCGCGAGCCGGGCGTGCGGCTGGTGTTCGCCACCCGTCCCGCGCCCGGCGACGGCGTCGCGGTCATCGAGGTCGTGCGCTAGCGTCACTCGAGCAGCGTCACGCGCTTCGTGATCACGTCGCGCTCACGCTCGAGGCGCACGAAGTAGAGCCCCGGCGCCACGCGTCCCGACGTGACGAGGCTCACGAACTGCACGCCGGGTGGCAGGTTCTCGAGCCGGCGCGACGTCACGACGCGGCCCTGGAGGTCGATGAGCGAGAGCGTGAGGGGCGCGCTGCGATCCACGCGCAGCGCCAGCACGAGATCGCCGCGCGCGGGGTTCGGCGCGATCGCGAGTGCCAACTGCGGTGGGCCGACCGGGACCTGCACCCAGGCCGCGGCCTCGGCGCCGGCGAGGCGATACCCGTAGCGACGGCCCGGGACGACGCCGGTGTCCTCGAAGCTCGCGACATCGTTCGCGGGCGTGACCTCGCCCACCTCGAGCCACGGGCCACCCGGCTCCGAACGCTCCACGACCAAAGGACCGTCGATCGCGGGCACGCGCCAGTCCACGCGCACACCGCTCGCTTCCGCGATCGCCTGCAGCACCGGCGCAGCCAGCGCCGGGGAGCGGTGGGCGATGAACGCCGGCTCGACGTCCATCTCGAGCATGCCCCACTTCACGGTGCCGATGCGCAGCCGCAGCGAGACCGGACCGTCCGCGGGCGCGAGCGGCGCCGTGAACCGACCGTCGGCTCCCGAGACCGCGAGCGCGATCCACGGTGCCAGCGCGGTGGTGCGATAGAACAGCTCCGCCACCAGCGGCTCGCCCTTGACCGGCGCGCTCGCCGTGAACTCCACGTGCGGCGTGCGCTCCCGGCCGAAGCGTACCTCCTCGACCACGCTCCCGCCCGCCATCACCGCGAACGACTCCAACGTCGGCGTCCACGTCTGCTGCGTGCCCGACCCGAAGCCGACGCGCACGGTGGTGCGGCTGGGCGTGCCCAGAACGCCGGCCTCCGCGGCGTGCACGATCAGCGTGCGGCGACCGCCGGCCGGGAATACCTGCGAGTACTGGAAGAATCCGGATGTCTCGAAGCGGCCCTCATCCTCGAGCGTCTGCCGGGCCACGACGCGGTCGTCGACCGTCACCTCCCAGCCCGAGGGGGGGCCTGAGCTCTTCGCCCCGACCATGTCGCTGAAAAGCCGGCAGGAGCGGCCCGGCGCGCACGCAATCCAGAAGAAGCCGGACTGGATGTTGATGCTGCCCGTGAATACCCGCGCGCCCTCGCCGAACGCGAGGTGGTTCCCGGTGATCGCGAGCGCCGGCGGCTCCGAGAGCCGCAGCCGATGGACGCCGACCGTGTCGCCGCGATCGAACGACAGCGGCGGGCCGGAGGCGACCACGAAGTCGCCCGGGAGGCCGAACAACGGCTCGGGATGGATCTGCGAGTCCATGCGCCCGACGCGCCAGTGCCGACGGTACGGCGTCGGCGCGCGCCACTGCACCACGTCGTACGAAGCCGTGGTCTTCGGCGAGCGCGCATCGAACAACGCGAGGCCGAACTCTCCGTCGGGGCCGTCCGGGTGCAGCCGGTACTCGATCGGCAGCACGGAGTCGCCCGGCGCCACCGTGAAGTGCTCGGTATAGCGGCGCATGCGGGAGCGGTCGTTCGCCACCGTGGCGGTCGTGAACGGGCCATCGACGGTGCCGGGGATGTCGTGCCGCACGTCGCCCTGGTCCTCGTAGGCCGCCCACTCCAGCCGATAATCGGGTCCGGCTTCGGGCAGCAGGGTCCCCGCGACCAGCGGAAAGCCGAGGAACCCGAGCGACGCGCCGCTCGTGTGGCGGATCGCCATGTCCATCTTGGCCCCGACGAGCGGGCCGCCGGCCTCGTCGGTGATCGCCCACGAGAGCCGGCGATCGACGGGCAGGGTCCCCAGCTCCAGATCGAGGTCCGCCGTGAGCGGGATGCGCGGCTCGATCCATGCCGGCTTCTCGACCCCCGAGCCGAACGCCATGAGGCCGTAGTCGCCGGGCGGCAGCAGCCAGATCGGCACGCCGAAGAACCCGCGGGTCGGCCACACCCGGTCGCGATCGTGGACGACGCCGAACACGCCCGAGCCGTTGAGGCTGGCGCGGAGCTCGAGGCAGTCGTGCACCGCGTACGGCACGTGGCGAACCTCGGCGCCCGCGCGGATCTCGACCCGGCCCTCGACGACGAACGGCGGCCTGCGGTTCGCCGGCCGCGTGGCATGGATCACGACGGTCACGGTGACGCTGGCCTCGCCTCCGGGCGGCAGCGTGAGCGTGGCGGGCGCCACCGCGACATCCACGCCCGGCGCGGGTGGCTGCTCCTTCGTCACGCTGAGCATCACCGGCGTGCTCGTGGCCGCGCGCGAGTGCAGCACGAGCGTGCGCGTGAGCACGGTATCGGGCCCGCCCGGAACCACGCGGCCGAACGCGAGCCGCGTTGGCGCCGCGAACACGGTCGCGGTCGCGGCCGCCCAGGCATCGAGGCGCCCGGCGCCCTGCTCGAACACGGGGCGGCCCACGTCGTGCGCCGCGCCCACGAGCGCCGAGCGCAGGTCGTCGTGAGTCCACTCCGGGTGGAGCTGCCGCAGCAGTGCCGCGGCGCCGGCCACGTGCGGCGCGGCCATGCTCGTCCCGCTCATCGCGACGCGACCGCCGCCCAGCGCCGCGGACACGATCTCGTCGCCGGGTGCGAGCAGGTCGGGCTTCGGCGTCAGGTCGGGCCCCGGGCCGCGGGAGGAGAAGTACGCGGTCGTGTCCGCGCGCATGGTCGCGCCCACGGCGATCGCGCCGCGCGCGATCGCGGGGTCGGCGATCGTGAACATGCCGCCAATGTTCCCGGCTGCGACCACCACCGTGGTGCCGAGTGCGTCCAGTTCGTCGACGGCGCGCGAGAACACGTCGTCCGGATCGCCGCCGAACGCGCCGAGGCTCATGTTCACCACGTCCAGCCGGTCGTCCGTGGCGGGATCGTGATCCGGGTCGGCGCAGCGCTCGAGCCCCGCGATCACGTCCGACGTGAATCCGCCGCCGTGTTCGTCCAGCACCTTGTAGGCGTAGAGCGTGGCCTCGATCGCCATGCCGACCACGCCGCCGCCGTTGCCGGCAACGATGCCGGCGACGTGCGTGCCGTGGCCGTGGTCATCGAGCGGGTCGCTGTCATGGTTCACGAAGTCCTCGCCGCCCGCAACGCGCGTGCCGGGGCCGAACGCGCCGCCGAACGCGGCGTGGCGATAGTCGATGCCGGTGTCGACGATGCCCACCCGCACGCCGCGCCCGGTGCCGTGGAGCTCGTTGCGGACGCGGTCACCCCCCACCTGGGGCACGCTGCGGTCGAGCAGCGTGTGAACCGGGAGGTCTTCATCGACGCGCGCCACGCCCGGTGTCGCACGCAGCATCGCGAGCGCGCTCGCCGGCGCCTCGAGCGCGACGCCCGCGATCAGCCGGTCGTACTCGTGGACGACGCGCAGGCCTTGAGCGCCGCGTGCGCCGAAGCGCGACGGCTCGCGCCGCGCGAGTTGGGCGAGGAAGCGATCGTCGAGCGCGCGACGGGCCTGGACCTGCGCGGCGAATGTGGATGGAACCGATTGCGACCGGAGTGCAGCAGGCTCCTCGAGGCGCACGATCCAGCGCGTCGGAGCCGGCGTCGCGACCGGCGCGGTCCGCATGCCGGTGGCGTCGGAGTAGACGCGCACGCCGCCGGGGGTCGCGATCCACGTGGTCTCGGCCGGGGCGCCAGCCGCGCGCCGGACGAACAATGCCCGGGGGTCACCGGCGTGCGTGGTGGATGCGAGCAGCGACGTCACGACACTCGCGACGAGCGCCGCGAGGTGGGCGGAGCGCATGGCCGGGTTCCTCGGCGGGAGGGGAACGCGGCGAACTTAGCACCCGGGCGGAGCCCGTGGCACCCGGGCGGAGCCCGCGACACCCGGGCGGAGCCCGCGACACCCGGGCGGAGCCCGCGGCACCCGGGCGGAGCCCGCGCGCGTTTCCGGCTAGCTCGCTCCCGCCGCCCGGTCCGACCGTTCGGCCACGTCGGGACCTACGACCGGCGCGTGCACGACCCCCTGCTCGAGCCAGGTGTAGCGGCCGTCGAGCAGCCCGCGCGCCGCCTGGTAGTCGTGCGCGTCGTCGTTCGAGCCGATGCCGTCGAACAGCGCGTCCACGCGCCGGCGCGCGGCGCGGCAGAACGTGTCCGCCAGCTCGTACGGCGTCTTGCCGGCGAGGCCGCGCTTCACGTCACGCTGCGCGCGCACGATCGTGGCGCACATGGCGAACAGCTCGGCGCCCACGTCCACCGCGCGGAACAGCAGCCCCTGCTTGCGCTCGAGCGCAGGCCCGTTCACGACCATCAGGTGGAAGAGCTGGCGCGCGAGCCGGCGCGAGGTGCGCTCCACCCAGCGCATGTGCCCCGCGAGCGGCCCGAAGCTCGCGTACTGCGGCCAGCGGCCCCAGCCCAACCACCGGCTCGGGTACCAGCCGGAGTAGAACATGCCGGCGCGCACCATGCCCGAGAGCCGCTTCGACAGCGGCACGCCGGGCATGACCACGTCACCCGCGACCTTCAAGTGGAGATCCAATGCCTCGCGGGCGATGAACAGTCGCATCACCTGGTTCGAGCCTTCGAAGATGCGGTTGATGCGCACGTCGCGCAGGGCGCGCTCGAGCGCGATCGGCGGCTCGCCGCGCGAGGCCAGGCTCGGTGCGGTCTCGTAGCCGCGGCCGCCGCGGATCTGCATCGCGTCGTCGCAGCGCGCCCAGCCCACGTCGGTGTTCCACAGCTTGCCGAGAGCGGCTTCCAGCCGGATGTCGCTCTTGCCGCGGTCCGCGAGCAGGCAGCCCAGGTCCGCCACCGCCTCCATCGCGTACGTGTCGGCGGCCATGCGCGCGAGCATCTGCGCCACGGCTTCGTGCTTCCCGACCGGCTTGCCCCACTGTGCGCGCTCGTTCGCCCACACGCGGCAGACGCCGAGGCACCACTTGCCCAGCGCCGCCATGGTCGCGGGCAGCGTCAACCGTCCCGTGTTGAGCGTGATGAGTGCCAGCTTCAGGCCCTTGCCCTCGCCCCAGAGCAGGTTCTCCTTCGGCACGCGCACGTTCGTGAACCGGATGACGCCGTTCTCGATGCCGCGGATGCCCATGAACTCGAGCCGGTGCGGGACTTCCACGCCCGGCCAGCTCGTCTCGACGATGAACGCGGTGATCGGCCCCGGCTTGCCGTCGCGACCGGGCGTGCGCGCCATCACCACCATCAGCTCGGCGATCGGCCCGTTCGTGATCCACAGCTTCTCGCCGTTCAGGATCCACGCGCTGCCGTCGGTCGTGGGCATGGCGGTCGTGGTCATACGCGCCGGGTCCGAGCCCACCTCCATCTCGGTGAGCGCGAACGCGGTGATCGCGCCCTTGGCGCAGCGCGGCAGGAAGCGCTGCTTCTGCTCGGGCGTGCCGAACATCTTGACCGGACCGGGCACGCCGATCGACTGGTGCGCCGACAACAGCGCCACGAGCGGGCTGCTCACCGTGGACACGAGCGACATGGCGCGGCAGTAGGTGTACTGCGACAGCTCGAGGCCGCCGTACTCGCGCGGGATCTTGATGCCGAACGCGCCCAGGTCGCGCAGGCCCTGGATCGTGGCCTCGGGGATGCGCGCGTCACGCTCGATCTTCTCCGCGTCCACGCTTTCCCGGACGAAGCGCTCGAGCTTGGAAATGAACACTTCAGCTCGCTGCTGCTCCTCGGCGTCGGGCTCCGGCCACGGGTGGATGAGCGAGAGGTCCAGCTTGCCCAGGAACAGCTCGCGCACGAACGACGGCGCTTCCCAAGTGGTCTCGCGCGCGCCCTCGGCGACCGCGCGGGCCTCGGTCTCGCTCACGTGCGGCTTGTGCGTCTCGCTCATGGAGTCCCTCGGGATGGCCGGCGGGCCGGACGGGCACGCCCTGCCTTGCATTGGATGCTGCGGACTCTAGTCCGTCGCCTCGGGAGCACGCCACTGGCACGCATGGACCATGGGGCGCAGCCCGATCCCGGGGTTTTCGGCACTTTCGGGCCGCCGCTGAAGCGGCGTCAGGAGGCCGTCAGCCCTGCCGGACACCCGCGGGCGAGACCCGCTCCCAGCCGCTTCCCTCGTGGCCGAAGCGGAACGCGTCCGGGTGCAACGCCTCGGCGAGGCACTCGAGCGACTCGACGACGCGGGGGCCGGGTCGATTGAACAGCGCGTTGCCGTCGCCGAGGTAGACGCGCCCCTCGCGCACCGCTCGCAGCGCCTGCCAGCCGGGCTGCGAAGCGAGCGCCGGCAGCTCGGCGCGCGTGCGCGCGAGGTCGAACCCGCACGGCGTGACGAAGATGGCGTCGGGGTCGGCGGCGGCCAGCGCGTCCAGCTTGAGCGGCCCCGCGTGCGTGCCGGCCTTCCCGAGCACGTCCTCGGCCCCGGCGAAGTCGATCAGCTCCGGCGTCCAGTTGCCCGCCGCCATGAGCGGCGCGATCCATTCGATGCACGCGACCCGGGGTCGCGTGCGGCCGCGGGCGCGCTCGGCGATGCCGCGCATGCGCGCGCGCAGCCGGGTCACGAGCTGCACGCCGCGCTCCGGGACACCCAGCGCCGAGGCGATCGCGCGCATGTCCGCCCACACGTCGGCGAGCGCGTCCGGGCGCATGGACACGATCTTCGGACGCGACGACAGCCCCGCCCGGACCGCCTCCTCGACGTCGGAGAGGCTCACCGCGCACACCTCGCACTGCACCTGCGTGACGAGCAGGTCGGGTTCGAGCGCGGCGAGCTTCTCCACATCCACGGTGTAGACGGAGAGCGCCTGCGCGACGAGCGTGCGCACGCTGCGGTCGATCGTCCCCGAGTCCGCGGCGGTGTCGATGCGCGGCGCGGTCACAGCGGGCAGCTTCTTCACCCACGGCGGCTGGTCGCACTCGTGCGAGCGGCCCACCAGGCGGTCGCCGCGATCCAGTGCGCAGACGATCTCGGTCGCCGAGGCAAGCAGCGTCACGACGCGGCGCGGTTCCAGTGGGGCTTCCTCCGATGGACGAGCGTGCGAGCGGCGGCCCCGTCGGGGCCGCCGGCGTTCGGGTGGCGCGGAAGTCCCACCGCGCCTCCAGCGTCAATACCCCGCAACGCGTCCCATTCGCGGAGAAAGCACGCGGGCGGACGCATCGCTGCGAGAGTTCACGACACCTTGTCCCGCGCTCTCACGTTCGGGTATCTTGGCGCGCCCTCCGGGACGGGCATCGTCCGCCTCGCGAGGTCTTTCGCTCCCCCGCCGACCGGGCCGCATCCCCGCGCCGCATCCCGCGTGGCCCGTGCGCGTCGGGGCCTCCCGGCCTTCCGCCGGGCGCAATCACGAAATCAGGAGCCGACGATGACCTTGTTCCGCACCGCGGGCGCTGCCCTGCGGAGACTCGCCACGCCTGCCCTGTCCGCTGCGCTGGCCTTGAGCCTGCTTCCCGCCGCCGCGTTCGCGAGCGAGCTGGACCTCCAGCTGCCCACGCTCGACCCGGGACAGCGCCAGCTGCTGTTCATCGGCCTCGGCGTGTGCGTCGCCGGCATGCTTTTCGGTCTGCTGATGTTCAACCAGGTCAAGGCGATGCCCGCGCACAAGGCGATGCTCGACGTGAGCAACACCATCTACGAGACGTGCAAGGCCTACCTCTTGAAGCAGGGCCAGCTGCTCGTGGTGCTGGAGCTCTTCATCGGCGCCTGCATCGTCTACTACTTCGGCTTCCTGCAGCACCTGGACGCCATGCGCGTGCTCACGATCCTGCTGTTCTCGGTGCTCGGCATCCTCGGCTCCTACGGCGTGGCCTGGTTCGGCATCCGCATGAACACGTTCGCGAACAGCCGCACCGCGTTCGCGTCGTTGAAGGGCAAGCCGCTGTC
>DATNFC010000007.1:0-14353 GCA_035606545.1 Candidatus Methylomirabilota bacterium
CAGGATCAGGAACCGCGTCGCGCCGAGCGCCTTGCGGATGCCGATCTCGCGCGTGCGCTCGGTCACCGAGACCAGCATGATGTTCATGATGCCGATGCCGCCCACGAGCAGGCTCACGGCGGCGATGCCGGCGAGCAGCCAGGTGAACACCTGCGTGGTCTCGCCGAGCGTGGTGAGGAAGTCGGCCTGGTTGCGGATGCTGAAGTCGTCAGGATCAGCGGTGCGCAGGTGATGCTGGCGGCGCAGGATGCGCGTCACCTCGGCCATCGTGGCGGGGATCTGGTCCTCGCTCGGCGCGAGCACGTTCAGCGACCGCAGCCGGTCGCCGCCCATCAACCGCGCCTGCGCGGTCTGGACGGGGATCAGCACCTGGTCGTCCGGGTTCTGGAACCCTCCGGTCTGGCCCTTCGGCGCGAGCACGCCCACGACGAGGAACGCGGCGCCGTCGATGCGCACGGTCTCGCCCACGATCGCCGCGCCGGCCGGGAGGCCGAGGTCGCTCACGACCTGCGGGCCCAACACGGCCACGCGCCGGCGCGCGGCGTCCTCGCTGTTCGCGAACATGCGCCCGTCGGCGATCGCGTAGCGGCGCACCTCGAGGTAGTTCGCGGTCGTGCCCACAATGCTCGTGTTCGTGTTGTGGCTGCCGTAGACCACCTGCATCGTGCGCGACATCTCCGGCTGCACCGCGGTGAGGATGACGCCGCGGTCGACGAGCGCCTGTGCGTCCTCGAGCTTCAACGGCCGGCGATCGGCGGCCGAGGCGACCGAGCCGGGGCCGCGCTGCTGGCCGGGCACCACGGTGAGCATCGTGGTCCCGAGCGAGGCGATCCGGTCCTTGACCGACTGTTGCGCGCCGCGGCCCAATGCCACCATCGCGATCACGGCGGAGACGCCGATGACGATGCCCAGCATGGTGAGTAGCGAGCGGAGCTTGTTCGCGCGCAGCGCCTCGAGCGCCACCGCGAATGTCTCGAAGATCGGCATGTGCGTTCCCCTCCTCGCTCAACTCCCGCCCCGACGGCCGCTACCACCACCACCACCACCGCCGCCGCCACCACCGCCACCGCCACCCCCGCCTCCACCGATGCCGCCCGGCATCGAGCCCACGCGCTGGCGGATCTGGTCCTGGCGTTGGCTGCGTGAGGCCTGCGCCTGCGTGATGCCGAGCATCACGACCTCCTCCCCCTCGCGTACGCCCGAGATCACCTCCGACCAGTCGAAATCGCTCAGGCCCAGCTTCACGAGCCGCGGCTCGACGCCGCTCGCGGTGCGCACGAACACCACTTGGGCGCGGTTCGCGCGTGCGCCCGCCGCCAGCATCGCGGCGGCGCTCGCGTCCCCGCCCGGCGCGCCCGGGCCGCCCGGGCCGCCCATGCCGCCGCGACCGCCTGAGTGGCGCCGCCCACGACCGGCGGCGCTGGAATCCTGGACGGCGCGCGCCCGCCAGCGCGCGGCCATCGCGGTGTCGCCGTCCACGCGCCGGCGCCCGTCCGCGGCAACCGCGCTCGCGCTGTCGCGCGCCGCGCGCCCGCGACCGCCCGCGGGGAGCGAGCGCATGAGACGGGCGCGGACCGAGTCGGCGTCGAGCCCGAGCGACGGCGCGATCACCAGCGCCTCGCGCAGGCTGCGCACGGCGTCGGCGGGCACGGCGATCACGTCGCTGCGCCGGTCCACGATCAGCGACACCTCGCCGTTCATGCCCGGGAGCAGCCGCTGGTCCTCGTTCGCCAGCGACACCAGCACCGGGAAGTTCGTCACCGACTGTTCGACCACGGCCTGGGGCTCGATCTTCTCCACCACGCCCTCGAACGTGCGGTCGGGATAGGCGTCCACCGTGACCGTGGCGAGCTGGCCCGGCTGCACCTGGCCGAGGTCGGTCTCGGCCACCATCGCGCGCATGCGGATCCGGCGCAGGTCGGCCATCGTGAGCAGGGCCGTCCCGCCGCTCACGGACGACGTCGCCGACGAGATCACCTGCCCCGCCGTCACCGGCTGCGACAGCACCGTGCCCTCGATGGGCGCGCGCACGGTGGCATCGTCCAGCCGCTGCTTCGCCTGGTCGAGGTTCGCGCGCGCGGAGACCAGCGCCGCCTGCGCGTTGATGTAGTCGAGCTGTGCGGCGTCGTGCTCGTCTGCGGTGAGCACGCCGCGCGAGAACAGCTCGTCGGAGCGCGCCTTCTGGTCCCTCGACACCTGCACCTTGGCCGTGGCCGCATCCATCGTGGCCTTTGCCTGGTCGTACTGGGACTGCACGTCGCGCGCGTCGATCTGCACCATGAGCTCGCCGGTGCGCACGTGCGAGCCCACCGACACCGGCAGCTTGGTGATCGTGCCCGAGGCCTTGGACTTCACCTCGACAAGGTCCACCGGCTCGATCGTGCCCGAGGCCTCGATCATGAGCGCCACGTCGTGCCGCGCGACCGGCTGTGTCGAGACGTCCACGGGCGCGCCGCGCGAGCGCCCCCCGCGCACCTGCCACATCGCGCCCGCGGCGAGCACCGCGAGCACCCCGAGCGCCCACACCGGGCGCACTTTCCACCGGCGGCTCATGCCCGCCCCCCTTTCACAGGTCCCTGCCCACGAGCGCCTCGAGCTGCGCCTTGGCGACGCGCTGGTCGTAGCGGGCGCGGATCAAGTCGCGTCGCGCCTGGTCGAGCGCCGCCTGCGAACTCAACACGTCGAGCAGCGTCGAGCCGCCCAGCGAATACCGGTCGCGCTGCACGCGCAGGTCCTCGTCCGCGGCGTCGACCGTCGCCAGCTCCGAGGCCACACGCTGGGTCGCCTCGCGAAAACCCCCGAGCCCGTCGGTGAGCGACTGGCGCGCGGCGAGCCGCGCGTCGCGGAGCGAGGCCTCGGCGTCGCGCACCGCCACCGCGGTGCGCGTGAGCTGCGCCTCGCGGCCGAACTGGTCGAACAGCGGGAACGAGAGACCGAAGCGCAGCGAGGCCGAGTAGTCGAGCGTCGTCGGGTCCCACGCCGGACCGTCGCCGGTACCGTTGCCGGCGCGCGACCAGCTCGCGGTCACCGACGGCAGGTAGGCGCTCCATGCTCCCTTCCGTGCCTCGCGGGCCGCGTCAGCCACCGCGCGTGCCGCGCGCACGCTGGGCGCGTCCTCGACGAGCTGAGCCAGCGTCGAATCGTCGAACGCGAGCGTCGCCGAGCCGAGCGAGTCTCCGGACACCGCGGTGACGGGCGCCAACGAACCCACAGCGCGCCCCAGCGCCGCGTCCGCGGAGGCCAGGTCCGTGGCCGCCTGCGTCACCGCGAGCTGGGCGTTCCGCACCGAGATCTCGGCGCGCAGCGAGTCCGATCGTGTCGCCGCCTTCGCGTGCGTGCGCGCGAACGCGTCGATTCTCTGTTGCTCAGCCTGCTCGAGCTGCGCTGCCGCGGCGAGCCCGGTCTCTCGTGCGGCCAGGACGTTGAAGAACGCTTGCTTGGTGTTGAGCGCCGCCTGCCAGCGCGCGGTCGCAGCGTCCACCTCGGCCGAAACTCGGTTCGCGCGCGCCTCGCCCATGTCGAAGAACCGCCGGCCGCCGTCGAAGATCGTCAGACTCGCGCTCGCGCCGAGGTTCGTGCTCCACGGCTGACGGGACGTGATGATGACTTGCCCGTTCTCGACGCGCGTGCTGCCCGCGCCGGTCAACTGCTTGGTCGTCCCCGCCGAGACGTTCACGTTCGGAAGAAACGCGCCCCACGCCGACCGCACCGACGCACGCGCGTTCTGGGCGCCGCCGTCGGCACGCACCACGCCGAGGTCGTTCCGTTGCGCCATCACCAGCGCCTCCGCGAGCGTGAGCGCCCTTGGCGTCGTGGCCCGTCCCGGGGAGGCGGCGAGCAGCGCGCATGCGATCGTCGTCAGCATCGCTCCGAACCGATTCCACGCGTTCATCCGGCCCTCGTTCGTTCCGATTCCAGGTCCGTGCGGCGGCGGCTGGGGCTGCGACCGGCCCGCCCACCCGGGGCTTTCACTGCTATGGACGCATGGCGATGTGGCAGAAATGTGGCGTGGGGTTGGCATTTGACGTTAGACGGACCCGCCGCGGTTGTGGTCGGCCGAGTGCGGAGCGCCGGCCGCACGTGTCACGATTTGGTGCGCTCGTGTCACACTCCTGCCACGCGCGCCGCATCACACTGGGCGGGTCGCGAACGCCGTTCACGTACGGAGGAACCCGGTGGGGTCGCAGATCCTGGTGGTGGAAGACGACAGCCGCATCGCCGACCTCATCGCGCGCAACCTCGAGGCGGCCGGGTTCACGTGCGCCATGGCGTCGCACGGCGACCAGGCGTTGAGCGAGTTCGCGCGCTCGCGGCCGGCGCTCGTGGTGCTGGACCTCGGGCTCGCAGGTATCGACGGCCTCGAGGTGACGCGGCGGCTGCGCCGCGAGAGCGACGTGCCGATCCTCATGGTCACGGCGCGTTCGGCCGAGAGCGACAAGCTGCTCGGGCTCGAGGTCGGCGCCGACGACTACATCACCAAGCCGTTCAGCACCGCCGAGCTGGTGGCGCGCGTGCGCGCGCTGCTGCGCCGCTCGAGCGGCCAGCTGAGCGAGCGACGGATCGAGCTGGGCGACCTGCGCATCGATCCCGCGCGTCGAGTCGTCGAGCGCGACGGCGCGGCGGTGCCGCTCACGACGCTCGAGTTCGACCTGCTCTATTTCCTCGCCGCGCGTCCCGGCCGCGTGTTCAGCCGCGAGGCGCTCATGGAACACGTCTGGGGCACCGAGCGCGTCGTCGACGAGCGCTCGATCGACAGCCTGGTGTCGCGGCTGCGACGCAAGCTCGAGCGTGACCCGGCCGCGCCGTCCTATCTGCAGACGGTCTGGGGTGCGGGCTACCGGTTGATGGCGCCGGCGTGAGCGAGGCGCGTGGCCGCCAGAGCCTGATCTGGGTGGTGACCGGCGCGTTCTTCGCCGCGGCCGTGGTGGGCGTGATCCTTCAGGTCCTCGTCGTCCTCGCCGTGCTGCGGCCGATCGAGGCGCGCGAGACGCGCGGCCGCGCCGAGCTGGCGGCGGCTGCAATCGCGTCGACGTTCGCGACCGGGCCGGCGCCTCCGGCCGGCGCCGATCTGGATTCGCTGTTGAGCCGCACGCGCAACGAGCACGGCATCCGGCCGGCGTTGCTCGTCGTGCGCTGGAGCGATGGCCGCCTCACCGCATCCCCCACCGAGTTCGAGCGGCTCGCGACGCGCCTGCTCGCGGATTCGGCGAGCGATGCCGGTGGCCAGCCGGGCGAGGTGCTCGCGCGGCACGCGCTCGTGTCCGGAGGCCAGAGGGTCGGCGAGGTGGTGGTCGTGCGCCGCGTGCCGCGCGGCCCGCGCCCCGGCGAGCCGAGCGCGTCGCTGCTGCTTCTCTACATCCCCATCGCGGTGCTGCTCTCGGCGGCGCTCGGCGTGCTGCTCGTGCGCCTGCTCGTGCGCCGCCTGCGCGCACTCGAGGCACTCGCCGCGCGCGTGGCCGCGGGCGACCTGAGCGCGCGCGTCGCGGATCCGCGGCGCGACGAGATCGGCCGCGTCGCCGGCCAGCTGGACCACATGGCGGAGCACTTGATGCACGCGCGCGACACCTTGCGGCTCCACGAAGAGCAGCGCCGGCAGCTGTTCGCCGACATCACGCACGAGCTGGCGACGCCGCTCACCTCGATCCGCGCCGCCGCCGAGACCATGCTCGACCCGCACGTGCCGCTCTCCGCCGACGAGCGCACGCGCTACGTGCGTGGCGTGCTCGACGAGTCACGCCGGCTCGACCGACTGATCCGCGACCTGTTCGAGCTGGCCCGCCTCGAGGCCGGCGCGACGCCGCTCGAGTTGGTGCGTCTGGATTGGGCGGCGCTCGCGCGCAACACGATCGAGCGCTTCGCGCCGCGCTACGCGGCGGCGGGCCTGGCGCTGGCGCCGGGCACGATGCCGCCCGAGGCCTGGGTGTTGGCCGACGGCGCGCGCCTCGAGCAGGTGCTCGACAACCTGCTCGTCAACGCGCTGCGCTACGTGCCGGCCGGCGGCCACGTGACGTTGTCGCTCACGCCGGAGCGCGCCTCGCGTGCCCGCTGGCGGCTCGCGATCCGCGACGACGGGCCCGGGCTGCCGGCGGACGAGCTGCCGCGTGTGTTCGAGCGCTTCTACCGCGGCAGTGCGCCGCGCGGTGCGCTGGACGCGAGCACGAACGGCGGCTCGGGGCTGGGGCTGGCGATCGTGCGCGAGATCGTCGAGCGCCACGGCGGCGAGGTGCACGCGCGATCCGTGTCGCCGCACGGCCTCGAGATCGAGCTGGATCTGTACGCGATCGCGTAAGCGCGCTACTTCAGGTTCCGCTCCTCGAGCTCCATCAGCACGACGCCGGCGGCGTCCTCGAGGTCGAGCCGGCGGCCGGCGAGGCGGAAGCGCTTCGTGCCCTCGAGCGCGCGCAGGAACGCCGTCTCCCTGTCCATCGACGGACACGCCATGCGCGTGCCCGCGAGTGGACCGAACGTGAGCGTGCCGGCGCCGGACTCGAAGCTGCCGGTGAAGCGATTGCAGCCTCCGGAGCCGGTGACGCGCTTCGCCTTCGGATCGAGTAGGAACCAAGGCTCCTTCTCCTGGCCCGTGACGGTGACCCTTTGTTCGCCGATGCGCAGCGGACGCCAGCGCGTGTTCACGAGCAGCGATTGCACGTCGCGCGGCTCGCACGTGTCGCCCGGTGTCGCGCGCACGTAGTCCTCGACCACGAGCGTCGTCTGCGTGCTCGCGCCGTCGGCGCGCCCGCGACGCTCGATGCGTGCGTCGATCGCAACGCGCAGCTCGGCGCCGGGCCCGCTGCGACGCTCGACGTAGGCGCGCTCGAGCGCGGGAAAGTCGTCGCTCCGCGCCACCGGCCACTGCAGGCCCGAGCGGCAGTCACGGAAGCGCGGCGCGTCGGCGCGGACGCGGAACATGCCCTGCAGCCGCAGCCGCGGCTCCACGGGCGGCACGCCGGTGACGCGCTTCAGCTCGTACGGCAGCGTCGATGCGATGGGGGCGCCCTGCACGTCGAGTTTCCGGAGCGTCTTCGCGTCCTGGAACGCCCAATAGGAGACCTCGTGACTCCCGTCCAGCACCAGCGTACGGCCGTCGGCGGAGAGCGACCACGCGCCCAGCTCGTAGTAGGTCTCGTCGCGGCCGTTCCGAAGGTAGCTCATGCGCTGCATGAATGCCGCGCCCGCGAGCAGGTCGATCTGGTAGCGGATGCCGGCGCAGTCGGCGCACGGGATCATGCCGGCGTACGTGGCGGGGAGGGTGCCCACGGGTGACGCGGGCTTCGTGCCGGCGGCGGCGTATCCGGTCGCAGGCGCGACGAGTGCGGTGCAGAGAGCGAACAGCGACCACGGGGAGATCGTCCGCATGCGCGGCGCAGCATCCCAGAATCTCGCGCGAGCGCAATGTGAAACCGACCGCCGCCGTCAGAGCTGCACTTGCACTTGCGCCAATGCCGTGTCGATGCGCGTGTTCTTCGCGCCGGCGACTCGCCGTGTGAACTGCAACAGCAGTCTCACCTTGCCGGGCGCGATGTCGTAGTTCGTCGCGAACTGCCACGAGCGCACACGTCGCGAGAGCCCGTACGACGGTCGTTGGAAGTCCTCTTGACGCGCATAGAGCTGCACGCGTGGCAGCACGCGAAGCCCTTCCATCACGTACCAGCCCCAGTCGTCGCGGTTCGTGTCGCGGCCGCGCACGTGCCGGGTCAGGTACTCGGCACGCACCAGGGCGCCCGACTGCGTGATCACGCCGTCCACGCCCCAGCGCAGGCTGTCGGCGCTGTCGCGCGAGTAGCTGCCGCCCAGCGCGAGCTGCGGCAGGGGCCGCGTCGTCACGCGTGCGATCACGATCGCGACCGAATCCCGGTTCGCCATCGCGTTCGCGCCCTCGCCGTTGAACACGCCGACGTAGACGTTCGCGTACGGACCGGCCGCGACCTCGCCCATCACACCCACGTCGTACTTGGGCGCGATCGAGTCCACCGCCACCGCGAGGTCGGCCATCTCGAGCTGGGGCACCGGGATCAGGTACTCGCGCGTGAACGGCGTCTTGAATTCGCCGGCCGTGAGGGCCCACGGGGACGGGCTCCAGCGCGCGACCGCCTCGCGCAGGCTCACCGTGGCCGGGGAGCGCACGCCGGCCGAAGCCTGGAACTCCACGAGCAGCCGGTACGCGAAGCGATAGGGCAGCGCGCCGTCGACCGATGCGCGCGCGCGGTTGAGGAACGCGTTGAAGCCGATGTCCTGGACCGCCGACATGCGCGCCTGGATGTAGCCGCCCACGCGCGGCGGCGAGGGTCCGATCCCGACGGCGGCGCTCCCCGGGGGCGGGACGGTGGTGGTGTCTGCGTACTGCGCGCGTGCGGCCGACGCGAGGCAACCGCAGGCGAGCGTGAGCAGCGACGAGACGGCGACGCGCGCGATATGTGACGTGACACGACCTCGGGTCGGGCGTTCGTGGGCGTGCATGGAAGCCTCTTTGCGCATGTCTGGATGGAACCGGGGTCGAGCGGAGGCTCCTATATGCCTCAACGTGGCCCACTTGAGCGTCGAGGGGAACATAGGAGATAGTGGTGGACCCCACAAGCAGGAGGCCCGTCATGCCCATGGACACGCTGAGCGCAGAAGAAGCGGCACAGCTCCTCCATCTCAACGTGAAACGCGTGCAGGGGCTGGCGCGCGCCGGGAAGCTGCCCGCCGCGCGCGTCGGTCGGAAGTGGCTGTTCCGTCGCGACGAGCTCGAGGCGCTGCTCGGCCGGCCCGCCGTCCCCATGGCCGCCGGGAGCATGTCGATCAGCGCGCGCAATCGGTTGCGAGGCAGCGTCGCGCGGCTGCAGTTCGACGGGCTCATGGCGGAGGTCGTGCTCCGGATCGGCGACCAGGAGCTGGTCGCGGTGATCACGCGCTCGTCGGCCGAGCGGATGGGGCTGGCGATCGGTGACGAAGCGTTCGCGGTGATCAAGGCCACCGAGGTGATCCTCGGCAAGGAAGGTCGCGAGGCGTGAACCGGTTCAGCGCGTGCGCGGTGGTCGGGCTGGGGCTGCTCGCGGCGCCGTTCGCAACGCCGTCCACCGCCGGAACCGCGAGCGCCGCGAAGCAAACGCTCCAGGTGTTCGCGGCCGCCTCGCTCTCCGAAGCGTTCCGCGAGCTCGCCCACGGCCTCGAGGCCGCGCGGCCTGGGCTCACCGTGCGCATCAGCCTTGCCGGCACACAGCAGCTCGTGGCGCAGCTCGAGCAGGGCGCGGTGGCGGACGTGCTCGCCTCCGCGGACGAGCGCTGGATGAGCTACGCGAAGGCGCAGGGCCTGGTGTCCGGCGAGCCCGTGACGTTCGCGCGCAATCGGCTGGTGGTGATCGTGCCGAAGTCGAATCCGGCCCGCATCGGCAAGCTCCAGGACCTCTCCCGCGGAGGGGTCAAGATCGTGATCGCGAGCGACGCCGTGCCCGTGGGTCACTACAGTCGCACGGTGTTCCGCAATCTCTCCCGCGCGGAGGGCTTCCCCTCGGACTTCGCCACGCGCGCGCTGCGGAACGTGGTCTCCGAGGAGGAGAACGTGAAGTCGGTGGTGAGCAAGGTGCAGCTCGGTGAAGCCGATGCCGCGCTCGTCTACCGCTCCGACGTCACACCGGCGGTGGCGCGTTACGTGCGGCTGTTCGAGATCCCCGACAGCGCGAACGTCATCGCCAGCTACCCGATCGCGCTGCTGAAGGATGGTCCCGCGCACGACGCGGCGAAGGCGTTCATCGACCTCGTGCTCTCCGCCGACGGCCAGCGCGTCCTCGAACAGCACGGGCTGATGCCGGTCGCGGCGAACGCTCCCTGAGCATGGCGACGCCCGCGGTCGTATCGGCTCGCCGGACGCGGCCGTCGCTGCTCACCCTGGGGGCGTGGGTCGTGGGCGCGCTGCTGATCGCGTTCCTCGCGCTGCCGTTCGTGGCGCTGGTGCTGCGCATCACGCCGCGGGAGCTCGTCGCCCGGCTTTCGAGCCCGGCCGTGATCGAGGCGCTGCGCTTGAGCGTGCTCACCAGTCTCGCGGCCACAGTGACCGTGGCCCTGCTCGGTGTCCCGGTCGCCTGGCTGCTCGCGACCCGAGACTTCCCCGGCAAGCGCGTGTTCGAGGTGCTCGTCGATCTGCCGATGGTGCTCCCTCCCACCGTCGCCGGCTTCGCGCTGCTCATGGCGTTCGGTCGCGCCGGACTCGCGGGCCGGGCGCTCGGTGCGTTCGGGCTCTCGCTACCGTTCACGACCGCGGGCGTGATCGTGGCGCAGGTGTTCATGGCGGTGCCGTTCATGGTCGGCCCCGCGCGCGCGAGTTTCTCCAGCCTCGACCCGAAGCTCCTCGATGCCGCGGCCACGCTGGGCGCGCGCGAGACGTTCACGTTCTTCCGCGTCGCCCTGCCGTTGGCGATCCCCGGCATCGTCGCCGGCATCGCCATGAGCGCGTCGCGCGCGCTCGGCGAGTTCGGCGCGACGATCACGTTCGCGGGCAACCTGCCCGGCTCAACGCAGACCATGCCGCTCGCGGTATACGTGGCGCTCCAGTCCGACCTCGACGCCGCGGTGGCGCTCTCGGTGCTGCTGCTGCTCATGGCGTTCGGCCTCCTGCTCGGCCTGCGCGCCGCACCGGTGGGTTCGTTCTGGGGGTCGCGTGCTCGAGCTGCGGCTCGCTAGCCGGCTCGGCGCGTTCCAGCTCGAGGCCGAGCTCCGGATCGCCGATCGCGCGGTCATGGTGCTGGTCGGCGAGAGCGGCTCGGGAAAGACCACGCTGCTCCGCTGTCTGGCGGGGCTCCAGCGCCCCGAGCGCGGCCGGATCGCCGTGGACGGCGAAGTGTGGTTCGACAGCGACACCGGCGAGTGGCGGGCCGCGAACGAGCGCTCGGTCGGCGTCGTCAGCCAGGAGGTGGCCCTGTTCCCGCACCTCTCCGCCGCCGAGAACGTCGCGTTCGGCCTGCGCGCCCGCGGCGTCGGCGCGGCCGAGCGCCGGCAGCGGGTCGCCGCGGCGCTCGAGCGGCTGGGCATCGCGGCGCTGGCGGCGCGGCGCCCCCACCAGCTCTCGGGTGGCCAGCAGCAGCGCGTGGCGATCGCGCGCGCGATCGTGGTCGAGCCCCGGCTGCTGCTGCTCGACGAGCCGCTCTCGGCGCTGGACGCCTCGAGCCGGCGGTCGATCCGCGCCGAGCTGTGGCGACTGCTCGCCCAACTCTCGTGCATGACGGTCTACGTCACGCACAGCCCCGCTGAAGCGCTGTCGTTCGGCGAGTGCATCACGGTGCTCGAGGGCGGCCGCGTGAGCCAGACCGGATCGCGAGAGGCGCTCATGCGCTCGCCGCGATCGCGCTACGTCGCCGAGTTCCTGGGCGTGAACCTGTTCCGCGGCTCGCTCGCTCCCGCCGGCGCGCCGGGGCAGCCGGCGGCGGGTCCGACGCGCATCGCGCTGCCCCAGGGCGAGCTCGTGGTCTCAGAGCGCCCCGCCGAGGACGATGCCGCGATCGTCATCCGCCCGCACGAGATCACGCTCGCGCTCGAACGCCCGGTGGGCACGGCGCGCAACGTGTTCGAGGGCACGATCGAGGAGTTGCTTCCCGAGCCGCCCGACGGCGAGCTGGTGCGGGTGTCGGTCGCGAGCCGGCCGCCGCTCATCGCCGAGGTGACGCGCCAGGCGGTCGCGGCGCTCGAGCTCGCGCCGGGGCGGCGCGTGTTCGCGTCGTTCAAGGCCGCGGGCGTGCACCTGGTGACGGCGACCGAGACCTGAGGCGCGGCTCTCACGCGGGAAGCATCTGCCGCAACCACAATCCATTGCGGTGATCGTCGCAGCCTGCGATTGAGAAATAATCCGCAGTTCCTGACCCGGGCCCGCCGATAACCACTCGCGTGCCATGGATGCCGGCCGCGCCCGCTCCCGGCGCGGCTTTGGAGCCTTTTGCGGCCCACGCTCACGCAGGATGGTCGATGAGCCCCGCGTTCGCCCAGGTCTTCTTCCCCGTCGTGATCGGCGCCGCCCTCGCCGCGGTGCCGGTGGCGCTCGCGCTCACCCGCCTGCGCGAGCGCACGCACCGACTCCGGCTCGCCGAGGAGCGCCTGCGGCGGCTCACCGAGTCCACGCGCGTCGCGGAGACCGAGCTGATCCGCGCGCGCGAGGCGGCGCTCGAGAACGCGCGGCTCAAGTCCGAGTTCGTGGCCAACATGAGCCACGAGATCCGGACGCCGTTGAACGGCGTGCTCGGCATGACCGAGCTGCTGCTCGAGACCGACCTGGACGACGAGCAGCGCGAGTACCTGACGCTGGTGCAGACCTCCGGCGACCTGCTGCTGGCGGTGATCAACGACATCCTCGACTTCTCCCGCATCGAGGCGGGTCGCCTCGACCTGGACGTGATCGAGTTCTCGCTGCGCGGCTGCGTCGAGACCACGCTCAAGACCATGGCGCTGCGCGCGGAGGAAAAAGATCTCGAGCTGATCGGCGACGTGGGCGTGGACGTGCCGGACGCCGTGCTCGGCGACCCGACGCGCCTCCGCCAGGTGCTCGCCAACCTGATCGGCAACGCGATCAAGTTCACCGATCAGGGCGAGATCGTGGTCAGCGTGCGCACCGGCGAGGAGCGTGATGGCCGCGTCCGGGTCGAGTTCGCCGTCGCCGACACCGGCATCGGCATCGCCGCCGACAAGACCGAGACCATCTTCGAGCCCTTCCGCCAGGCGGACAGCTCCACCACGCGAAAGTACGGTGGCTCGGGGCTGGGGCTGGCGATCTCGAAGCGCCTGACCGAGCTCATGGGCGGCCGGATCGGCGTCGAGCAGCGCTCCGGCGGCGGCAGCGTGTTCCGCTTCACCGTGGACTTCGGGCTGCGCACATCGTCCTCGCTTCCGGAGCGGCCGCACGCGCTCGAGTTGGCCGGACTCGAGGTGCTGGTCGTGGACGACAACGCGACGAACCGGCGCATCCTCGGCGACGTGTTCGCCGGATGGGGCCTCAAGCCCACGCTCGCCGACAGCGGCAACGCAGCGCTGGCGCTGCTCGAGCGCCGGGACGCCGGCACGCCGTTCGCGCTCACGATCGTGGACTGCAACATGCCGGAGATGGACGGGTTCGACCTGGTCGAGCGCATGAGCGCGGGCGCTTCACGGCGCCCGGGTGCGATCGTGATGCTCACGTCCGGAGGCCAGCCCGGCGACGCGGCCCGCTGCCGGCAGATCGGCATCGCGGCCTACATGAGCAAGCCCCTCGCGATGGGCGTGCTGCGCGAGGTGATCGAGCGTGCGCTCGCGGCCGACCGCGAGGCGGGAACGCTCGTGGGCAGCTCGTTCCGGACGCGACCGAGCGCGCTCATCACCCGCCACTCGCTGGCGGAGGCGAACCGCAGCCTGCACGTGCTGCTGGCCGAGGACAACGCCGTGAACCAGGTGCTGGCGACCACGCTGCTCAAGAAACACGGTCACCGCGTGAGCGTGGCCACGGACGGGCTCGAGGCGCTGGAGCTGCTGGAGCGCGAGCGCATCGACGTCGTGCTCATGGACGTCCACATGCCGAGGCTCGGCGGCTACGATGCCGCCCGGCGCATCCGCGCGAACGAGCGCGCCACGGGGGCGCACGTGCCGATCATCGCGCTCACCGCGCAGGCGATGAAAGGCGACCGCGAGCGGTGCCTCGAGGCCGGCATGGACGCCTACGTGAGCAAACCGCTCAAGATCGCCGAGCTGTTCGCAGCGATGCACGAGGTGATGGGCGCGCGGACGGGCGGGCACGCGACGCCGACCGCAACCGAAGACAGCCGGCGCGAGGCAGCCTAGGGGCGCCTCAGGCGGCGGCGGGGCCTCGCTCCCACACGCGGATCGGCAGCACGATCACTTGCAGCCCCTGGAACTGGAGCCGCCGCTGGATGGAATACGCCGTCTCGTGGTGGAGCGCGCGCGTGAACAGGTTCTCGCGCTCGAACACGAGCTGGCCGGCGAACACGACCGGGCGCCGGAACTCGCGCATCAGCGTGACGCAGATCGACTCCAGCTCCTGGACGAGATCGGTGCCGAGTGCGAGCCGGTACTCGCAATAGGCCCCCAAACTCTCACCCAGCTGAACGAAGCGTTCGAGGTCGGCGCGAACACGGTCCTCCAGAGCGCCCACCGCGTCGGCGCCTTTGAACTGCGCCGAGTCCACAAGCCCCACGCTCACGAACACCATGTTCCGGTAGTGTCGTGGATACAGGCGCTCGATGGACAACAGCGTGTGGATGCCCAACCCGCTGTACGACTCCACCAGCACGATCGCGGTGGGGCCCCGCTCGGCGAGTTGGGGCGTCTCGCGCGGCGTCGACTGCGGCAGGTCCATGAGCGTGTCGTCGAGTGTCGCCAGGTGCTCACGCACGCGCCGGTA
>DATNFC010000008.1:0-10515 GCA_035606545.1 Candidatus Methylomirabilota bacterium
GTCGCCCGCGCGCGGCGCGTGGCCGGCCGGGCGGCACGTCGTCGAGTGGTCGGGCATGGTCGCCGGCGCGCGAGCGGCGGGGGGCATCTACCTGGTGCGCTACCGCTATCCGGGCGGTGAGGACCGGCGGCGCCTCGTCCGCACGCGCTGACGCTCGCGGCCGCCGGCTACGGCCCGGGATCCAATCGGATCCCGAACGGATCCCCGAGCCCCGGCACCGACGCGATCACCTCTCCGGTCCGGGACAGCCGGAACGCGCGCGCCGATCCGCGCGCCACGACCCAGGCCTCGCCGTTCGCGAGGTTCACGGTCACGTCCCACGGATTGCCGAGGCCGCCGACGCGGAAGCGCTCGGCGCGCGTGTCCATGTCGATCGCCACGAGTTGGTCGCCGTCCACGTCGCAGATCCACGCCACGCGCCGCCGCCAGTCGAGCGCCACGCCGACCGGCGCGAGCAGTCGGAGCGAATCGAGCACGGTCACGCCCGGCGTGACCCGCCACACCCAGCCGCTCGCGATCGACGTCACCCACGCCTGGCCGTTCGTGGAGTCCACGGCCACGCGCGAGGGCGCGAGCAGCGGGCGGGCGCCGGCCGGCAGCCCGTCGCGCTGGTAGCGTCGCACGCGATTGCCGCCGAACTCGGTCACCCATACCGCGCCGTCATGCGGGTCGGTGGCGATCCCCGCCGGATCGTCGAGCAGCAGCAGCGCCGCCGGTGACGCCGTGGCGCCGCTCGATTGGAAGTGGCGCACCGAGCCCGAGCGATCGCAGATCCAGCCCGTGTGGTCGATCGGATCGAGCGCGATCCCCGCGGGCGCGCCGAGGCCACGCAGGATCGGCCCGAGCAGATCGTTGGGATCGATGATGTCCACCGTGCCGGCGAGCTCGTCGCCCACCCACACCGGTCCGCGCCCGGGCGTCACCGCGACGCTGCCCGCAGCGTCGAAGCCGGGGCGCGCGATCAACACGTCGCGACCGTCGGGGGAGAGCCGCAGCAGCCGGCCGCGGCCCGCGTCCACGACCCAGGGTGAGAGCGGCCCCGGCGTGGCCACGTCCTCGGCGAACCTGGTCCCGAGCGTACCGGCGATGACGTAGTAGATCCGGTAGCGGTACTCGAGCCCGGGCTGAGCACTCGAGTCGAATGCTCCCGACTCGGTGCTCCCGATCACGCCGGTGAGCGGATGGTAGTTCGCGTCGCCGGGATCGAGGCGGAAGATCTGGAAGCCGTCGATCGCGAGGTCGGGACGCGCCACCCAGCGGAGCTGGACGAGCGCCGCGTCGGCGATCGCGTTGAAGCCCTGCGGCGCGCCGCCGGTGTTCGGATTCGCGGCATCGAGCGGGTTCGCGCGCTCGCGGTGGCTGCACGAGGCGGCGAGGACTGCGAGCGCGAGCGCTAGAAACGCAACGACAGCGCGCATCGATCCGGCCGCATCGCCAGCGTGACCCGGGGCTGGGCATTCGGGTGGTGCACGAAACGCATCCACACCGCGGTGGCGATCAGCGCCTCGCCGACGAGCAGCGACGCCGACGCCATCCGGTCCATGCGCTCCGTGGCCGCGAAGCGCTCGTCCAGCTTCGTCACGTCCGTCTCGCCCAGGTACGCGGCGTAGCGCTCGTCGGCCGCGTGCTCGAGCGGGAATGACGCGGCCACGAGCCCGACGCCGACGAGCGCGGTGACGTAGGCGAGGCGGTGCGAGCCCTGCCCGGTCGACTTGCGCGGCACCACCTCGAACGGCGTCTCCGACTGCGCGCGCGCGCATGCGGAGAGTGGAGGTGCCGCGGCCAGCACCGCCACGAGGAGCGTGGCTGCGAGACGCGGGCGCACGTCGGAACGAACGGTCAGGCCGGCAGCTTCTGAACGAACTTGGACAGCCTCGACTTGTGCCGGTTCGCGGTCTCGCGCTTGATGACGCCCTTCGCCGCCGTGCGGTCGAGGATGGCGCCGGTCTGCTTGAGTGCGGCTTCGCCCGCAGCGCGCGTGGTCGCGACGCGCACGGCCTTGATCGCGGACTTCATGCGGGTGGTGGCGGCGACGTTCCGCTGGCGGCGCAGCTCGTTCGTGCCGACGCGCTTCTCAGCGGACTTGTGATGCGGCATGGAGTTCCTCCTCAAACGTGCATGGGACGGCCTCGAAAAGCGCGGACGAGCATACGTTTCAGGCTTTCGACGCGTCAAGCCGCGACGGGGATTCCCCCATTGTTCCGCGCACAGCGGAGCGGTAGTCTGCTTGCCTCGGATAAACCCGGGGGTATGTGCGGAGGGGTCCCTGAGCACATTGGCCGAAAAGATCGCCGATCTGCCCGCCCTGCCCGGGGTGTACCTGTTCAAGGACGCCCGCGGGGAGGTGCTGTACGTGGGCAAGGCCTCGAGCCTCGCCGCCCGCGTCCGCAGCTATCTCGGCCACGACCCCGAGCGCCCGCACCTGGACGAGATGCGCGAGCGGGCGACCGACCTGGACACGATCCTCACCGGCTCCGAGGTCGAGGCGGTGCTGCTGGAGTCCACGCTCATCCGCCAGCACCGGCCGCACTACAACGTGCTCCTGAAGGACGACAAGAGCTTCCCGTTCGTGAAGTTGAGCGTCCAGGAGGAGTGGCCGCGGCTGTCGGTGACCCGCCGGGTGGTCGACGACGGCGCGCGCTACCTGGGGCCGTTCACCGACGTGAAGGCGCTGCGCCGGACACTGCGCGACCTGCGGCGGATCTTCCCCATCCGCACCTGCCGCAACTTCGAGGACTATCGCCGTCAGGACCGGCCGTGCCTCTACTACCACATCCGCCGCTGTGCCGGTCCTTGCTACTCGCGGGCTCGCGTCGAGGCGGGGCAGTACCGCGGCCTGGTCGACGGCCTGCTGTTGCTGCTCTCGGGACGGAACGACGAGCTCATGGGCCGACTCCGCCGCGAGATGGCCGAGGCGGCGGAATCCCGGCGCTACGAGGTGGCGGCCCAGCGTCGCGACCAGATCGCGCTGCTCGAGCGCGCGCGTGTGCCGCAGGCGATGGTGAGCGCCGACCCGCGCGACACCGACGTTTTGGGTTTTGCGCACCACGGCCGGCTCGCGGCGATCGCGACGCTGTTCGTGCGCGAGGGCCGCGTGATCGGCAAGGAGACCCGGCTCGTCCAGCGCGCCGACGGCATGGACGACGCCGCACTGCTCGAGACCTGGGTGACGCAGGTGGCGCTCGCGCGAACCGACCTGCCGCGCCGCGTGCTCGTGCCCGAGCTGCCGGCGTCGCACGGCGTGCTCGCGGGCGCGCTCGCGAGCCGCGCCGGTCGCGCGGTGGAGCTCGCAGCGCCCGCGCGTGGACGCGCGCGACGGCTGGTCGAGCTGGCGCAGCGCAATGCCGCGGCGGCGCTCGAGCAGGCGCAGGCGCGCGCCGCGGGCCGGCGCGCGCACTACTCGGAAGCGGTGGAGGGGCTGCAGCGCGAGCTGGGGCTCCCCGAGCCGCCGCATCGCATGGTGTGCTTCGACATCTCCAACTTCGGCGGCGATCAGGCCGTGGCCGCGGTGGTCGCGTCCGAGGACGGCCGCGCGCGGAAGTCGCTCTACCGTCGCATGCGCATGCGCCGGCCCGGGCCCGACGACTTCGCGATGATCGGCGAGGCGGTCGAGCGCTACTGGGTGCACGTGGAATCCGGCGAGCTGCCGCGGCCGGACCTGGTGGTGATCGACGGCGGCGCGGGCCAGGTGGGCGCGGCGCGCGCGTCGCTCGACAAGGTGGCGACGCGGCCCGTGGCGCTGGTGGGGTTGGCCAAGCGTGAAGAGCTGATCGTGCGCGAGCACCTTCCCGACCTGAGGCTCGCGCGCCGTTCCGAGGCGTTGCGTGCGCTGCAGCGCCTGCGCGACGAGGCCCACCGCTTCGGGCTCGACTATCACAGGAAGCTCCGCTCGCGCTCGCGCATCGGCAGCGTCCTCGACCGCGTGCAGGGCGTCGGCCCGGCGCGGCGTGCGGCGCTCCTCAAGGCGTTCGGCTCGGTGGACGCGCTGCGCGAAGCGAGCCCCGAGGCGATCGCCGAGTTGGCGCACGTGCCGATCACGCTCGCGCGCCGGGTGTCCGAGGCGCTGGGCCATCGCGAGGGGGCGGCTTGAGCCGAGCCCAGGCCTCCGCTTCGCGACCGGCCGCACCGCGGATGATGGCCGCGATCGACGGCTGGCTCGACGAGCTGCGTCGTGGGCGCCGGCTCTCGCCGCGCACCGTCGATGCGTACGCGCGAGATCTCTCGGATTACTCGGCGTTCGCCGGGCACCACCGGCTGGCCGGCTGGGACGAGGCGACGAGCACGTTCGTGGACGGCTACTTCGCGACGCTCGAGCGCCGCGGCCTCTCGACCGCCACGCTGGCGCGGCGCCGCTCGGCGCTGCGCGGCTTCCACGCGTTCCTCGGCCGCGTCGGCCACGCCACGCACGATCCGGCCGCCCAGCTGCCGCCGCCGCGGCGCGAGCGCAAGCTGCCGCACGCGCTCACGCTCGCCGACGTGGAATCGCTGCTCGCGCACCCGGAAGGGGAGGAGCCGCTGGCGCTGCGCGATCGCGCCATGCTGGAGCTGGCCTACGCCGCCGGCCTCCGCGTCTCCGAGCTGGTCGGGCTCACGCGCGACGCGGTGGATCTGCGCGGCCACGTGCTCACGGTCATCGGCAAGGGCGACAAGCAACGCCTGGTGCCGTTCGGGCGGGCCGCGGCGCGCGCGCTGGCGACGTGGCTCGAGCGCGGCCGGCCGCAGCTCGTCCGCACGCTCCGCCATGAGCGGGTGTTCGTGAACGCGCGCGGCGGGCCGCTGTCGCGCATGGGCTGGTGGAAGATCCTGCGCGCGCACGCGCGCGGCGCCGGCGTCACCGCGCACGTGCACCCGCATGCGCTGCGCCATTCGTTCGCGACGCACCTGCTCGAGGGCGGCGCCGACCTGCGCGTTGTCCAGGAACTGCTCGGGCATGCGCGCATCAGCACCACCGCGATTTACACCCACCTCGACCGGGGTTACCTACGCGAAGTGCACCGCCAATTCCATCCCCGCGCCTGAGGGCCGGGTTCAAACGACTGGGGCCGTGGAGGACACATGCCGTTTGGCAGCCAACGACTGGCTCGCGCAGTACTCCTGACGTTCCTCTCGCTCGCCGCCCTCGCTCCACCCGCGGGCGCGGCCAGCAGCATCGTGCTGCCGCGCACGGGGCAGGTGGGCATCGGCATCTCCAGCGCCTACGGCACGTTCCTGCCGACGGGCGAGCTGGGGGACGAGTTCGGGGCGGGTCCGGGGATTTCGGTTCGGATTCGCTACCGCATGCGCTTCGAACGCGCGATCGGGCTCACGTTCGACGCCGAGCGCATGAACTCGCGCGAGCCTTCGAATGGGGAAGGTGCGTTCGACTCGCTCACCGACGTGCCCCCCGTGTTCCGCGACCGCATGAAGATGGTCACCGCCGGCATCGAGTTCTACCAGATGTTCGACACCCGCGATCGCACGGTGAAGTATCTGTCGGCGGGCCTGGGCCTGGCGCAGATCTCGGCGCACCTCACGGACGGCGAGACGCAGTACCCGATCGCCGGCGACGCGCTGTTTCTGAGCGTGGGCGCCGGCTTCGAGCGCTTCTTCTTCCGCAGCTGGGCGTGGGACGCGAACTTCAAGTACAAACCCGTGCTCCACGACGGGAAGGTGAACCACGACCTGCAGGTCCAATTGGGACTCATTTTCTACGCCGCCTATTGACGCCATGACCGCACCCCTCCGCATCGCATTCCTCGGCGCCGCACGCACCGTGACCGGCTCCCGCCACCGCATCGCGTTCGGCGAGTCGAGCTGGCTCTACGACTGCGGTCTCTACCAGGGGCATCGCGACGAGGCGGATGCGGTGAACCGCACGTTCCAGTTCGATCCGGCGACGCTCGACGGCGTCGTCGTCTCGCACGCCCACCTGGACCACACCGGCAACCTGCCGACGCTGGTCGGCCAGGGCTTCGGCGGGCCGATCCACATCACCGACGCCTCGGCGGACCTGTCGCGCATCATGCTGCCTGACAGCGCGTTCTTGATGGAGAAGGACGTGGACCACGTGAACCGCCATCGCAACGGCAAGCCCGTGCGCCGGCCGCTCTACACCCAGGACGACGTCACTGCGACGCTCGGGCGCTTCCGCACGTACGGCTACGATGAGCCGTTCTCGCCGTTCCCCGGCGTCACCGCCCGCTACCACGACGCCGGCCACATCCTCGGCGCCGCCATGACCACGTTCACGTTCGAGCGCAACGGCCGGAGCTTCCGCCTGCTGATGGGCGGCGACCTGGGGCGCATGGACCGCGCCATCCTGCGTGATCCCGCCGTGCCGCCGGGGCCGGACGCTCTCGTGCTCGAGAGCACGTACGGCGATCGCCTGCACGCGGACGAGGCCACGACCCAGCGGCTGCTGGTCGAGACCGTGCGCCGCACGGTGGAACGCGGCGGTCGCGTCGTGGTGCCGGCATTCGCGGTGGGACGCACGCAGGAGTTTGTCGCGGTGCTGCATCGGCTGATCGAGGCCAACGCCATCCCCGACGTGCCGCTCTACGTCGACAGCCCGATGGCGCGCGAGGCCACCGGCGTGTTCCGCCGCCATCCCGAGTGCTTCGATGACGAGACGCGGAAGATGTTCGGCAACGGCGGCGCGCCGTTCGGCTTCGACCGGCTGCGCTACGTCACCACCGCCGACGAGTCGCGCGCGCTCAACGACCTGAACACGCCGTGCATCATCATCTCGGCTTCGGGCATGTGCGAGGGCGGCCGCATCCTCCACCACCTGCAGCACGCGTTGGGCAACGCGCGCAACACGATCCTGTTCGTGGGCTTCCAGGGCGAGGGCACGCTCGGCCGCCGGCTGCGCGACGGCGCCGAGAAGGTGAACGTGTTCGGCGAGCCGGTGATCGTGCGCGCGGAGATCGTCGCGCTCGACGGCTTCAGCGCGCACGCCGACCAACGCGAGCTGCTGGAGTGGGTGGCGCGGCTCTCGCCAGCGCCGCGCTCGATCTTTCTCGTTCACGGCGAGCCGGAGCCGGCGGAGACGCTGGCCGGCCTGCTGCGCGAGCGCACGACCGCGACGGTGCACGTGCCCGAGAAGGGACAGGAGTTCGAGCTGTGGACGTGACCGAACCCCGCTACCAGGTGGGCCAGCGGCTCCACCACCCGCAGTTCGGCGAGGGCCTCGTCGTCGAGGTCCACACCGATCGCGGCCGCGAGGTGCTGGAGGTGGTGTTCGACGGCCAGCTGCGACGGCTCTCCGCCCAGCGCGAGTGGGAGATCGTGGACGGCTCCGCACCCGTGAGCGCGCCGCGACCGGCGGCTGACGCGGGCGACGACGAGTTCGAAGCGAATGGCGACGGCGCGCAGGTCACGCCGGCGAGCCGTGCGGGCGCCTCGCGTGACGGCCTCCGCCACTGGCACCAGCAGGGCGACGCTCTGCTCAAGCGCTGGCTCGACAACGCCTCGCACCCGCAATCGCACTTCGACCTCCGCGCTGACGCCGAGGCCTGGGCCGGCTGGGCGAGCGCCGACCGGCTGGTCTCACTCGAGAGCCTGCGCGGCGTCGAACGCTTCCCGCACCAGGAGACCGCGTGTTTCAAGGTGCTCCGCGACTTCGGCGGGCGCGGCATCCTCGCCGACGAGGTCGGGTTGGGGAAGACCGTCGAGGCCGGCATCGTCTTGAAGGAATACGTGCTGCGTGGCGCTGTGCGCACGGCCCTGGTGCTCGTGCCGGCGTCGCTGTGCGAGCAGTGGCGCGCCGAGCTGTGGGAGAAGTTCGAGCTGGACTTCGTGGTCTCGCGCGGCCCGGCGGGGCAGTGGGGCCGCCACCCGTTCGTGATCTCATCGCTCGAGACCGCGCGCCACGAGCGACACCGCAAGCGCGTGCGTGGCGCCGACTACGACATGGTGGTGTGCGACGAGGCGCACCGGCTCCGGAACCACCTCACCCTCGGGTGGAAGTTCTTGAACGACCTGAACCCGCGCTACCTGCTGCTGCTCACGGCGACGCCGGTGCAGAACGACCTGCGCGAGCTCTACAATCTGGTGACGCTCGTTCGGCCCGGAACCGTCGGTACGTTTTCGCAGTTCAGAAGGGACTTCCTCAGCGGCCACGACAAGCGCACGCCGCGCAACACGCCGCGGCTGCGGCGACTGCTGAAGAGCGTGATGATCCGCACCCGGCGCGCCGACACCACGCTCACGTTCGCGCCGCGCAAGGTGGAGACGCTGTGGGTGCCGCAGAGCGCGGCCGAGCGCCAGCTCTACCGCCAGGTGAGCGAGTTCGTGGCCAGTGCCGTGCACGCCGAGCACGCGCAGCCGGGCCGGCCGCACTACTTCACGCTCATGGTGCTGCAGAAGGAGATGGGCTCGTCGTGGGCGTCGGCCAGCGGCACGCTGGAGAAGCTCGCCGCCCACCCGGAGGGACTCGACTCGAAGCGCGTGAAGGGCTTCGCCGAGCGCGCGCGCACGTTGAGCGAGGACGCGAGCAAGCTGCGCACGCTGCTGCGCTGCATCGCCGGCCTCCGTGGCGAGAAGGCGATCATCTTCACCCAGTTCCGCGCCACGCAGGACGCGATCGTCGCCGCGCTCGAGGCGGAGAAGGTCACCACCTCGGTGTTCCACGGCGAGATGGGCTGGCGCGAGAAGGAGGAATCACTCGAGCGCTTCCGCAACCACGATCAGGTGCTGGTGAGCACCGAGGCCGGTGGGGAGGGGCGGAACCTCCAGTTCGCGCGCATCGTCATCAACTACGACCTGCCGTGGAACCCGATGCGGCTCGAGCAGCGCATCGGCCGCGTGCACCGGCTCGGGCAGGAGCACCCGGTGCGCGTCGTGAACCTGGTCTCGCGCGGCACGCTCGAGGCGTACGTGCTCGAGATCCTCGATCGCAAGATCCGCATGTTCGAGCTGGTCGTGGGCGAGATGGAGGAGATCCTCGGTGCCTGGCAGATGCAGGGCTCGTTCGAGGACGAGGTGTTCCGCCGCTGGACCGAGTCGAGCGCGCCGCGCGTGCGCAAGCGCCGGTTCACCGAACTGGCCCAGCACCTGGTGACGGCGCGCAAGCTCTACCAGCAGCAGCGCGACAGCCAGAGCATGCTGTTCCACGGCGCGCACGAGCCCGAGGAGGATCGCTCGTGACCACGGTGACGAAACAGCGCACGCGCGCGAAGAACGGCGCGGCGCCCGCGCGGAACGGCGCCAACGGCAAGGTACACAACGGCAACGGCAAACCGGCCGGCCTGCCCGAGGTGCCGCGCGGCGAGACCGCCGCCGAGTCGCCCGGCTGGAGGCGCTTCGTCGGCCGCTGGCTCGAGGCGCACCACTGCAAGGTGGAGGCGGCGCCGCGCGGCGACTGGGAGGTGGAGCTCTCGCCCGAGCTGCAGAAGCGCTGGCGACGTCAGCGCGTGCGCCTGGTGTTCGACCCCGCGCGCCCGACCGTGCCGCGCGGCGCCTGGTTCACCGCACCCGGCAGCGCCGGCGGCCGGCGCATCCTCGAGGCCGCACTCGCCGAGCCGCTGTTCACGCGGCGCACCGCGCTCGCGTGCGTGCCGGGCGCGCCCGACGACGGCTGGACCAGCGCCTGCCGCGTGCGCGGGTTGAACTGGGGCCCGGCGCGCCTCGGCCCCGTGCGCTACGAGCGGCGCGTGGCGTTCCACGCCGTGATCACGCGTTGGGGCGGACTGCCGTGGCAGGAGCAGTGGGTGGTGCTCGTGGGCGCCGGCGGGGAGGTCCTGGAGCGCGTGCAGGCGGCGCAGGTTGCGGAAGTACGCCCGCGCGAGGGGCTCTACCAGTTGCCCGAGGAGCTGGAGCCGGAGGTGCGCGAACGCTGGCTGCTCTCGGCGCGGGCCACGCTCGAGGCACTCGCCGAGGAGCGCGAGCGCGAGTGGGCGGTCTCCGTGGGCCGGCTGCGCGACGACGAGCTCGACCGGCTGGGCTCGTTCTTCTCCGCGCGCATCGAGGAGGAGGAGGAGCGCATGCGCAGGCGCGCGGGCCACGACGAGCACGAGCTGGAGCACGGCGACGCCACGTCGCTCAAGCTCGAGTGGGAGCGGCGCGCCGCCGAGGTGCGCCAGCGCTGGGAGATGCGCACCGAGGTGCGGCTCTGGGGCATCGAGGAGTGGTCGTGGCCCGTCGCCGATCTCGAGCAGGAGCTGCGCTCGGGCGCGATGCGCGTGAAGGTGAAGGGACCCGTCGACGTGGCGCGCGGCCGGCCGGCGCTGCCGCCGTGCCCGAGCTGCGGCAAGCCCGCGGAGATGCTGGTCCGCGCGCGCGGCACGGCGTGCTGCGCCGCGTGCGCGCCCGCTTGACGCTCGGCGGCGGGCGCCCGTAGAGTCCCCCGGCTCTCGAAGTTGCGGGGTGCGTACGGCCCCCGCGAGCCAAGTGCCGACTGGAGGCCCGCTTGTCGCTGGAATCACGCAAGAACACGCTCGACGACCCGGGCGCGGAGCTGCTCGACCGCGCGACCACGCTCTGGGACCGCTACGGCCGCATCGTGCTGGGCGTCGTCGTCGGGCTCGCCGTGATCGG
>DATNFC010000009.1:0-10820 GCA_035606545.1 Candidatus Methylomirabilota bacterium
ACCGGGCACTGCAGGTCGATCTTGCCGTCGTGCCGGAACAGGTAGCCGGGGATGCCCACGCCGACCGCCGTGTTCCACGTCGCGCCGCCGGTGAGCAGGCCGGGGCAATAGCCGCCGGCGCCGTTCGTGAGGTAGCTCAGCAGCGTGCCGCCGGTCCAGTTGATGTTGCCCTCGATGCTCCCGACCTTGAACACGGTGTAGTTGTTCGTGGTCACGACCAGCGACGTGAACACGCCGGACAGGATCGGCGGGGCGACGTCCGTGAACGTGCCGGGCACCTGGCCGTTCGACGGGTTCGGGGCGAACACCGCGTCGGGCGTGGGATCCGCGTACACGTCGATCGTGCCGCCGCTGAAGAACGTCGTGTAGATCGTGGTCGCCGGCGGGCCCAGCGACGTCGTGCCGAGCGAGTTCAGCAAGTTGATGTAGAACGTGTACTCGGTCGCGGGCATGGTGGCGTTGAGGAAATCGAGCGGCGGGCCGAACACGTCCACCGTACCGACCGCCTGCATGATCCCGCCCGCGGGCATGTTGTTGAACGTGGCACCCGGCATCCAGAAATACGCGGGGTCCCAGTCGAGGATCGGGCCCGCGGCGTGCGCCGGGCGGGGCAGCGCGGCCAGGGTGAGCACCGCGCAGATGGTCGTCAGCCAACGCTTCATGGTTGTCTCCGCAGCGAAGTGGGTCGCGCGCATGGCCATCACCGGTACCCGTTCTTCAACTTGCCCCACGTCATCTTGCGCGCCGAAACCGGCGCGTCGAGGAACGTCTGGCCGTCGATCTGGTGCGAGTAGCCCTCGGGGATGTTCAGCGCCTCACCGGTCGCGCCGGAGAACGTCCAGCCCGTGCGCTGGTTGAGCGGGAAGTTCCCGAGCTGGCTGCCGCCGGTGGCGTTGAACACGGCCTCGAAGTAGCCGATGCCGGTCGAGGTGTCGATCGTGAGCTGGAAGTTCGTGAGCGTGCCCACGAGGATCGCGGTGCCGTCCGTGAACGTCGGCGGGACCGGGCCGCCGGACGGGTTCGGCGTGAACGTGCCCGTCGTGCCCCCGGCCTTCGCGTCCTCGTAGATCGTCACCGTACCGCTGTCGTAGTTGATGATGTCGAACGAGCCCACCGACAGAACGCTCGTCGGTGAGAGGCCCTGGATCACGAACGTGTACTCGTTGAGCGCGGTGTTCGCCACGAGCGGCGCGAACAGGAATGGCACCGTCCCGAGGCCCACGTAGCTGCTGCCTGGCTCGCCGAACGTGGCCGGGTTCGGATCCGGGGATTCGTAGTCGAACCCCACGTAATCGAACAGCAGCGTTTCCGCGCGTGCGGCCGGGGCCAGCGACAGCGCGGCACAAGCCGCCAGGAGGAGGGTCGTCACAAGACTGCGCATGCCAAGTACCTCGCCGTTCCGAGAGAGACGGAAGTCATCGGAGGGTCCCCCGGGTGCGGGGCACACGGCTCCGCCACGCGGCAGACCTTCCGAATCGGGATGTAGAAGGCTCGTCCGAGCGGACCGCCGCGCCGGCAGAGGGGGGGTGGGGACAACGCGCGATGCGGACGAATGGAGAGCGATCGGGTGAGTCTAGGGGCGCGAGTCGATACGGACAAATGGAATTCAGTACGAACAGCGCGCATTCGACCCGTCACCCCACCGCGTTCAACCGATTGCGGCGCTTGAGGTCGGCGCGGTTCGCCGCTACTGAACCGAGTTCGCGAGCGCGCTGCCCTCTGCCAGCGCTTCCGGCAACGACAGCCGATAGCCGGCCGTCTGCTGACTCGACCATTCCGCCTCACCGACCGCCGCACGGGCGCGCGCCGCGAGCCCGTCCACCTCTTTCTGCTCGTGGGGCATGAGCGGCGTGCCCAGCTCCGCACGCGCCTTCGCCGCGGCGGCGAGCACGCGCGCGGTGTCGCCGGGGCGGCCAACGGCGAACAGCCACTCGGCGAGCGCCTCGAGCGAGAACACCGCTTCGCGCGGCATCTCGAGCGCGGCGAGCAGCGCGAACGCCTCCTGGAGTCGCCCCTGCGCGGGCGCGGGCTGGCCGTTGCGCAGGTGCGCCGAGGCCAGGTTCGCGAGGCAGATCACCTGCGTCACCATATCGCTCGCCTCGCGCAGCATCGCCAGTGCCTTCTCGAAGCGCGCCAGACCGTGGTCGCCGCGCGCGAGCGACCATTCCACGATCGCCACGTTGTGAAGCGCCATCGCCACGCCGCGCTTCTGGCCGAGCTGCTCGTACGCGGCCAGGCTCTCCTCGCCCAGCCGATAGGCGTCCTCGAAGCGGGACTGGTACATGGCCACGACGCCCAACCCGCCGAGCGCGCGCGCCACTCCCTTCGCATCACCGATCGCGCGGCAGACGGTGAGGCTCTCCTCGAGGTAGGGGAGCGCGGTCGCGTAGTCGCCCACCGACAGCGCGAAGCCGGCCGAGCGCACGAGCAGTCCGGCGCGGACCGGCGTGGGCTTGCGCTCGGTGTCGCGCGCGAGCGCTTCGGAGATCACGCGCAGGCCGACGACGTACTGCCCGCTCACCGACCACAGCCGGTAGGCGCCTCCGGCCAGGCGCAGGCCCAGCTCCACGCCCTGGGGCGCGTGCGGGCTCCAGGCGAACGCCGCGAGCAGGTTCTCCTCCTCCTCCTTCATCTCCCGGATCGCGTCATGCAGGCCGGCGCCGGTCATGAGCCTTTCGCCGCGCTCCGCGAACACCACGTACGTCTCCAGGTGCCGCGCGCGCAGCTGCGGCTGCTCGGGATCGGCGTCCAGTTTCTCCAGCGCGAACCGCCACACGCTCTCGAGGAAGCGATAGCGCGTGCCGGTCGAGACCGCGTGCTGCACCACGACGAGCGAGCGCTCGACGAGCCGCGTGAGCAGGTCCAGCACCTCGAACTCGTCGCCGCTGTCCGAGCACACCGCGGTCGCGCGCTCGAGCGTCCAGCCGCCGGTGAACACCGCGAGCCGGCGGAGCAGGTCCTGCTCGGGCGGCAGCAGGTGATCCCAGCTCCACTGGATCACCGCGAGCACCGTCTGCTGGCGCGACGGCGCGCCGGTCCCCGAGCGCGCGAGCAGTTTGAAACGGTCGCCGAGCCGGGCGCGGATCTGCTCGACGCCGAGCAGCTTGACGCGCGTGGCGGCCAGCTCGAGCGCGAGCGGGATACCGTCCAGCCGGCGGCAGATCTCCGCCACCGCGGCGGCGTTCGCGTCGGTCAGCTCAAACGCCGGCTGCGCCGCGCGTGCCCGCTCGCAAAACAGGCGCACGGCCTCGCTCGTGGCCGCCTCGTCGGCGCTCCGCGGCGCCGACGTGGGCACCGAGAGCGTGGGCACGGTGAACGTGGTCTCGCCGTCGATGCCGAGCGACTCGCGGTGGGTGACGAGCAGCTTGACGTCCCTGCAGTCGCGCAGCAGGCGCGCGGCGAGGTCGGCGCAGGCGGCGTTCTGCGTCTCGGCGTTGTCGAGGACCACGAGAGAATGCCGCGAGACGAGCTTCGCGGCGATGCAGTCGGCGAGCGAGCGCCCGGCCTCGTCGCGCACTTCGAGTACCGCGGCGAGCGCCTCGACCAGTCGCGCCGGCTCGGTGAGCGGGGCCACGTCCACGAACCACACGCCGTCGCGGAACGTGTCCAGCGCATCCTCGGCGAGCTTGAGCGCGATGCGCGTCTTGCCCGAGCCACCGATGCCGGTGAGCGTCAAGAGACGCGTCTCCGCGAGCATGCGCGCGCAGGTGGCGAGCGTGTCGGCGCGGCCCACGAAGCTCGACACCTGCGCCGGCAGGTTGTGCGCCGTCGCGGCGGCGCCGCCCTCCCGCAGCGCCGCGGCGCGGCGGATACCCAGCGCCTCCTCGAGCTGGTAGCGCAGCTCGCGCATGACGCGCGGGCGCGCCTCCGCGTCCTTGGCGAGGCAGGCGTCGAGCAGCACACGGATGGCGGGCGGCGTGCGCTCGGGCAGCGCCGCGGCGTCGGGCGTGTCGTTCAGCACCTGCGCCATGGCCACGTACGGATCGTCAGAAGGGAACGCGCGGCGGCCGCTCAGGCACTCGTAGAGCAGGCAGCCGAACGCGAACACGTCCGTGCGCTCGTCCTGAGTGCCGGCGAGCACCTGTTCCGGGCTCATGTAGCCGGGCGTGCCGGCGATCGGACCCGAGACCGTGGCCGGCTGGTCGCTGGCCGCTCCGAACGCCGGCGGCGGCCCGGCGTGCCCACCCGCCTGCGTCAGGCCGTACGTGCGCTTGGCGAGGCCGAAGTCGAGCACCTTCACCAGCCCGCGCGGGCCGATCATGACGTTCCCGGGCTTCAAATCGCGGTGCACGATGCCGCGCTCGTGCGCCACCTCGAGCGCCATCGCCACCTGCGCCGAGATCTGCAGCGCCTCGTCCACCGCGAACGGCGTGCGCGCGAGGCGGTGGGCGAGCGACTCGCCCTCGACGCGCTCGAGCACCAGCACCATCGCGCCCCCGGGCATCTCCTCCAGGCCGTGGATCGTGGCGATGTTCGGGTGGTTGAGGCTTGCGAGCGCCAGCGCCTCGTTGCGGAAGCCCGCGAGTGCTTCCGGGCTCGACGTCAGCCGTCCCGGCAGGACCTTGAGCGCCACCTCGCGCTCGAGCCGGGTGTCGCGCGCGAGCCAGACCTCGCCCATGCCGCCGGCGCCCAGCTGGCCGACGATCTCGTACGGCCCCAGCCGCCGGGCGGGGATGGAAGGCGTGGTCATGCTGGGACTCGCGCGGGTCCGTGCACGAGGGGTGGACGCGGCATGGCCAGCGAGTGTAACGCCGATCAGCGAGTTGCGTCGACGCGATCGCGGTGCTGTGCGATGAGCTTCTCCACCACATCGGGCTCGGCGAGCGTGGTCACGTCGCCCATGCCGTCGTACTCGCCGGCGGCGATCTTGCGCAGGATGCGGCGCATGATCTTCCCGCTGCGCGTTTTCGGCAGCCCCGGCGCGACGTGCACCACATCGGGCGCGGCGAAGCCGCCGATCGCCTTCCGCACCTGCTCTTTCAGCACACCCTCCAGCTCCGGCCCCGCCTGGCGCGCCCATTCCGCCGTCACGAGCACGTAGGCGTAGATGCCCTGGCCCTTGATCGCGTGCGGGAAGCCCACGACCGCGGCCTCGGCCACGGCCTCGTGCTCGACGAGCGCGCTCTCGACCTCGGCGGTGCCGAGGCGGTGGCCGGAGACGTTCAGCACGTCGTCGATGCGGCCGGTGATCCAGTAGTAGCCGTCCTCGTCGCGCCGGCAGCCGTCCCCGGTGAAGTAGTAGCCGGGATAGCGGGTGAAGTACGTCTCGCGGAAGCGCTGGTGGTCGCCCCACACCGTGCGCGCCTGTCCCGGCCACGGCAGCCCCAGGCACAGCGCCCCGGAGACGCCGTTGCCCTCGAGCACGCGGCCGGTGTCGGGCTCGAGCACGAGCGCCTGCACGCCGAACAGCGGAAACGTGGCCGAGCCGGGCTTCGCCGTGGTCGCGCCGGGGAGCGGCGAGATCATGATGCCGCCGGTCTCGGTCTGCCACCACGTGTCCACGACCGCGCAGCGGCCCTCGCCCACGACGTCGTGGTACCAGCGCCAGATCTCGGGATTGATCGGCTCGCCGACCGAGCCGAGGATGCGCAGCGACTTCCGCGAGTAGCGCTTCACGGGCGCGTCGCCCTGCTGCGCGATCGCGCGCAGCGCCGTGGGCGCCGTGTAGAAGATGTTTATGCCGAGGTCGTCCACCATCCGCCAGTAGCGACCCGCGTCGGGATAGACGGGCGTGGACTCGAACATCACCGTGGTGGCGCCGTTCGCGAGTGGGCCGTAGACGATATAGCTGTGGCCGGTGATCCAGCCCACGTCGGCGGCGCAGCAGTAGATGTCGCCGTCGTGATAGTCGAACACCAGCTTGTGCGTCATCGCTGCGTAGACCAGGTAGCCGCCGGTCGTGTGCAGCACGCCCTTCGGCTTCCCGGTGCTGCCCGAGGTGTAGAGGATGAACAGTGGGTCCTCGGCGTCCATCCACGCCGCCGCGCAGGTGCTCCGCTGGCGCGCCATCTCGTCCTCGAGCCACAGGTCGCGGCCGGGGTGCATCGGCACCTCGTGCGGCGTGCGCTTCGCCACGAGCACCGTGGTCACCATCGACAGTCCCTCGATGGCGTGGTCGACGATGGCCTTGAGCGGGATCGAGCGCCCGCCGCGCAGCCCCTCGTTCGCGGTGATGAGCACCTTGCACCCCGCGTCCAGGATGCGGTCGCGCAGCGCCACCGCGGAGAAGCCGCCGAACACGACCGAGTGCACGGCACCGATGCGCGCGCACGCGAGCATGGCGAACGCGGTCTCGGGGATCATCGGCATGTAGATGCAGACGCGGTCGCCCTGCTTGACACCGTGCGCGAGCAGCACGTTCGCGAGCCGGCACACCTCGCGCTTCAACTCGCGGTACGTGACCTTCCGGTATGTGCCGGGCTCGTCACCCGCCCACAGGATCGCGGTCTGCTCGCCGCGTTTCTCGACGTGGCGATCGACACAATTCACACACGCGTTCAGCCGGCCGCCGAGATACCAGCCGAAGTCGGCCTGGTGAAAGTCGGCGTCGAGCACCGTGTGCCAGGGGTGGTTCCAGTCCAGCGTCCGCGCCTGTTCGGCCCAGAACCCCGACGGGTCCTCGAGCGAGCGGCGGTAGAGTGCCCGGTACTCCTCCATCGATCGCAGGTGGGCGTGTTTCTGGATGTCCAGCGGCACCGGGAACATGTCTTTGGACACGGGGAGACCTCCACGACCCTCGGAAACGGCGGCTGACTGCCGCTCAACGTACCACGCGCCCGCGGCCTCGACGCATCAGGCGACCGCCCGAACTTGCGGCGGCGGGGCATCCTTGCCGATGCTACGGGGATGCCCACCGAACTCGACCCGACGCTGGCGTCGCTCGCGCGCGGACTCCCGCGCACGGCGCTCGATGCGCTGTACGGTGCGCTCGCGCGCCTGCCCGCGGAGCGTGCCGCGCGCGGCCGGGTGCTCGCCGCTGCGGCGAGCCCCGCCGCCGTGGATGCCGACTCGCGCGGCGTGCGCGCGAACGTGAGCGACGGTCACCAGTATGTGACGCGCTGGGCGTGGAGCGATGACGGCGCGTCGAGTCTCTGCTCGTGCACCACCGGCCGCGCCTGCGAGCACGCGTTCGCGCTCGGCATCTGGCTGCTCGCCGCCGCGCGCCGCGCCGGGCGCTGGGACCACGCGCACTGGGGCCGGCTCGCGCCGTCGTCGCTGGCGGCGGAGCCGGTCGGACGCGCGCACGGCGCGGCACACGGCGCCGCGACGAGCGCCCGCCACGAACACGCGGTGGAAGCGCTCGCGCAGTGGGCCGACCGCGGGCAGAACGCGCCGCGCCGCCTGCGCGCGGTGCTGCACCTGGATCCGGCCGTGGAAGCGGGTGGGGACGCGCGCGCGGTGCTCACGCTCGAGGCGCGCGTCACGGGGCCGGGGCTCAAGGACGCGCCGCGCACGTGGCGGCAGCTGGAACAGCTTGCGGGCGAGCTCAAGCGGCATCCGCGCGTGCTCACGCCGCCGGAGGCGCGCCTGCTGCGCGCGCTCACCGCACCGGAGTTCGCGGCCACGTACGTGCCGGGCGACACGCGCATCGAGCTCACGAGCGAACGCATCCAGGCGTTGGTCGACCGCGTGCCCGAGTCGCCGCACTTTACATGGAGCGACGACATCCAGCCCGCGCTGGCTGCACGTGCGGGGGTCGAGGCCGGGGGCCGGGCGAGCCTGCAGACCGACGAGGTGCGCATCGTGCCGCTGTGCGACACGAGCGTGGAGCCGCCGCGGCTCGAGCTGTCGCTCGAATGGCCCGACGGCGCGACGCGGCCGCTCGCCGAGGCTGTGCTGCTGTCGCCGTTGGGACTCACCGCGGGAGGGCGCACGCACGTGTCGCTCGTCGGCGGGAGGTTCGTGCGCATCGTGGACGAGCCGCCGCGCGAGGTGTTGAAGCTGCTGCAGGAGGGCGGGCTCGAGCTGCGGCGGAACGACGGCGCGGTGCTGGAGAAGCTGTCGCGCTCGTTCCCCGTGGTGCGCTCGGCGCTCCACCGGCTCACGCGCGTGCACGATGTCGACGTGCTCGGCAGCTTCGAGCTGGCGAGCGACGACTGGCTGCGCGTGCGCGTGTTCGCGGCCGCGCGCGCCGCAGGCTGGGCGCCGGGCGTGGTCCCGCCCGAGGGCGCGGTGTTCGAGTACCTGCCGGCGTTGGGCTGGATGCGACTCGAGCCGGGCCAGCACGTGCGCAGTGACCTGGAGGCGGTGGGAGAAGCGGAGCCCGCGGATGCAACCGCCGGCGAGAGCGCGGCGCCCGCGCCGGACGGCGACGGCGGAGCGCCCGACGGCAGCGGCGAAGCGCCCGATACGCCACCGCCGGCGGAGCCGGAAGCGATCGCGCCCGAGCACGCCTGGTTCGAGCTGCCCGATCCCGAGCACGTGGCGCCGATCGTCGAGTGGGTGGAGTCGCTGCCGCAGGGCGATCACTCGGGACGGCGGAAGCGCGGCGGCCGCGCCGCCCACGTTCCCGTGGGCGCGCCGGCCGGCTGGTGGCTGCGGCTCACGTCCCACGTCCTCGAAGCGCTCGCCGACGCGTGGTCGGTGCGCCCGCACGGGGTGCGCTGGTACGCCGACGCGGGAGCCTCCGGGCTCTTCCGCACCCGTCATGCCGTGGCCCGTGTGAAGCTCGCCTTGACCGGCGTGGACTGGTTCACGGTGTCGGCGGAGTGGCAGGCCGAGGGCCTCTCGCTCAGGGAGGAGGACCTGTCGTTGCTGCGTGCGAGCCGCTCGCCGTTCGTGAAGCTCAGCTCCGGCTGGGTGCGGCGCGCAGATCTCGAGGAGTTCGACGAAACCGCGAAGCGCCTCGCGGACCTGGGGCTCGAAGCCGGGGCGGGCGACGTGCGCGTGCCGCTATGGCAACTGGCGCAGGCCGATCCGGCGAGCCTCGACGCGCTCGAGTCGTTTGGAGCTTCTGCCGCCGATCTCGAGGCGGTGCGCGCGCTGCGCGAACGGCTCGCGGCGTTCAACGGACTGCCGCGCGTGCCGCTGCCTGCGGGGCTGCACGCCGAGATGCGGCCCTACCAGCACGACGGGCTCGACTTCCTCGCGTGGACGGCGTCGATCGGCCTGGGCGCGGTGCTCGCCGATGACATGGGCCTCGGCAAGACGTTACAGGCGCTCGCTTGGCTCGCGCACATGAGCGAGCGGGATCCCGGCGGTGGGCCGTCGCTGGTCGTCTGCCCCGCGTCGGTCATGCACCACTGGGCGCGCGAGGCGGCGCGCTTCACGCCGGGCCTGCGCGTGCTCGTGCTCGAGAGCGGCCCCGAGCGGGCAGGGCACCGCGAGAACGTGACGTCCCACGACATGGTGATCACGAACTACGCGCTGCTGCGGCAGGACATCGCGTTCTGGCGCGGGCTCGAGCTGCGCGCGGTGATCCTCGACGAGGCGCAGCAGATCAAGAACCCGTCGGCGGCGGTGACGCGGGCGGCGGGTGAGCTCAAGGCGCGCTACCGCGCGGCACTCACCGGCACGCCGCTCGAGAACCGCGCGCTCGACCTGTGGAGCATCGTCAACTTCATCCACCCGGGCTTCCTCGGGAACCGCGCGTCGTTCTCCGCGCGCTTCGACCAGCCCGAGGCGCCGCCGCACCGCCGGCGGCTGCTGGCGTCGCGGCTGCGGCCGCTGCTCCTGCGGCGCCTCAAGCAGCAGGTGGCGCAGGAGCTGCCGCCGCGCGTCGAGGAGCGCGTGGACTGCCAGCTCACGCCGGGGCAGCGCCGCTTCTATCTCGCCGAACTGGGCCGCGCGCGCGCGTTCCTCGGCACGCTGCTCTCAGACGCGCAAGGGCTCGAGCGCAACCGCATGCCGGTGCTGGCCACGCTCACGCGCCTGCGCCAGATCTGCTGCCATCCCACGCTCGCCGGCGGCCGCGACGGGCTGGGCTCGGGCAAGTTCGACGAGCTGTTCGAGCTGCTGGAGCCGCTGCTCGCCGAGGGCCACAAGGTGCTCCTGTTCTCGCAGTTCGTGGAGTGCTTGAAGCTGATCGAGGCCGAGTTCGAACGTCGCTCGGTGCCCTATCACATGCTCACGGGGCAGACCACGCGGCGTGAGAAAGTGGTGAGCGCGTTCACCGAGGATCCGCGTCCGTGCGTGTTCCTGCTGTCGCTGCGCGCGGGCGGGCTGGGGCTGAACCTCACCGCGGCGAGCTACGTGATCCTGTTCGACCCGTGGTGGAACCCGGCGATCGAGGCGCAGGCGATCGACCGCACGCACCGCATCGGCCAGACGAGAACGGTGATCGCTTATCGGCTGCTCACCGAGGGCACGGTCGAGGAGCGGATCTGGGAGCTGCAGCAGCGCAAGAGCGCGCTGGCGAAGGATTTGCTCGGCGAGGAGAGCTTCGCGCGCTCGCTGTCGCGGGCGGATCTCGAGTGGCTGCTCTCCACCCCGACGGACACGGAGAGGACCTGAGGTTCCCGAAGTGGTCGCTCGCCGGCGCGATCCCGGCCGGTTCCGTGGGGGCCGGAATGACAGCTCCCGCGCTCGTCGCAAGTTTTCCCTCGCATCTCGGCGAGGCTTGACCTGTAATTGGCACGTCGGGGGGGTCGCTGCCCTTCCCGGCACACATACATATTATGAGTGCGTGCCCGGGAGCGCTCGCCCGATCCCGGGAGGACACACGCCCGCCTCTCATGGCGCGTCAGCCTCGCGGGGGACCCCCAGGTCCCGCGGCTGGCACCGACCGCGAGGTTCCCATGCGCCTTCGCCCGCGCCTGGTCGTCGCCGCACTGTCGTTCGTGCTGCTCTCCGCGCCCCTGTCCACCGCCCTCGCACAATCT
>DATNFC010000010.1:0-8239 GCA_035606545.1 Candidatus Methylomirabilota bacterium
CCCACGCGGCGTCGCTCGGTCAGGGTTTCCCCCATTGCCGAAGCCTCTCGACTGCTGCCTCCCGTAGGAGTCTGGGCCGTATCTCAGTCCCAGTGTGGCTGACCATCCTCTCAGACCAGCTACCCATCGTCGCCTTGGTGGGCCATTACCCCGCCAACTAGCTAATGGGACGCGAGACCATCTTCATCCGGTAGCTTATAAATAGAGGCCACCTTTGACCTCAGGATCATGCGATCCCGTGGTCTCATGCGGTATTAGCACCCCGTTGGGAGTGTTATCCCCCTGATGAAGGCAGGTTTCTCACGCGTTACTCACCCGTTCGCCACTCTACTCGTGGAGTTGCCCCCACTTTCGCGTTCGACTTGCATGCCTAATCCACGCCGCCAGCGTTCGTTCTGAGCCAGGATCAAACTCTCCGTGGTAAATATCGGAGATCATGCGAAGACACGCCGAAGCGCGCCCGCGCATGGATCAATTGCAAGGATAAAACACGCCGACGAGCCAAACCGCGCCCGCCGACATGGACTTGCCGGGCTTTCGAAGTCACGTGCGCTATTCAGTTTTCAAAGATCGGTCCGCGTCTCCGAAGAGACACGCATACGCCTCCCGCAGAGCACACTTCGTAGGGCCCGCGCGGAGCGCGGTTCCGGAAGGGTCGCGGAAAGCGGACGGGGAACTTAGCCTTGTGCCTGCTTGGTGTCAAACCGTGATGCAGCAAAGGTAGGCTGTGTTCCTGCAGCCGCGGCAATATAGGTGCGGTCAGTGGACCTGTCAACCCCCCATCGCCAGGCCGTATCCGCTTTGCAGGACAATGACTTGCGGCCCTCTGACTGGACGCGCCGCGGCGCCTGCGATATCCACTGCCGACACGGGCCGGCACGTGGCAGGCCCATACCCCACGGCGCGCAAGCGCGGGAGCCATGCGAACGCTCGTGAAGAAGCTCGACTTCTACGCGGACCTGGACGCTCGCGGCCTCGCGCATCAGGTCACGTCGCCCGATGCGATCGAGCTGCTGCGCACGCGATCGGTGCCGACCTACATCGGCTTCGATCCCACCGCGGACAGCCTGCACGTCGGCAGTCTCCTGCCCGTGCTCGCACTCGTGCGATTGCAGCGCGCGGGACACGAGCCGATCGCGGTGATGGGCGGCGGCACCGGCATGATCGGCGATCCGAGTGGCAAGTCGTCCGAGCGCAACCTGCTCACGCCCGAGCTGCTCGCGGCGAACCTCGCGGGCCAGCGCAAACAGCTCGAGCGCTTCCTCGATTTCTCCGGCGCGCACGCCGCGCGCATGGTGAACAACCTCGACTGGCTCGGGAAGCTCGACCTGATCGGCTTCCTGCGCGACATCGGCAAGCACTTCTCCGTGAACGCCATGACGCAGCGCGATTCGGTGCAGCTGCGCCTCACGGGCCGCGACCAGGGCATCTCGTTCACCGAGTTCACGTACGCGTTGCTCCAGGCGTACGACTTCCTCGAGCTCTTCGATCGCTACGGCTGCCGCCTGCAGATGGGCGGCAGCGACCAGTGGGGCAACATCACGGACGGCGTCGAGCTGATCCGCCGGCTGCGGCAGGGCCAGGCGTACGGGCTCACGATGCCGCTCGTCACCAAGAGCGACGGCACGAAGTTCGGTAAGAGCGAGAGTGGCAACGTCTGGATCGACGAGGCGCGCACGAGCGTGTTCGCGTTCTACCAGTTCTGGCTCAATACTCCGGACGACGACGTGGCGCGATCGCTGCGCTTCTTCACGTTCCTCGACGTCCTCGAGATCGACGCGCTCGTCGACCACCACGCGAAGCATCCCGAGAAGCGCGAGGCGCAGCGCGTGCTCGCACGCGAGGTCACGACGCTGGTCCACGGCGCCGCCGCGTTGTCGAAAGCTGAACGTGCGACTGCGGTGCTGTTCGAGGGTGGGGATCTTCGCACGCTGAGCCCGGCGGAGATCGCAGAAGGCCTCGCCGATGCACCGCGCACGGGAGTACCGCGGGCCCAACTCTCGGGTGGGGGCCTGGACCTCCCGACCGCGCTTGTGCGTTGCGGCCTCGCACCTTCCAAGGGGCAGGCCCGCACGGCGATCGAGCAAGGGGCCGTGTCCGTGAATCATGAACTCGTGAAGGACACGGCCCGGATGCTCACGGAGCGCGATCTGCTTGCCGAAAGATTCGTGGTACTGCGCCGGGGCAAGAAGACCTACAGCCTGATCGACATCGCCGGGTAAGGGAACGCCCGGCATGGTGTTTGCCCCTCCTCGGTTGCCGACCTACGCTCCCGAACGAAAGGCCAGAGCACGATGAGCCCAGACTGGCGCCTCGAAAGGAGCACCCCCAGCAGCCTGTACGAGCCTGCCCTGCAGGCGGCTCGCACATTCCCGTGGCCGTTCTTCTTCAAGATCGTGCTGGTGGCGATCTTCGGCTGCGCGGGGGTCACGTTCGGCCTGGTTCAGTTCCTGCGGCGCGACCTGCCGAGCCCCGAGAAGCTGACCGCGATGGAGACCCCGGTGAAGACCACGGTCTTCGACTCGCGCGGCCGGGTGCTGCACGAGTTCTACCGCGAGAACCGCTCGGTCGTGCCGCTCAAGAACATCCCGCGGAACCTGGTCAACGCCACGCTCAGCACCGAGGACCGCAACTTCTACAAGCACTGGGGCGTGGACCTGTGGGGCGTGGGCCGCGCCGTGGTCACCGACGTGATGCACATGCGCCGCGCACAGGGCGGCAGCACGATCACGCAGCAGCTCGCGCGCAACCTGTTCAACATGTACGAGAAGTCGATCACGCGAAAGATGAAGGAGCTGGTGCTCGCGATCGACCTCGAGCGCACGTACACGAAGGACCAGATCCTCGAGCTGTACTTCAACCAGATCTACTTCGGCGAGGGCGCCTATGGCGTCGAGGCCGCGGCGAAGACGTTCTACGGCAAGCAGCTCTCCGAGCTGAGCCTGCCCGAGTGTGCGCTGCTCGCCGGCATGCCTGCGAATCCTACGCTGTACTCGCCGCGCAAGAAGCCGCAGGCGGCGCTCGCGCGTCGCGGCAAGGTGCTGCGCAACATGCTCGCGACCGGCGCCATCACCCAGGTGGAGTTCGACCGCGCCATGCAGAGCCCGCTCGGGGTCACGGCGACGCGCTATTCGAACGACCGCGCCCCCTACTTCGTCGAGCTGGTGCGCCAGCACCTGGATGAAAAGTACGGCTCGAACGCCGTGTACGAGGGCGGACTCAAGGTCTACACGACGTTGGACGCCGACCTGCAGGCGCTGGCGGAGAAGGCGCTCGACCGGCAGCTCACGAACCTCGAGAAGGAGATGGCGCTCAAGAAGACGAAGGCCTCGTTCACTGCCGACGTCGCCGCGGGCAAGATCCCGCCCGGCACGCGTCCGCCCTATCTCCAGGGTGCGGTGGTGGCGATCGACCCGCGGACGGGCGAGGTGCGCGCGCTCACCGGCGGCCGCGACTGGAACGAGAGCAACTTCAACCGCGCCACGCAGGCGTTTCGCCAGCCCGGCTCCTCGTTCAAGCCGTTCGTGTACGCGGCGGCGCTCGACAACGGCTTCAAGCCCACCGATGTGATCGTGGACGAGCCGGTCACGTTCCCGGGCGCCGACGGCGAGCCGGCGTACGAGCCGCAGAACTACGACCGCAAGTTCCGCGGGCCGGTCTCGCTGCGCTACGCGCTCCAGGAGTCGGTGAACATCCCGGCGATCAAGCTGCTGCGCAAGGTCGGCACGTCGCTCGTGGCGAGTTACGCGCGCCGCATGGGCATCAAGAGCCCGATCGGGCAGAATCTCTCGCTCGCGCTGGGCTCGAGCGAGGTGAACCTGCTCGAGCTCACGTCGGCGTATTCCGTGTTCGCGGACAAGGGTGTGCGCAACGACCCGAACTTCATCGTCAAGGTGCTGGACAAGGACGGCAAGGAGCTCGAGCGTTTCTCGCAGCGGCCCTACGAGGTGCTGTCGGAGCAGACGAGCGCGACGATGACGAGCATGCTCGAGTCGGTGATGGACCACGGCACCGGGTTCCCGGCGCGCGCGGCCGGCTTCACGCTTCCGGCGGCGGGCAAGACCGGCACGATGGACGAGTACATGGACGCGTGGTTCGTGGGCTACGTGCCGGGCCTTTGCGTGGGCACCTGGGTGGGCTTCGACGAGAAGAAGACGATCGGTCCCAACATGACCGGCGCGCACGCGGCGCTGCCGATCTGGACCGAGGTCATGATGGGCGCCACGCGCGGCAAGCCGATCGAGGACTTCGAGATGCCGGCGGGGACCACGACGCGGATCGTGTGCTCGGACAGCGGCATGCTCGCCACCGACCAGTGCCCGAACACCTCGAACGAGATCTTCGAGGAGGGCTCCGAGCCGACCGACTACTGCAACCAGCATCCCGGCCGGCCGCTGGATCCCGCGGCACGTTCATTCACGCGTCCCGACTCGCTCGAGCGCCCGCTGCGCGACATCGACCAGAAGCCCGACCGGGAAGAGATCCACATCTGAGCGTCACGCGGCGGCCTCACGCGTGACCGGCGCCGCAGCCGCCCCCGCGCTTGGCGGGTTCCCGCCCAGTGCCGCCATCGCCACCGCGATCTTCCTGCTCACCTACCTGGTCCTGGGCCTCGGCGCGTTGCCGCCGCTGCGCCTGGACCGCGCCGGCGCGACGCTCGTGGGCGCCACGCTCATGGTCGCGTGCGGCGTGGTGAGCCCGGCGCAGGCCGCGGGCGCAATCGACATCGGCACGCTCGCGCTGCTGTTCGGCATGATGGTCGTGGCCGCCAACCTGAGAATCGCCGGCTTCTTCGGCTGGACCGTGGCGCGCGTGCTCGGCGTGACGCGCTCGCCGCGGCTGCTGCTCGTGCTCACGACATGGCTCTCGGGCGTGCTCTCGGCACTGGTCGTCAACGACACGGTGTGCGTGCTGCTCACGCCGCTCGTGCTCGAACTGGCCGCGCACGCCGGGCTGTCGCCGGTGCCGTTCCTGCTTGCGCTCGCGATGGGCGCGAATGCCGGCAGCGTCGCCACCGTGGTCGGGAACCCACAGAACATGATGATCGCCAGCACCGGCGGGATCTCGTACGCGAGTTTCGCGGCGGCGCTGGTGCCGGTGGCGTTGGGTGCGCTGGCGATCACGTCGGCGGTGCTCGTGCTCGCCTGCGGCCGCGCACTGCCCGCGACGATCACCACGGCGTCGGAGCCGTCACAGCCGCGCGTTCACGGGCCCCTACTCATGAAGACTGTCGCGGTCACGCTCGGGCTCGTGGTGGCGATGCTGCTCGGCGTCCAGCCGCCGCTCGCGGCCATGGCGGCCGCGTCGGTGCTGCTCGTGACGCGGCGCGTGCATCCGGGGAAGGTGCACCAGCTCGTCGACTGGCCGCTGCTCGCGATGTTCGCAGGCCTGTTCGTGGTCGTGGACGGCGTCGAGCGCTCGGGAATCGCGGCGTGGCTCATCGACCGGCTCTCGGGCGTGCTCGGTGGAGCACAGGGGTTCGTGGCGTTGACCGCGGCGCTGAGCAACCTCGTGAGCAACGTCCCGGCCGTGATGCTGCTCGGCAAGGCCGCCGCCGCCGCACCCGACCCCGAGCGCGCGCGGCTGCTGCTCGCCATGGCCAGCACGCTCGCCGGCAACCTCACGCTCGTCGGCTCGGTCGCGAACCTGATCGTGGTCTCGCAGGCCGAGCCGCGCGCCCGCGTCGGCTTCTGGGAGTACGCGCGCGTGGGCGCCCCGATCACGTTGCTGACGCTCGCCTGGGGCGCATGGTGGCTCCAGCGGTGAGGCGCGACGCGTGAACGCCACGATCGGCCAACGGGCGCGCGGGCGCGACAACAACTTCAACCTCGTGCGCCTGCTCGCCGCGGGCTGCGTGCTCGTGAGCCACTCGTGGCCGCTCTCGGGCACACCGGGCGAGCCGTTCGAGCGGTTCGCCGGCTTCTCGCTCGGCCACCTGGGCGTGGACATCTTCTTCGTGGTGAGCGGCTTCCTCGTCACCGGCAGCCTGTTCGCGCGCGGCACGCTGGGCGCGTTCCTGCGCGCGCGCGGGCTACGCATCTTCCCGGCGCTGATCGTGAACGCGTTCGCGACCGCGTTCGTGATCGGCCCGCTGGTCACGCGATGGCCGCTGCCGCGGTATCTGTTTTCGCCCGACACGTGGGCGTACGCGCTCATGAACTCCACGACGTGGCCGTGGGGCGTGGTGTGGACGCTGCCTGGCGTCTACCAGGGCCTCCCCGGAGGGAGCGCGGTGAACGGCGCGCTGTGGTCGCTGCCGTGGGAGCTGTCGATGTACGCGATCCTCGCGGGGCTGGGCGTGCTCGCGCTCCGCTCGAAACCGTGGCTGGGCGCCCGTGGAGTGCGCGGCGTGGTGTTCGGGCTGGCGCTGCTGTTCACGCTGGGCCACGGGTTGAACGAGGGCGCCGACCTGTCGCGCGCGTTCGTGGCCGTGCAGGGGCTGCGGCTCGTGGCGCTGTTCTTCACCGGCGCGTCGCTCCAGCTGCTGCGCGATCGCGTGCCGCTCTCGGGCGGCCTGCTCGCGATCGCGCTCGCCGGGTTGTTCGCGGCGCTCCGCTGGCAGGGCTACGCACTGCTCGCCTACCCGCTGCTCCTCGCCTACGTCGTGCTCTGGCTGGCACTCATCCCAGGCGGCATGCTGCGCCGCTACAACCGGTTCGGCGACTACTCGTACGGTTTCTACCTGTGGCAGTTCCCGATCCAGCAGTGGGTCGTGCTCACGCACCCGGGGATCGCGCAACCGCAGCTGCTCCTCGCCTCGCTGCCGGCGGCGCTCGCGGTCGCGGTGGCGTCCTGGCACCTGGTGGAGTCGCCGGCGCTGGCGCTCAAGGATCGCGGTGCGGCTGCGCGCGCGGGGAAAGCATGAGGTCCCGGTCCAGGCGTGTCCTTCTCGTGGCGGGAGCGCTCGTGCTCGGCGCCGCGCTCGCGCTCGAGGGCTGCGGCAAGGGCCACCCGACGGGGCCGACGCTCGGCACGCGCTCGTACCGCATGGGATTCGCGTTGAGCGCGCCGCGACAGGACTTCCCGCTGATCCTGCAGGCCCTGGACCAGATGACGCGCAGGTCGGACGCCGCAATCATGAGCACGGAGGCGCCGTGGGATTCGTTGCTCGCGGGCACGTCGCCGGACAGCATCGTGATGCGGCAGGTGGTGCCGCTCGCCCAGTACTACCGGGGCAAGAACCTCCGTGTCTGGGTCTATCTCGACCCCGCGAACGGGTTGAACCGCGCCGGCGAGGCGAACCCGCTCGTGGCTGCGGGCCGAAGCCTCACCGAGCCCGCGATCCAGCAGCTCTACCGCGACTACGCGGTGGCGCTGGACACCCTCGTGCGTCCCGACGTGTTCGGCACCGTGCTCGAGACGAACCTGATCCGCGCCATTGCGCCGCCCGCGCTCTACGCCGCGATCCGGCAGGCCGCGAACGATGCCGCGACCGCGATCCGCGCGCACGACGCCGCCGTCCAGCTCTCGGCGAGCGTGCAGGTGGAGACCGCGTGGGGAAAGCTCGTCGGCTCGGGCTACCAGGGCGTCGAGACCGACTTCACCGACTTCCCGTTCATCCAGGTGCTCGGACTCTCGAGCTATCCCTACTTCGTGTGGACCTCGCCCGACAGCCTCCCCAACGACTACTACATGCGGCTGCTCGCGGGCCGTGTCATGCCCGCGGGCGTGGTCGAAGGCGGCTGGACGTCGGAGAACTTCAGCGCGGTGGTCTCGTCGCCCGCCGTCCAGCAGCGCTATCTCGAACGTCAGGGCCAACTGCTCGCGAGCGTCGACGCGATCGCGTGGTTCCAGCTCACGTACAGCGACATCGAGCTCCACTCGCTGCCGCCGTCGCTCGCCGCGGGCCTGCTGCCGTTCTCGCGCCTGGGCGTCGTGGACACGCTGCTCGCGGCGAAGCCCGCGCTCTCGGCCTGGGACGCGCTGTTCGCGCGGCCGCTCCGATAGCGAGCGGCCGCGCGGTCAATCGCCGGTTCAGCGCTTCGCGTGCTCGGCGCTCAGCCGGCCGAGCGCGAGCGCCGCGAGGGCGAGGCCCAGGTCGCGCAGCGCGACGTCGTAGTAGCCGGGGATCAGCATCAGGTTCACGATGATCGCCGCGAGCCAGGCCGCGACCACGTAGCTGAAGATGCGCGGCTTCACTGCCACGCCGATGCCGGCGGCGATCTCGATCACGCCGACGACCTGCATCAGCGCGTGGCCGTGGCCGCCCACGAGGCGGTTCGCGACGCCGGGCAGGTAC
>DATNFC010000011.1:0-3663 GCA_035606545.1 Candidatus Methylomirabilota bacterium
CGAGCGCTTCCTGTTCTTCACCCGCGCCGCGATCGAGGCGATCAAGGGTTTCGGCGAGCCGTTCGACATCGTGCACGCGCACGACCAACAGGCCGCGTGGGCCCCGTACTTCGTGCGCACGCACAACGCCGAGGAGCCCACGTTCGCCGCCACGGCGACCGTGTTCACGATCCACAACCTCGGCTACCAGGGCATGGTCGACCCGTGGGTGCTCGGGCTCGCGGGTTTTCCGCGCAGCGCGTTCTTCCCGCACAGCCCGTTCGAGTACCACGGGCGGGTGAATTTCATGAAGGTCGGCATCCTGTTCGCCGACATGGTGAGCACCGTGAGCCCCACGTACGCACGCGAGATCCAGTCCAACGGCGAGTACGGGTTCGGGTTGGAAGGCGTGCTGCGCCGGCGCACGGCCGACCTGCGCGGGATCCTGAACGGCATCGACGACCGCGACTGGGACCCGGCCACGGATCCTCACCTGACCGCGCACTTCGACCGCGAGAAGCTCGACGGCAAGCGCGCCTGCCGGAACGCGCTGGCGCTCGCGTGCGGGTTTCCGCTCGAGCCCGACTGGCCGCTGATCGGCGTCGTCTCACGCCTCGTCGAGCAGAAAGGCTTCGAGTTGATCGAGGAAGCCGAGCCCGGGCTCTCCGACCTGCCGGCACGCTTCGCGATCCTCGGCCAGGGCGCGCAGCACTACATGGAATACTTTCGCCGCCTCGCCGACGAGCGGTCGTGGCAATGGTGGTTCGACCCCTCGCACGACGAGGGGCTGGCGCACCGCATCGAGGCCGGCTCCGACCTGTTCCTGATGCCGTCGCGCTACGAGCCGTGCGGGTTGAACCAGCTCTACTCGCTGCGCTACGGCACGGTGCCGGTCGTGCGCGCCACCGGCGGGTTGGCCGACACCGTGCGCGAGTTCGATCCGATCACGGGCGAGGGGAACGGGTTCACGTTCGAGCCGTACACGGCCGACGCCATGGTGATGGCGCTGCGCCGCGCACTCGCGGTGCACGGGGACGCACGGCTGTGGGTGCGCGTGCAGCGGAACGGCATGGCCCGCGACTCGAGCTGGCGAGTGGCCGCCGACGGCTACGACCGGCTCTACGCCGAGGCGCTCGAGCGCGTCACCGCCGGCCGCGTGCCCACGCTGGAGAGCGTGCGCGACACGTTCTAGCCAAGGTTCATGACCGCGCCCGTCGCTAGTCGCCGTCAGCGGCGAGCGCGGACGGACGCACGAGGTGGATCCCGGCGAGTGACTGGTCCGAATCCATGGCCACCGTGCCGATGATCGCGCCGGTGTTGTCCACGGCGTTCACCTCGGCGTGGAACCGGATGCGCAGCAGGCCCAGGTTCGAGTACCAGAAGTGCACGCGGTCGGTGGGTGCGAACAGCTCAGACGTGCCGCGGATCTTCCACGCCGCGAACGTCCCGAGCGGGACCCTGATGCGATCGAGCCCGACGACGATGCGCGCGAAGCGCGGGGTATCGACCACGATCCAGCGTTTGCCCTGATACAGGGGGTAGCTGAGGAGCGTGATCTCGCCCGGCATCGCGCCCTCCGGCGGCCGCGCGCCGCCAAGGACCGGCCGCGCCGCGGCGAGCTTCGCCGCCACCTGGGCGGCGGCGCGCTGGAACGCGGCGCGCTTCGCCGGATCGGTGACCGTCTGATCCACGTAGGCCTCGAGCGCCGCGCGCTCGGCGTCGACAGGTGTCTCACCGATCGTGGCGTCTTGCTGCGCGCGCAACGGCTGCAGGTGAAACAGCCCGAATCGGCTCCCGCGTGCCATGAACACCTGTCCGCAGCACGAGCCGGCCGGCACCTCCTCCTGGAGGAAATAGGTGAGCTCGCCGTTCGTCGCCGTGCCCGTGATGTCCACGGTGAGCGTGGTCTCCTCGACCTGCGGCGGCTGCGGGCCCGCGTCGGTGGTGATCACGCTGCGCGTGCGGATGCGGTAGTCCCAATGGTTCCCGACGGCGAGGGGAAAGAGGGCGCGCGTACGACTGAAGTCGTTTCCCGCCCCCAGGGGCGAGGGCGCGAGCAGATCGCTCGTGGCGCCGGTCGCCGGATCGTCCGCTGTCGAGTAGCCGTGCTTGCAGCTGCCGAGCGCAAGGGAGAGCACGAGCAACGCGACCGCGCCGGCGAACGCGGCGCGAAGTGCCAAGAGACGTGGGGTCGTCATGGGGCCTCCTGCGGACGTCGAAGCAGCCGGCCCGGTCCGCATGGGTTCGAGGATAGTCCTGGAAAGAGCGGGAGCACAGGGCAATTCGCGCGCCCGTGACCGCCACGCCGCGCCGTCAGGCGCTCACGGGCTGCTCCAGGAACGCCGCGTGCAGCGCGCGCACCGCCTCGCTCACCTGGGCGTTGGCGACTTGGAAGACAAGGGCCGACGGCGTCACGCGCAGCGCCACCAGCGCCACGCCGGCTTTCTCGAGTGCTCGCTCCGCCCGCGCGGCCTCCGCGGCACCGAGCCCGAGGCCCACGAGCGAGACGAACGCCGTGTCGTGCACCACGACCAGCCGCCACTCGCCGCCCGGTCCGCGGACGTCACGGAACTTCTTCTCCAGCGCGAAGACGTCGTCCTTGGCGCCCATCCACGCGATGACCCCGTGCGTGCCGTCAGCCTGCTCGTGCGCCACCAGCTCCAGCGCCGGGAACTGCTCCGACACCGCCTCGACGATGCCGCGCGCCTCGCCCTTGCCGCCAGCGTTCCCCTCGGCGATCGCGAGCGAGACGGGGGCCCGATGCGTCACCGCCTCCACCTTCGGAGCTTCCACGGTGTCCTCCATGATCGACGTGCCCTGTGCTTCGTGGAACGCGGACCGCACCTCGACCGGAACCCGCTCGCGCGCGGCCAGGTCGACGCAGCGCGCGTGCAGCACGCGCCCGCCGAGGTGGGCGAGCGCCGAGCACGCACGATAGCCCATGCGCGGCACGAGCCGCGCCTTGGGCACCACGCGCGGGTCGGCCGTGTAGACGCCGTCCACGTCGGTCAGGATCTCGCAGCGCACGCGCCCGAGCGCGGCCGCCAGCGCCACCGCCGTGGTGTCGCTGCCGCCGCGGCCGAGCGTGGTGATCTCCTTCGTCTTGGGCGAGACGCCCTGGAAGCCGGCCACGATCACGACCTGGTCGGCGTCGAGCGCGGCGCGGATGCGATCGGGCTTGACGCCGACGATGCGCGCGTTCGCGTGGCGCTCGTCGGTCAGGATGCCGCTCTGCGAGCCGGTGAACGAGATGGCCTTCACGCCGAGGTCGTGCAGCGCCATCGCCACGAGCGCCATCGACACGCGCTCGCCGGTCGTGAGCAGCATGTCCATCTCACGCCGTGAGGGCTGGGGCGAGACCTTGTGTGCGAGCTCGATCAGCTCGTCGGTCGTATCGCCCATCGCACTCACCACCACCACCATCGCGTGCCCCGCGGCGCGCGCCGCGGCGATGCGCGCGGCCACGGCGCGGATGCGATCCGGCCCGTTCACCGACGTGCCGCCGTACTTCTGGACGAGGGTCGTCACGCGGGGAGGGATAGTGGGAAACGGCGGTGGAGCGCAAGCGCGCGCGGGAGGGACGGGCGCGCCGAACCGGCTGCGGCGAGACGAGTTGACCGCAGCGCGATGCTTGACGCCCTTCCCGCGCCGTCATAATGTCCGCGCCGCTCTTGTTCGCGGAAG
>DATNFC010000012.1:0-4404 GCA_035606545.1 Candidatus Methylomirabilota bacterium
CGCGCGCGCCGGCGGCCAGCGCAGCGAGACCGCCGAGCGCCTTGACGAGCGGCGGGTTCACGGTCGAGACGTCCATCTCGCCGTAGGCCACCTCGAGCACGCCGGCGGGGAGGTGGAAGTTCTCGTCGAACGTGACGCTCTGCTTCGCGGCACCCCACACGGCGAGCACCACGTGCGCGGCGAGCAGTAGCGCCACCCAGAGATGCTCACGCGCGAGCGGCCGCACGGGCGCGGCAGACTTTGCCCCCGCCCCCGCGCGCTTCCCCGCGCTCACGTCCGCCGGACCAGCATCACCGTGATGTCGTCCTCGAACGGTCGGCCGCCGCCGTACTCGGCGAGGCGCGCGAACAGGTCGGTGACCGCGTCCTCGGCGGGCGTCTGCGCAGCGGCGCGCAGCCACTCGCCGAGCCGCTCGCGGCCGAACATCTGCCCGTGCGCGTCCTCGTGCTCGATCACGCCGTCCGAGTAGGCGAGCAGGTTCGCCCCGCGGTCCACGTGGACGAAGCCCAGCTTGTACGTGGCGCCAGGATCGGGGCCGAGCAGCATGCCGCCCACCGACAGCTCGCGCACGTCGCGCGTGTCGAGCAGCAGCGGCGGCGGATGGCCGGCGTTGATGTACGACAGGTTCCCGTTCCGCTCCAGCTCGCCGAAGAACAGCGAGATGAACCGTGACGACAGCCCGCTCTGGTGGATGACGCGGTTCAGCCGCTCCACCATGCGCGTGATCTTCATGTCGGTCTCGACGCCCATCCGCAGTCCGGTCGCCACGTCGCGCGCCTGGAGCGCCGCGGGCAGGCCGTGGCCCGAGGCGTCGGCCACGGCAAAGCCCAGTGTCTCCGGGCCGGCGTCGTAGTAGTCGTAGAGGTCGCCGCCCACGGACTGGGCTGGCGTGCTCGCGGCGAACACGTCGAAGCCCGCGAACTCGCGGCGGCCGGGCGGCAGCAACGAGAGCTGGATCGCGCGCGCCTGCTCGAAGATGTCCTCCAGCCGGCCACGCTCGAGCCGCTGGCGGATCGAGTACACCATCGAGTTCAGCGCCGAGAGCAGCTCGGCGCGCGTCGGCACCGTGCGCAGGCCGCCGGCTTCGCCCGGGAAGACGACGATCAGCGGCCCGTCGAGCGCGCCCACGGCGAACACGCCGGTGCGACCGGCGGTCGTGTCGCCCACCCAGGGCAGCTCGCGGATCACGACGTCGCTGGCCGTGGCCGTGGCCACCGCGCCCTCACGCGACGCGGTGGAGGTCATTCGGCTCGCCAGCTCGCCGCCGATGTCCGGCCGGGCGACGCCCCAGCGCTGCGCGGGCGCCAGGTCGCCGCCGTCGCGCACGTAGACGTGCACGGCCTCCAGCCCGAGCGCGCCGCCCAGGTGCTCGAGCAGCCTCGGGGCGAACCCCTCGGCGAAGCGCTCACGGGTGCGGGCGTTCTCGGTGCCGGCGAAGGCGTGCTCGATTTTTCGGTAGAACGCTTTGGATTCGATCATGGGAGCGGCTCCGGGCGGGCGACCTTAGCCGCACCCGGAGCCGCTGGGAAGTCGCCGGAAGCGCGGGGCGCGAGCGCCCGCGCGGGCCGCTAGGGGAAGATCCCCCGCACCAGCGTGGCTTCGAGCACGCGCCCCACCGCCAGCACGTAGGCGCCGCCGCGCAGGCTGCAGTTGTGCTCGGCGGCCTTCGCGGCCACGCCCTCGAACGCTTTCTTCATGTACACCTCGAGCCGGCGGTCCACCTCGTCGTCGTCCCAGAAGAACGAGTAGAAGTCCTGCACCCACTCGAAGTAGCTCACGGTGACGCCGCCGGCGTTCGCCAGGATGTCGGGCACCACCGTGGTGCCGCGCTTGAACAGGATGTCGTCGGCGAGCGGCGTGGTGGGACCGTTCGCGGCCTCGGCGACGATGCGCGCCTGCACGCGCTCGGCGTTCGCGCCGGTGATCTGGTTCTCGAGCGCCGCGGGCACGAGGATGTCGACCGGCAGCTCCAGCAGCTGCTCGTTCGAGATCTTGCTGCCCGACCGGAACGTCGGGATCGAGGCGCCGGACTCCTTGTGGGCCTCGATCGCGACGGGGTCGAGACCCTTGGGATCGTAAATGCCGCCCTTCGAGTCCGACACGGCGACGATGATCGCGCCCTCCTCGTGGAGCAGTCGCGCCAGGTGGCTGCCGGCGTTGCCGTAGCCCTGGATCGCCACGGTCGAGCCCTTGAGCGACATCTTTCTGGCCGCACACGCGTAGCGGAGCACGAACTGCACGCCGCGCGCCGTGGCGCGGTCGCGGCCCTTCGAGCCGCCGAGCGCGAGCGGCTTGCCCGTCACCACACCGAGCGTCGTGGTGCCGTGCGTCATGCTGTACGTGTCCATGATCCACGCCATCACCTGCGAGTCGGTGTACACGTCCGGCGCCGGGATGTCCTTGTCGGGGCCGATCATGGGCAGGATCTCGCTCGTATAGCGCCGCGTCATCCGCTCCAGCTCGAACTTCGAGAGCTTGTGCGGGTCCACCTGCACGCCGCCCTTGCCGCCACCGAACGGCAGGTCGAGGCACGCGCACTTCCAGGTCATCCACGACGCGAGCGCCTTCACCTCGTCCAGCGTCACGTCAGGGTGGAACCGGATGCCGCCCTTCGCCGGCCCGCGTGCCATGTTGTGCGCCACGCGGTGCCCGATGAACACCTTGTAGGTGCCGTCGTCCATGCGCACCGGGATGCTCACCGTGAGGCAGCGCTTCGGCGTGCGCAGGATCGCGCGCATGCCCTCGTCGAGCTTGAGCCGGTCGGCGGCCTGCTCGAAGTAATGCTGGGCGATCTCGAACGGGTTCAGGTTCTCGGGCTTCACGTTCACCACGGTCATCCGATCCTCCCCGGTGTGGCCGAGTCGGCGAGCGCCTGCCAGGCGAACCGCACGTTCTCGGCGTGCACGTCGTTCATCGCATATGTTGCGTTCTTTCCCACGTAGTCCATGCGGGCCAGGTCCGCCCGCGTCTCCTCCAGCGACCATCCTCGCTTCCACGCCTCGCCGACGCCATGCTCCAGATGGAGCAGGTAGTCCATGTCGCGCAGCAACCGCCGGTAGCCGTTCACGCGGCCGTGCGCGACCGGGCCGTGCCCGGGCACCAGCAGCCGCACGTCCTCCTGCTCGAACAGCCAGTGGAGCGCCTTGAGGCTCGCCCGGTACACCCACGGCGCGGCGTCGAGCCACGGGATCTCGATGTCCGAGAGCAGGTCGCCGGCCACGAGCGTGCCGTGCGCCGGGAGCCAGAGCGCGAGATGGCTGCCGGAGTGGCCGGGCGTGTCGTAAGTGACCACGTCGAACGGTCCGAGCCGCAACAGCGCCGTGCCGCGCGCGGTGAGCGACGGCTTGAATGGCCGGAACGGCTGCGGCATCACCTCGCCCGACTCGCGGATCCACTTCTCCGCGTCGGCGGCGATCTTCGCCGCGTCGCGGTCCAGCTCGTCGTGGAACCCGGCGTGGGCGAACGTGGTCGCGCCCGGGAACCAGGGCAGCGCCAGCACGTGGTCCCAGTGCGGGTGCGTGAACGCGAGCGCCACGTTCTCGAACCGCGGCGCGGCTGCTGCGACCGCGCTCGCGATATCGTCCAGCTCGCTCGGCAGCACGCCGGCGTCGATCGCCAGCACGTGCCCATCCGCCGCCAGCACCACCGAGTTCATGGCATAGCACCGGCTCGTGCGCACGCGCACGCCGGGAACGGGCTCGGACCAGGCCGTCATGATGGTCCCAAGGAAGACGGCTCCGTCCCGCGATCGCGCGCGGAGCCACAAAGGATGTTCATGAAAAATCTCACGGCTCCGTGGGCACGTGGATCGTGCCGGCGACGATGAGCTTCTCCAGCGAGTCGACCTTCGCCTTGACCGCGTCGGGGATGAGCGCCTTGTTGCGGTCGTCGTACACCCACGTCACGCCGTTCTCGGCGAGGCCGAAGTCGCGCACGCCGCTTCTCCACTGCCCGTCCTTCACCTCCTTGATGGTGTCGAACACGGCGGTGTCCACGCGCTTCACCATCGACGTCAGCACCACGCCGGGGGCTTCGTCGTACTGGTCGGAGTCGACGCCGATCGCCAGCTTCTTCAGCTCGCGTCCGGCCTCGAACACGCCGAGGCCGGTGGAGCCCGAGGCGTGGAAGATGATGTCGGCGCCGCCGTGGTACTCCGCGAGCGCCAGCTCCTTCCCCTTGGTCGGGTCCTTGAACGCCGCGCCCGTGGTGCCGGCGTACTTGATCAGCACCTGCACGTTCGGGTTCGCGGCCCTGGCGCCGGCCACGTATCCCGCCTGGAACTTCTTGATCAGCGGGATCTCCATGCCCCCGACGAACCCGATCTTGCCGGTCTTGCTGAGCAGCGCCGCCAGCGCCCCGACGAGGAAGCTGCCCTCCTCCTCTCGGAACTTGAGCGCCACCAGG
>DATNFC010000013.1:0-2764 GCA_035606545.1 Candidatus Methylomirabilota bacterium
GACGCATTCGTTCCGCCGCGCCCGTCGTCGAACCGCGTCTCGCCGTCGTTCCATTTCGAGGAGGCTTGTCGATGAACCGCAACTTGGAGACCAGTGGGCGGAGGGCGCGTGCGACTAGGTTGCTGCTTGCGGGGCTCTTGCTGATGCCCGCGTTCGCGTGGGCGCAGGACGACGCGGGCCCGCCGCCCATCCCGGACACCACCGCGACCACACTCCAGGTCGATCGGTTCGCCAATCTCTATCAGGGCCAGTTCACGCCGGGACAGGGGTTCGACATCATCCGCACCGAGAAGGGCATGCTGAACGTCAGCTTCTACGGACTGTTCCGCTACCTGAACCAGCTGCCCGGCGACCAGAAGTTCACGGATCATCTCGGGCGGGTGAAGAACGTCGAGACCCGCCAGGACCTGAACTGGCACCGCACGATGGTTTGGCTCACCGGCTGGTTCGTGGACCAGAAGTTCCGCTACAACATCACGCTGTGGTCGCTGCCCACGACGCAGCAGACGCTGCTGTTCGGCAATTTCCGCTACCTGATGTCGGAGAAGATGACGTTCGGCGTCGGCATCGGCCCGAACCTCACGAACCGCTCGCTGCAGGGCTCGTGGCCGTTCTGGGCCGCCAGTGACCGCCAGATGGGCGAGGAATTCATCCGCGGCGGGTTCTCATCGTCGTTCTGGGTCACGGGCAAGCTCCGCCGCGGCACGTTCTATACCGGATCGATCAACACGAACATCAGCCAGCTGGGTGTCGTCGCGTCCAACGACACGCGCAACATGGCGTTCAGCGGCAGCGTGTACTGGCAGCCCACCACCGGCGAGTTCGGCCCGCGCAACGGCTTCGGCGACCTCGAGCACCACCAGAGGCTCGCCACGCAGTTCGGTGTCTCCGCGTGCCAGACGCGCGAGAATGGATACGCCTCGCCCGGCAGCGTCACGCCGAACGGGACCCAGATCAAGCTCTCCGACGGCCTGAACCCGTTCGATCCGGAGGCGCTCGCCGTGGGCGTCAACGTGAACGCGCTCACGTACCAGAACCTCTCGTTCGATGCCGGCGCCAAGTACCGGGGCTTCTCGTTCCAGAGCGAATTCACGTACCGGGTGCTGAACGACTTCTCGGCCACGGGCCCGCTCCCGCTGGAGCGCATCACGGACCGGATGGTGTTCGCGGAAGCGATGCACATGGTCGTGCCACGGAAACTCGGCATCTACGCGGTGACGTCGTACGCGTTCGACGAGTTCCAGCGCAATCCCTGGGAGCTGGGCGGCGGTGCGAGCTTCTACCCGTACGGGAACCGGAACTGGCGACTCAACCTGCACGTGCTGCACGTTGACCGCTCACCGGCCAGCTCGAGCTTCGGCTACTACGTCGCCGGTCAGACGGGGACCACGATCTCAGTCGGGACCGACATCCTGCTCTAGCGATGAACGTCGGCGTGCGCCTCAGGCAGCTCGTCGCGACGGCTGGCGCCGCGCTGGCCGTCGCGCTTCTGCTCCCGTGCGCCGCCGTCCACGCCCAGACCGCGAAGTCGCCATCGAAGCCGGCGGCCAGGCGCTCCACCCCCAGCACCTCGGCCCAGCTCGCCGAGCAGAAGCGCCGCATCGACGAGCAGAAGCGGGCGATCGATGAGCAGGAGGACATCGTCCTGCGCCAGCGGGCGCTGATCGACTCGCTGGCGGCCTCGGCGGACAGCCAGGCGGTCGTCATCGCCCGGCAGTCGGCGCGGCTCGCCGGGCTCGACTCGCAGCTCGTGGACATGAAGAAGCGGCTCGAGGCGCTCGAGAGCCAGGCCAACTTCCCGGCCTGGGAGGACAAGCTCGAGGAGCGGATCAAGAGGGTGGAGGCGGCGACCCAGAAGTCGCCCGAGCTGCCGCCGGACGTGGTCTCGGCGGGCGATTTTCCGGGCTCGATCCGCATCCCGGGGTCGGACGCGGCGATCAAGTTCGGCGCCCGCATCCGCACCGCGGTGGTGCTGACGCTCGACCCGCTGGGCACGGACGACCGCTTCCTCACGAGTTCGATCCCGGTCGGCCAGCCCAGCTCGTCCGGCGACGCGCGGCGGACGAACATCTCGGCGCGCGCGAGCCGGCTGAACATCGAGTTCCGCACGCCGGGCGGCCGCGAGGAGGTGCGCGCGTTCTTCGAGGGCGACTTCGCCGGCGTCGGCGACCAGTTTCGGCTCCGGCACGCGTACGCCCAGTACCGCGGGTTCATCGTCGGCCAGACGTGGTCCACGTTCTCGGACCCCTGGGTCGAGATCGAGGACCTGGACTTCGAGGGCATCAGCTCGGAGAACGTCATCCGCCAGCCGCAGCTCCGCTACTGGTGGACGAAGGGCAAGAACCGCCTCGCGGTCGCCGTGGAGACGCCCCAGGTCTCCGTGACCGGTGGCACGGGCGTGAACCTCGTCCCCGATCTCATCGTGCGCGAGTTCTTCGAGACGAAGGAGGGCGGCCACGTCCAGGTCGCCGGCGTGGCGCGCCAGATCCGGGCGCAGTCCGCGACAGGGGCGGTCGAGTCCACTTGGGGCACCGGCGGCAGCGTGAGCGGCGTGTTCACGGTCAAGGTCCGGGGCCTGACCGACCGATTCATGTACCAGGCGAACGCCGGCCGCGGGATCGCCCGCTACATCAACGACCTGAACCCGAACGACCTCGGCACCACGACCGGCCAGGACGCCGTGTTCGACACCGCGTCGGGCGAGCTGAAGTCACTGCCGGTGCTGGGGTGGTACGTGGGCTACGAACACCGCTGGAAGGAGTGG
>DATNFC010000014.1:0-2945 GCA_035606545.1 Candidatus Methylomirabilota bacterium
ACTGGAACACGAACCCCAGACGGCGCGCCCGCCACGTGCAACGCTCGCGCTCGCTCATCCCTTCGAGCCGCCGACCGCCGACCTCGATCGTGCCCTCGTCGGCGCGATCGAGCGTCCCCAGGATGTTGAGCAGCGTGCTCTTGCCCGAGCCGGATGCCCCAACTATCGCCAGAAGCGTGCCACGCGCCACCTCGAGGTCCACGCCGCAGAGCACGTTCAGCCGGCCGCCCGGTCCGACGTACGACTTGTGGATGCCGCGTGCGAGCAGGAGGGGCACGGCTGGGTCATCTGACGCATCCGCAATGCCTTCGGGCGGGCGCTTGAGACCCATCCTCAGACCTGCCGCCGAATGGCTTCGATCGGGTCCAGCTGCGAGGCGCGCCAAGCCGGGTACCACGCGGCGGCCAGACACAGCACGAGGGCGGCCAGAATCACGGCGGCGAAGTCGCCGGCCTCCGGCCTGACCGGGAGCGTCTCGATGAAGTAGACGTCGCCCGGCAGGCGCACGAACGGGTAGCGCTGGAGCACGAAGATGAGCGCGCTCCCGAGTGCCGCGCCGGCGAGCGTGCCCAGCCCGCCGATCCACAGCCCCTCGCCCAGGAACACGGTACGCACGAGGCCCGGCGTCGCCCCCATCGTGCGCAGCACGCCGATGTCGCGGCGCTTCTCGAGCACGACCATGAACAGCGTGCTGACGATGTTGAACGCGGCCACGAGCACGATCAGCGCGAGGATGATGAACATCACCGTCTTCTCGAGCTTCATCCACGTGAACAGGTTCCGATTCAGGTCGATCCAGTTGTTCGAGCGCAGGTCCTGCCGGCCCGCGGCGACGCGCAGCTTCTCCGCCTGCTCGGGGGCCGCGAACATGTCGTCCAGGCGGATCTCGACGCCGGTGACGCGGGGCCCCAAGTCGAAGAAGCGCTGCGAGGCGCCGACCGCGGTAAAGCCGAAGCTCGAGTCGTACGTGTAGAGCCCGGAGGTGAACAGGCCGACGATGCGGAACGGCCGGAGCTTGGGCGCGTAGCCGAACGCCGAGTTGTGGTCGCCCTGGAGCGTCGCCAGCAGCACGCGGTCGCCGACGCGCGCGGCCAGCTTCGCCGCGAGTTCCGAGCCCAGCACGATGCCCGGGTCGCCGGAGAGCGTGATGTTCGGGATCGAGTCGAGCGGCGGCTGGATCGACCGGCTCACGGTGGTGACGCCGCGCTCGTGCGCGAGGTCGACCCCCTTCACCACCAGGCCCTCGGAGAGCCCCTCGTGGAACACCATCGCCTTGGCGTACGTGAACGCCGAGGCGCCCACGACGTGCGGCTCGCGCGCGAGCTTCGCCGCCAGCGCCTCGCCGTCGTCGATGCCGTCCGTGGTCGCGCCCAACAGCACCACGTGCGCGTCGGTGCCGGCGATGCGCGACTGCACCTCGCCCTCGAAGCCGTTCATCACCGCCAGCACCACGAGCAGCGCGGTGACGCCGACCGCGACGCCGGCGACGCTGATGCCGGTGAGCAGCCGAACGAACCCGGTGCGCGGGCGCGCCTTCAGGTAACGCCCCGCGATCCACAGCGGCAGCCTCAATGGCCCGCCCACGCACGCGCGTCGCTCATCGCGGACCCGCGCTCTCGGGTGCCTCCTCCTCCGCGCGGTCGTCCTCGACCGGCCGCCCCTCCTCGGGCCGGAGCTGCGGGAACAGCTGCACGTCGCGGATCGAGCGCGAGTCGGTGGCGAGCATGACCAGGCGGTCGAGGCCGATGCCGACGCCGCCCGTGGGCGGCATGCCGTACTCGAGCGCCCGCAGGTAGTCCTCGTCCAGCGGCTGCGCCTCGTCGTCGCCCTTCGCGCGCGCCGCGCCCTGCGCCTCGAACGCCCGCCGCTGGGCGTCGGGATCGTTCTGCTCGCTGAACGCGTTCGCCACCTCCATGCCGGCGACGAACAGCTCGAAGCGCTCGACGACGTTCGGGTTCGTGCGCGAGACGCGTGCGAGCGGCGACGTCGCCACGGGGAAGTCGATCAAGAACGTGGGCCGCTGGAGTTTCGGCTGGACCAGGTGCGTGAACAGCTCGTCGAGCATGCCGCCGGCGCCGGTGCCCTGGCGCGGGTGGAGGCTCAGGCGCGAGACGTGTTTCGCGAGCTGGCGCTCGTCCAGCGCGTGGATGCTCTCTCCCAGCTCGTCGCTCACCGAGTCCAGCATGGAGACGCGCGGCCACGGCGGCGTGAAGTCGAGCGTGTGCCCGTCGAAGCGCAGCACGGTCGAGCCGCACGCGTGCTGGAGCACGTTGGCGATCAGTGCCTCGGTGAGCGCCATCATGTCGTTCACGTCCGCGAACGCCTGGTAGTACTCGAGGATCGTGAACTCGGGATTGTGCGAGCGGTCCATGCCCTCGTTGCGGAAGTCGCGCGAGAACTCGTACACGCGCTCGAGCCCGCCGACGATGAGGCGCTTCAAGTAGAGCTCGTTCGAGATGCGCAGGTAGAGTTCCAGATCGAGCGCGTTGTGCCGGGTCACGAACGGCCGCGCGAACGCGCCGCCGTAGAGCGGCTGGAGCGTCGGCGTGTCGACCTCGAGGAAGCCGCGCTGGTCGAGCAGCCGCCGGAACGTCGAGACCAGCCGCGCGCGCTTGCGGAACACCTCGCGCACCTCGAGGTTCATGAACAGGTCCGCGTAGCGCTGGCGCGCGCGCGTCTCGGGGTCCTCGAGCCCGTGCCACTTGTCGGGCAGCGGCCGCATCGACTTGGCGAGCAGGTCGAACGCCTCGACCCGGACGGTGATCTCGCCGGTGCGCGTGCGGAACACCGGGCCCTCGATCCCGACCCAGTCGCCGACGTCGAGCAGCTCGTAGCGCGCGAACGCCTCACCCATCGCGTCGGCGCGGAAGTAGGCCTGGATCGCGCCCGAGCCGTCGAGCACGTGCGCGAACCCGGTCTTGCCGTGGCCGCGGAGCGTCATCAGG
>DATNFC010000015.1:0-10474 GCA_035606545.1 Candidatus Methylomirabilota bacterium
GAGCGCAGGAGCGGGGGGCAGCGCCGAGCGTGAGGGACGGTCGTCACGGGCGCGGGGGCGAGCGGGGGCGGCGTGGCGCTCACGCAGCTTCGGGCCGGGCGCATGGGCAATCAAGGAGGAAATGACTCGATGCCGCGGTCCGTACGCGGCCGGCCGTTCGCTGTACGCGTCGGGCCAATCGCGCCGGGGCATTCCACCCTGTCACGAGCGCGACCGCTCGCATGCAACGAGTTGCGCCGCCCGCGTCCACCGGCACGCGCCCTGCACCTCATCCCTGGCGTCCACATCGTCACGCACTCCCCGATGCAGGAGGTGTCCCATGAGGCGCCTGATCCCGTTGGCTCTCGTCCTCGCGGTGGGGCTCTCGTTCGCCGAGCAGGCCTCCGCGCGCCGCGTCGTCGTCCGTCATGGCCCGCGCCGCACCGCGGTCGTCGTGCACAAAGGCTGGCCGCTCGCGCGTCCCGCGCGCGTCGTGGTGGTGCGTCCCACGGTCGTCGCCGTGCGCGTGCAGCCGCGCGTGTACCTCCGCCCTGTCCTGTGGAGCAGCATGCCGATCGCCGTGGCGAGCCACCCCACGGCGGACGCGCTGTCGTGGGTGGACGGCGCCACGTTGAGCAAGGGCCAGGACTGGACCGAGGTCACGCTCAACTGCGGCCGTCGCGGCTCGCAGCTCTGGTACGAGGTCAACGGCAAGGTCCAGGCCGACTGGGCCGAGGTGGTGTTCGCGAACGGCGAGACCCAGGTCGTGGACTTCGCCGAGAGCACGCAGGGCGCCGGCCTCTACCCGCTGCTCGATTTCAAGGGCACCCGCACCGTGGACCATGTCCGCATGGTCGCACGCGCGAAGACCGACGACGCGCGCGTGGCGCTGCGGCTCGAGAATTAGGTCGCGGGCCGGAACGCGCGGCCGGGGCCCGACGGCCCCGGCCGCCGCTGCGTTCAGTTGATCGCGAACCCCCGCATGTAGGTGTTCACGTGCTCGCCCTCGCGCTCGCGGAGCGAGAGGCAGGTGTGCACGTTGTCGCCCACGCGCTCGAGCGTCTTGTCCATGCCGGGCGCCTCGCGCTTCGGGTCGCTGAAGAACGCGGTCGCCGCCGACAGCCTCTCGGCGTTGCAGCCGCTCGCGAACAGCGGCAGGAAGCGCAGCGCCGGCGGCGGCACGCGCGAGGCGATGCGATCGTAGTTCGCCATCATCCACTGGAACGTGCGCGCCGCGACCGCCTCGTTGCGCTGGCCCATCCCGCGAAGGATCTCGAACGTCTCCGTGGGGCGCACCTTCTCGGAGAGCGAGTACTCGAGCGCCCTCGCCGTGAGCGCCGTGTCCTCGAACGCGCCCAACGCACTCAGGAACCGGCGCCGGATGGCCGGCACCTCGGTGACCTCGAGCCGGCGGACGTACTCATCGAACAGCTTCGCGTCGCCCTTTTTCGCCGCCAGTGACACCACCGCGTCGGCGATCCCGGGGTCCACGCTCGTGGAATCCGCCAGGTAGCGCTTCGCCGCGTCCTGCGCGTACGCCAGCGTCTTCTCGTCCTGGCCGCGGTTCGCGAGCCAGCGCATGAGGTCGCCGCGCATGCCGGAGACGGTCTCGTCCTCGCCGGGCTTCTTCTCGTAGCCCGCACGCTGGAGTGCCGGCGACAGCGTGCGCCGCACGTACACCGCGAACAGGCTCTCGAGGCTGTCAGGCACGAACGCCCCGCGCACACCGGTCAGCGCGTCCATCGTGCTCGAAACGACCTGCGGCTCGGGGTCGGAGCCGAAGTGCGAGAGCGCCTGCAGATAGCTGTCGCCGCGCACCTCGCCCTGCGTCATGAGCATGCCCAGGTTGCCGAGGAACGCGACGCGCTCCTCGGGCGTGAGCAGTTTGGCTGCGTTCTCCGCCAGCGCGCCCATCCAGTCCTCGGGCACGCTCCAGGCGTAGTAACCGCGCCCCTCGCCGTTCGGCATCGCCCACACCGGTGTCGCCTGGAGTTTCACCACCTCGCTCTCGTCCTTGAGCATCACGCGCTGCATGCGCACGGTCTTGCCGTCCGACCACTTGAGCGTCACCGGCACGTTCCAGCGCATCGGCGGTTGTGAGACGCCGTACGGCGTGGCGCGCGACTGGGTGAGCCGCACCCCGCCCGGCGCGGGCACCACGCGCACGTACGGCACGCCGGGCTGGTCGAGGAACGTGGTCATGGCGGCGGAGACGTTCGTGCCGCTCACCTGGTCGAGCGCCTGCCACAGGTCGGCCGCGGTGGCGTTCCCCCACGCGTGCTTCTTCAGGTACGCCTGCACGCCCTTCTGGAACGTCTCCGGTCCCAGGTAGCGCTCGAACATCGACAGTACGGCGTTGCCCTTGCTGTAAACGAGGCCGACGTTCGCGAGTCCTGCGGCCGAGCTCGTCGTACGGTCACGGATCGCCTGGGTCGACGGCTGGGCGTCACCCGCCTTGACCTCCTGGATGCGCTGCAGATCGTTCAGGCCCTGGCGGAACTGCGGGAAGACCTGGTCGGTGACCTTCGCCGCCATCCAGTCGGCGAACGACTCGTTGAGCCAGAGGTCGTCCCACCACGCCATGGTCACCAGGTCGCCGAACCACATGTGCGCCAGCTCGTGGCAGATGATGTTCGCGCTCCGCCGCCGCTGCGACGTGCTGGCGCTGGCCGGGTCGAGCAGCAGCGCGTCGTCGCGGAACGTGATGAGCCCGGCGTTCTCCATGGCGCCGTAGGCGAATTCCGGCACCGCGATGAGGTCCAGTTTCTCGTACGGATAGGGCATCCCGAACCAGCGCTCGAGCCCCGCGAGGATCTTGGGCGTGGTCTGCACGGCGATCCCGGCGAGCTGCTTCTGGCCCTGGCAGGTGATGATGCGCGTCGGCACCTTCGTGCCCGTGACCGGCGTGTACTCGAACGGCCCCACCGCGATCGCGAGCAGGTAGCTCGGCAGCGGCGGCGTGCGCTTGAACGTCACCGTCTTCCAGCCGTCATTCTCGGTCGTGCCCTCGATCGGCGTGTTCGTTATCGCCTCCTGCGCCGAAGGCACCTCGAGCACGAGCTGGTACGGGAACTTGAAGCCGGGCTCGTCCCAGCACGGGAACGCCTCGCGCGCGTCGTCGGACTCGAACTGCGTGAACAGGTAGCCACGGCTCTCGCGGTTCGCCTTGTAGAGCCCCACGGCGCGCGTGCCGTAGAGATGCGTGAACTCGATGTCGAGCGTGGCGGTGCCGGGGCTGAGCTTGCGCGCGGCGCCGAGCGTCTGGAGCCCGTGGTCGCCGGTCGTGCGGGTCACGATCACGCTGTCGGATCCCTGGCGGAGCGTCACGCGCGTGAGTTTCTGGCCCTCGGCGTGGAAGCGCACCATGTCGGTGGCGTTCGCGACCTTCAACTCCACGTGCACCAGACCTGAGTAGCTGCGCTTGTCGGGATCGAGGTGCAGCCGGACGCGCTGGAACGTGGGCACGACGTCGCGGCCGAGTCTCACGTCGGGCGTCTCCTCGGCCCGCGCGACGGGCGGCAGCGCCAGGGCGAGGCCGGCGGCGAGCGTGGCGAGGAACGTGCGCAATGGGAACCGCAGGGCGGATGCGGGCATGGGGGAGCTCTCCAGGGCAGGGGATCGTCAGGGCGCGGCGCACGCGCCGGCCACGCAGCGTTCCCCATCGCCGCCCCCGTGCGCAAGCGCGCGGGGAGCCAGCGCGAGGTTCCGAGCCACGGGCGCGGCCCGGTCGGGGATTCCACGCAGGGCCTGATGATGATGAGGAACCGTTTGAGCCGCACCGGCGCGCCGCGTAGTGTCGCCCGCCATGGCGCCGACACGGACGTCGACGGACCACCTGATCCCGCTTGTGCTCGTGCTGGTCACCGGCGCCGCGCTCTGGTACGCGCACGCGCAATCGTGGGACCTGGGCGGCCGCTCCCCGATCCTCTCCTACGAGAGTGCGCAGGTGGCGTTGGCCGCGCGCGAGTTGGTCTGGCACGGCAAGGTCGCCACGCCCTACGCGCTCCCGATCGACCTCGCCTCGCACGCGCACCCGCCGTGGCCGCTCTCGTCCGTCCAGCCGGGCATGATGTTCGTTGAGGCGCTGATCCTGAAGCTCGTACCCGCACGCGGGATCACGGCCGGCTCGGACTCGCGGGCGTGGCTCACGCTCGTGATGCCGTTCATCTGCTACCTGGTATTCGGGGCGTTCACCGTGCTGGCGGCGAACTACGTGCTTGCGCGCCACGCGCGGGAGTCCCCGCGCTGGGTGCGGATGGGCGCTCCCGCGGCGCTGGGATTGGCTGCGATCCTCGATGCGCAGGCCCAGCACTTCGCGCTCTCCGGCGTGGGCGAGCTGCCGGCCACCGTGCTGCTCCTGCTGGCGCTCCTCGGTCTCGCGCTCGGGGCGGGCACTTCGATTCCACTCACGCTCGGCTTCGTGCTCGGCGTGTCCGGCCTGTTCCGAGCGAACGCGGTGTGGCTCGCGCCGGTGTTCGCGCTCGCCGCGGCGTGGAGCGCGCCGGTCGGGCGCCGGCGGTACTGCGGCGCGCTCGTGCTCGCGGGCTTCGTGCTGCCGCTCGCCCCGTGGTGGATCTACAAGTGGCGGGCATTCGGCTCGCCGGCGTGGGACATGGCGTGGTTCGAGCTCTGGGATCACGTGCAGGGCCGGAGCTGGTTCGAGCTCCTCCACCGCGCCGAGATCCCCGAGCTGCCACGCGGCTTCGAGGCGTTGGGCCTGCTCGCCGGAAAGTCCGCAGCGAACCTGGCGCGGCTCGTCCCGCCCCTGCTCTCCGGCCCGCGCGGGCTGTGGTTGGGCGCGCTCGCCTGTTGGCCGTTCACGCGCAGCTCCGCGGACGAGTCCTCGCGGCCGCTCATCGCTGCGGCCGTCGTGGCGTTCGCGTGCCTGGTGCTCGACACGCTCGCCGCGAGCGCCAGCTCGCCGCTGCTGCGCGAGGTGTTCCCCACGCGCGCACTGGCCGAGCTCTCGGGAATGTTGGCCCTATGGTCGCTGCTCGGCCGCATCCCGGGCTCGAGCGCGCGCACGCGCGCCGTCGCGGGCGTGATCGCCGCTGTACTCGCGCTCGGCTGGGGCGCGTGGATGACGGTCGCGGCGCAGACGGAGTCGCGAGCCATGTCCCTCGAGCGCGGACTGCCCTCGAGTCGTTCGCTCACTGCGCTCTCGGCCAGCCTCAACTCGGTGCTGGTCCCCGGCGAGGTGCTCATGAGCAACCTCGGACCCGCGCTCGCCTGGCAGACGAACCACCCGGTGATCCATCTCGCCTACTCGCCCGCCGACATCCCCAGCTGTCGTGCGCGGCACGACTTCCGCCACGTGCTGCTCGTGTTCCGGAGCGCCGAGCGCGCCTGGGCGCCGTGGCAGGACATCGTCGAGCTCCCCGGGGAGGCCGGCACGCACGCCGAGCTGGGCGTGCGCCGCGAGCGGCGGTTCACCACCGAGGACGGCTTCGCCGTGGTGTGGCTCGAGCTGGGTCCGCGAACGCCCCAGGTGGCACTCCTGCGGCCCTGAAGGCCTCCCCGGGTATCCCGGTCACGCTCCCTGTCCTGCTCCGACAGCTCGGGCGTCGCTGGACCAGCGCCCCCGTCGGGGCGCCAGGGAACCGGAAGACCCGGAAGGAGGCCCGTCATGCTGCGTCGCCTGATGCTGTCCGTCCTCGCGCTCTGCGCGCTCGTCGCTCTCGAAGGCTGTGGTGCGGATCGGATCGCGGGCCCGCAGGTCAGCGAAGAAGCGCTGGCCCCCGGCCACCGCTCCGCGAACTACCCCGGCCGCGTGTACACGCTGAGCGGCAATACGCTCCCGCAGCGCATCCCCACGCCGGTCGACATGCCGGACACGCTCTGGGCCGGTGACCCCGAGCTCTGAACCGCCCACCGACCAAGACCGCCGGGCCCGCCGTGGCCCGGCGGTCCTCGCTGTCTCTCGCGTGGTGCGTCGCGCCGCCGGGGTCGGGTTGATACTCTGCGGGGCCACCACCGTCGCCGCTCGAGAGCACGCGGCCCGGACCCGGACCGGAGGAACCCGCTGAGCTCTCAACAGGCGCCGAAGCGCTCCGCGATCGACTGGACCGCGCTCCACAACCGCGCGCTCGAGCGCGTGAAGCGAAAGCTCAAGTCGCTGCCCGAGGACACGGTCGAGGACCTGGCGCGCGAGGCCATGGTCACGCTCTACCGGCTGTCGCGGCGCGAGACGCTCGTGAACCCGGATGCGCTCGCGACGACGCTCGTGGACCGCGTCTGCGTGGACCACGTGCGTCGGCTGCGCGGGCCCGCCGGCCGACTGGACCCGCTTTCGGAGAAGGACGCGACGCTCGTGCCCCCGGCGCAGTCCGCGGGCAAGGAGGCGGGCGTCGACATGCTCGAGCTCTTCCGCTTCGTGGTGCTCGAGCACTTCAGGCAGCACGATGCGCCGTGCCACGAGCTGGCGATCGAGTTCTTCACCGAGCTGAGCTGGTCGGCGATCGCGCGGCGGCAGCAGCTGCGGCACAGCACGGTGATCAAGCGCTGGTCGGCGTGCATGGAGCAGGTCCGAGAGCTGGCGTACGCGCAGCGCGGCCCGGTGTGGGAATGGGCCCGCCAGGCGCGGATCGTCTGAGCCGATGGGCACCGGCTCCGCGAGCGCTCACGACTGGGCCCTGCGCCAGCTGCTGGCCTACAGCGCCGGCCTGCTGCCCGAAGAGGAGCTGCTCCGGCTCGAGGAGCATCTTCACGCCTGTCCCGACTGCCGGTCGCGATTGGCGCCGCTCAAGCCGGCCTCGGGCACGAGCGCCGAGCACCTGCCGGCATCGCTCATCGCCACCTGGGCGCGGAGCTCGGCGCTGCTCGAGGGACTCGAGCGCGAGCTCGTGGAGTCGCACTTGGAGGACTGCGCCGAGTGCCGCGCCGAGCTGTCGTTCGCGGGCCACGAGGCGGTGATCGCCGACGCGCCGCCGGATCGCCCGGGCAGCCGGCCGGCGCGGCCCACCGGCGGCTGGCTCCACTCGCTCTGGTTCTGGGTGATCGGGCTCCTCGGCGCGACCGCGGGTGTGGCCGCGTGGTTGTTCGCGGCGCATCCGGCGTGGCTGGGCGGGACCGGGCGGTCGATGACCGCGCTGCGAAGCTTCGGCCACGCGGTGCCGGTGACGTTCGAGTTCGCGCTGGATTCGCTCAGCGCGGGCGCGGTGAAGCTGCCCGAGCCCGGCTTCCGCGCGCGCGCCGCGAAGCCGATCGAGGTGGGCGCGGTGACGAACGTCTCCGGCATGGTGTTCGTGCTGCCCCCCGCGCTCCAGCCGCCGAGCCCCGAGGCCGGCGAGCGGCGGATGGTGATCACGCTGCTCCAGGACGGCCGCGAGCTCGCGAGCCACACCGGGCCGTTCTACGCGCTCGGCGACGCCATCCGGCTGCGTCCCGAGGGACGGCTCGAGGCCGGCGATTACGACCTGCGCTTCTCGCTCGATCCGGCGGGAGCACCCGGCGAAGCCGGGTCCGGCGAACCGCCTCTCGTCTGGTTCTACCGCCTGCGCGTGCGCTAGCCGCGGAGGCCCAGGACGTCGTCCATTGGTGGGGCTGACGGTGCGGGCTAGGATGCGTCGCTCCCCGTGGGGCTGAACCCGGCGCTCGAGGCATGCCGATGACGACGCTTGCGAAGACCGACTCCCGATCGACCCCACTCGGCACGCGCTTCCATGTCATCGGCGCCGGACCGGTGGGGCTCCTCCTCGCGGCGCTGCTCCAGACGCTGAACGGCGTGAGCGTGCGCCTCTACGAGAAGCGCAAGGAGTACACGCGGTCCCGCATGGTGAGACTCGCCTCCTACCTGGTCGCGGATTCGCTCGAGAGCTACCGCGCGGACCACATCGACGGCGAGACCATCGAGGCCGTTTTCGATCCCACGGACCTGGCCGAGAGCCTGGCGTTCCGGAAGTCGATTCCCGCGGACCTCATGTCGCTTCTCCACGAGTGGACGCAGGGCTTTTGCCCTCTCAACCGGATCGAGCACGCCCTGAGCCAGTTGCTCGACGCGCGGGGGATCGGCACCGTGCAGCGGGTTGCGGCGCCGGTGACGGCGGATCAGGCCATGGCGATGGTCGAGCCCGGCGACGTCGTGATCGATTGCTCGGGCTGCAAGTCGCTCCTCCGGGATCATCTCCACCCCGGCGCAGAGGGCGTGGTGGAAGGCGCGAACACGTTCACGATCCGCCTCGAGTACGCGATCGTCGTCACGTTCGTCTACGGCCAGCGGTACGACTGCAACGAGTACTGCAAGTACTACAAGAACATCGAGAACCCGCACTACAAGTTCATCCCGGCCGTCGACCGCTTGTCCTACGACGGCGAGGTCAGCCACGTGACCGGCATCGTGAACATCACCGCTCAGGACTTCGAGGCGATGCCGCCGAGCTTCGACGGCGACTGGCTGCGCGAGCACTTCCCCGAGGTCGCCCGGTCGATGGATCGCTTCATCACCAAGATCAAACAGGAGACGCACGGCGACATCCTCGGCACCATGGACATCATCCGGATCCCGCTGGTGCTCTATCGCGCGCGCAACGCGACGAGCCGCATGCTGTGCGCGACCGGCCCGAGCGACGGTCCGTTCACAGGCGTACCGGTGTTCCTGTGCGGCGACTCGGCGATGGGCTCGCCGTACTTCCAGTCGATCTCGCTGGGCTTCGAGTGCGCGATGCACCTCGCCGGACTCATCGCCCACAGGGAGCTGCCGCTGCGCGAGATCCAGGACCGCTACGAGCTGCGCATGTACAAGCAGTGGCTACGCGTCTACATGCGCAGCAAAATGATCAAGCACAACAAGGACCTGTTCGAGTCGATCGACGACCCGCTCGCGCTCCTGGAGAAGCTGCACATCTACTAGGGTCCGCCGGACGGCGCTGGCTGTGGTGGCGGGGTCGGCGTGGCCGCTAGCGCTTGAGCGAAAGCACCGGCGGGCTCGACGCCGAGCACGGCCGGACGACGTCGCCGACGCGCACCTCGCCGTCGGTGAGGCGAGCGCGGCAGCGTGTGCGACCGTGCAACGACGTGACCACGACCGAGCCCACCCACACGTCATCGCCCAGGCGCCTGAGGTCCTCGTCCATCAACATGATGCCCGGCCGCCAGACGTCGAGCCGCTCGCCGGCGAACACGCCGCGGCCCGCGCCCGCATCCAGATCCACCACGCCGCGGCGCTCCTTCGTGACGCGCGCCTTCCACCCGCCCTCGATGCGCTGGCCCAACGTGCGCGCCAGGTCGCCGATCACCTCTTCGAGCGCGTCCGCGAGCAGCGGGTCGAGCACGGGGCTTCCGCCCGAGCGGTCCGTGCGCTCGATCATCGCCACGGCCCTCCCGGAGCGCTCGCGCGAGGCGCTGGTCTCGATGACCACGGTGCCGTCGTGCACGTCGAGCGCACGCAGCGACACGCTCACGCGCACGCGTGAGCGCGCGTCGGGAGCACCCATTCCCCAGCGCGCGAACTTGCCGGGGTCGAGCCGGTCATCGTGCGCGAACACGTCCACGCTCCCGGTCACCACCACCTCGGCCGAGGTCACCCTCGCCGCACGCAACGCGAGGTCGTCATCGAGCGCCCGCGACGCCGGCTTCACGCCGCTTCTCGCCGGCACACCGCCGAGGCGCAGCACGTCGCGACGCTGGCCGCGCGCCAGCGAGTCGGCGAGCAGGTGCGTCACCAGCAGCGCCGGGCTCTCGCCGCTCCAGTTCGCCCACACGCCGTCGGTGCAGTCGGCGAGCGGCGTGATCGCCACCACGATGCGCGGCGGCAGGCACTGACCCGCGCCGGACTCGAGCGCGCGCGGAGGCACGCTCAGCGCGGGTCCTGCGGAGCCCGTCGTGGCGCATGCGAGGCCGAGGAGGACGCCTGCGCGAGAGAGCAGGCGCATCGTGGAGGGATGTCGCAGGGAGAACTCCGGGGAGCGTCCCCGAGGGGCGGGGACCAAGCGTGCACGTGCACCGGGTGGGTCCGGTTCCAAGTGCAGACATGCACGGCGTGCGCCATGGCCTCACGGGGCTCAGTCCCTGAATTCCTGCGGAATTCCCAATAAACTCGCGGTTCGGCGGGCGGTCGGCGAGGCGCGGGGCGATCACGCGCGGGTCATCGCCCCCGCCGTGAGGGTGGAGGCACCCTTTGCAACCGCGAAGGCCGCATCGCGGCCTTCGCGGAGCGAGTGGGGCGAGGGTGGGTTCAGCCCGCGCGCTGCGTCAGCGCGGCATCACCAGCGTGTCGCCGGGCTCCTCGCCCTCGAGCTGGGCCGGGTACTCGGCCGGAAGCTCGCGCAGGCTCTCGATGAACAGCGGCACCTCGGGGGCGAGGCTCGCCAGCGCCTCGGGGCCCTCGCCGACCTTGAGGATCTCGTAGAGCGTCGTGCGCTGCGCCGGCGTGAAGCCGGACTCGCGGATCAGCGTCTCGATCTCCGCCACCGTGGTCTTGTTCACGTGCCCGGTCGCAAGGTGGACGTTCTCCTCGAACAGCGTGCCGCCGAAGTCGTCGGCGCCGAAGTGGAGCGCC
>DATNFC010000016.1:0-8823 GCA_035606545.1 Candidatus Methylomirabilota bacterium
CCTGTCACCTTCTTCGCGGTGGAGCCGCGGACCAGCAGTCGCCGCGCTTTGAATCTGCTCCCCCGCGTCCCGCCCGCCACGCGAACCGCGCCTCGACTTTTGTTATTGGCGCGACGGCGTGCGAGCGTGTAGGTTCCTCGCCCGGAGCTTCGGGCTCAAGGAACGGAAGGCCGAGGCCCATGGCACCAGGCGCTGGCCGCAGCGGACCTGGTCGCCGTAAAGATTCCGCACCGCGCGACCCGCACCTTGGGAGTCGGGCAGCGGTGACGCCGAGGCGAGTCGTACGCCGCCCATCGGCAGCCAGCAGGCGAGCGCGTTTTTGATCCGCGCGTGCGATGCACCGTGAAAGGAACACGGCCATCGTGCCGGAGGCGCTCACCGGTTCCACCGCGCAGCATCGTGGCGTCACAGATCCACGCTGTGCACAGGCCCACCCCGGCGCACCACGTGTGCGCGCCGGAAGGAAAGTCATGAGACCACGTCGTCGCCGTCCCCGTGGCATGCGTCCGCAGGGACCGCCCGCCCCGGGCGCAACACCCGAAGCCATGCCCTACGACGCCCCCGCGTCGCCTTACGGAGGGGGATCCTCCGCCGACTACTCGCCGCCGCCGTCCGACTACGGCAGCGAACCCTCCGGGGAACGCCCGCTGGGCGGTCCGCCGATGGACGCTCCGATGAGCGGCCCGCCGGCTGGCGGTTACGACCAGGGAGGCGGTGGCGCGCCGATACCGAACGGTTCGTCCGGCGGCTACGACCCGCGCTACGAGCGACAGGGCCGCCGGCGCAGGCGCCGGCCACGCGGCGGCCGCCCGCAGAGCGGCAATCCGCAGCAGCCGCAGCAACAGGGCTACCCGCAGCAGTACAACAACCAGGGCGGACGCCGCGGACGCCGCGGACGTCGCGACGGTGTGGGGGGCGGCAACGGTCGCCCGAGCCGCCCGCAGCGCCCCGGGCTCGAACTGCTCAAGGAGCTGCAGCAGGCGGGTGCCGCGCTCGATCCGACCGAACGGCTGATCATGGAGCTACCCGCGGGCCAGGGCGATCCGCCGTATGGCGATCGCATCACGGGGCGAGCGATCGACCTGATCGCACCGCTCGGCCGCGGCCAGCGCTGCCTGCTGGTGGCGCCGCCCAAGGCCGGCAAGACCCGCATCCTCCAGGCCATCGCCGCGTCGGTCGCGCACAATCACCCCGAGGTGAAGGTGTACGCGCTGCTCGTGGACGAGCGGCCCGAAGAGGTCACCGACTTCAAGCGCAACACGCCGGCCGAGGTGATCGCCGCCTCGAGCGACATGAGCGTGGACGAGCACATCGAGACGACCGAACTCGGCATGCAGAAGGTGGCGAGGGACGTGCTCGATGGGAAGGACGTGCTGCTCCTGCTCGACTCCATCACGCGTCTGGCCCGCGCCTACAATGCCGCCGCCGGCAACGGCGGGCGGACGATGTCAGGCGGTCTCGACTCGAACGCGATGCAGTCGCCGCGGCAGATCTTCGGCGCCGCACGCAAGATCGAGAACGGCGGCTCGCTCACGATCATCGGCACCGCGCTGGTCGACACCGGCTCGCGCATGGACCAGATCATCTTTGAGGAGTTCAAGGGCACGGGTAACAGCGAGATCTTTCTGTCGCGCGAGCTGGCGGAGCGCCGCATCTACCCGGCGATCGACATCCCGAAGAGCGGCACGCGCAAGGAGGAGAAGCTGATCCCGCCGTCGCAGCTGTCGACGTTCCAGGCGCTGCGCCGGATCCTCGTGCAGATGCCGCCGCAGGAGGCCATGCTCAAGCTCGTCGACCGGCTGAACCGCACGAAGACGAACGATGAGTTCTACAACCTCGTGAGGGTGGGCGACAGCTAGACCTCGTCCGCCGCACCCGCTTGGATCGGAGGGCGCTGGGCATGGAAGTCTCCCGTCGCGCATTCCTCGCCACCGCCGGTGCGGTCACCGCCGGCGCGCTCGTTCCCGGACGGTTGCTCGCCGCGGTGCAGAAGCACACGCCGACGACGCCCGACCTCTCGAACTGGGCGGCCGTGAAAGCGCTGTTCCCGCTCGCCAAGGACAAGGCGCAGTTCGCGGGCTTCTTCATCGCCTCGCACCCGAAACCGGTGAGCGACGCGATCCAGGCGTTCCGCCGCGCGATCGACGAGAGCCCTTTCCTCCAGGTCGAGCACCGCATGTTCGAATCCGAGACCGCGAACGCGCTGCTCGAAGTCTGCCGCGCGGCCGCGCCGTACATGGGTGCGAAGCCCGAGGAGATCGCGCTCACGCAGAACACGACGACCGGCCTGGCGCTCGTCTACCACGGCCTGCCGCTCAAGCCGGGCGACGAGATCCTGGTCACCGAGCACGACCACTACTCGCACCACGAGGCCGTGCGCACCGCGGCGCTGCGCTCCGGCGCGACGACGCGGCGGGTGGCGCTCTACGAGGACGCCTCGAAGGTGACGTCGGACGACGTCGTCGCCCGCATCGAGAAGGCGATCCGCCCGGAGACGCGCGTGCTCGGCATGACCTGGGTGCACTCGAGCACCGGTGTGCGGCTCCCGATCCGCGCGATCTCGTTCCTCGTCGGCCAGGTGAACGCGACCCGCGATGCGAACAAGCAGCTGCTGCTCGTGGTCGACGGCGTGCACGGCTTCGGTTGCCTCGACGACTCCGCCGCCGAGCTGGGCGCGGACTTCTTCAGCGCCGGCACGCACAAGTGGATGTTCGCGCCGCGCGGCACCGGCGTGCTGTGGGGACGCGCCGACCGCTGGCCGCTGCTCCAGCCCACGATCCCGTCGTTCGCGACGCTCACGGGCTACGAGGCGTGGCTGAAGGGCGAATCGCCGCCGCCCACCGATGCGGCGATGGTGTCGCCGGGCGGGTTCCAGGCCTACGAGCACCAGTGGGCGATGACGGCCGCGTTCGCGATGCACGCGAAGCTCGGCCGTGCGCGGGTCGCCACGCGCATCCGCGCGCTCAACGACCAGATCAAGCAGGGCCTCGCGGCGATGAAGCAGGTGCACGTGCACACGCCCATGGCCGCCGACGTCTCGGCCGGCATCGTGGCGTTCGAGGTCGCGGGGCTGAAGCCCGAGCAGGTGGTGGCGAAGCTGCTCGAGAAGAACATCGTCGCGAGCACGAGCCCCTACCGGGTCACTTACGCGCGCCTCTCCGCCGGTCTCATCAACGACGAGCAGGAAATCGAAACCGCGCTGCGTGCGGTGCGAGGGCTCGCAGGCGCCTGAGCTCGGGTCTTCACCGCATCGATGATGCAGGCATGTGCCCGATACCATTCGCCGGTTCCAACCGATAACGTCGTCCACATCGATCCGGCCGCTCCGAGATTCGTACGGAGGGCTGGACGACATGAGGAGTTCCGGGTTGGGCTGCACGCTCGCGTGCAGCCTGCTCCTCGGGGCAGTAACGCCAGTGACCTGCCCTGACATAGCACGCGCACAGGCGGTTCGCCGCGAGTTCTGGGTTCCGAACAGCATGGTGCGCGCCGCCGTTCTCGACGGCAGCACGCTCTACATCGGCGGCGACTTCACGCGCCTGGGGCCAGTGACCGGCTCCGGCGTGCCGATCGATGTTCACACCGCGGCGCCGGCGGCAGGCTTCCCGATGATCGTCGGCGACGTCGCATGTGCGCTCGCGGATGGTGCAGGCGGCTGGTTCATCGGCGGTGACTTCACGTCGGTGGGCGGCGTGCCGCGCACCGACCTCGCGCACGTGCTCGCGAACGGCACGGTGAGCGCATGGGACCCGAGCCCGGACGGTCCGGTGCAGGCGCTCGCGCGCATCGGCGACACGCTCTACGTGGGCGGCCTCTTCGGCCGGATCGGCGGACAGGCGCGCAGCCAGATCGCGGCGCTCGACGTGACGAGCGGTGCGCCCACGGCGTGGAACCCCGGCGCCGACGGTGCGGTCTACACGCTCGTCGCGAGCGGGAACACGATCTACGCGGGCGGCGCGTTCGCGAACATCGGCGGCGTGGCCCGTGGCCGGATCGCGGCGCTCGACGGCACGACCGGGCTTCCGACCGCCTGGAACCCGAACGCGCTGCCGGACTACTCGTCCGTCCTGTGCATCACGGTGGACGGCGGTCGCGTCTACGCGTCGGGAAGCTTCATCGCCATCGGCGGCCAGATGCGCAGCGGCCTCGCCGCGATCGACCCGGCCTCGGGATTCGCGACCGCATGGAACCCGAGCCCGGGCCCTGCGTTCACGTACGTGAATGCGATCGTCCCCTACGGCAACACGGTCTACGTGGGCGGTTCGTTCAGCACGGTCGGCGGCAGCGATCGCGCCTCGCTTGCGGCGCTCGACGCCACGACCGGGCAGGCGACCGCGTGGGATCCCGGCGCCGACGGCCCGGTGAACGCGCTGGTACTCGCCGGCGGCACGCTCTACGTGGGCGGTGCTTTCACCCACGCCGGCGGGCAGGAGCGCCTTCGCGCCGCAGCGATCGACGCGGCCACGGGCGCTGCCACCGCGTGGCGCCCAGACCTGAATCCGGTCGATGCGACCGTCTCGGCGCTCGTGCTCGATGGCGATCGACTGTTCGCCGGCGGCACGTTCTCGAGCGCCGGCGGCGTCGCGCGCGACCACGTCGCGGCGATCGACGTGCGGACTGGACAGCCCACGGCCTGGGACCCCGGCGCGGACAACGTCGTCGACGCACTCGCGCTGAGTGGCGGCACCGTGTACGTGGGCGGCGACTTCCTCGCGGTCGGCGGTGCGCCGCGCGCGCACGTGGCCGCCGTGGATCGCGCGACCGGGCTCGTGACGCCGTGGGACCCCGGCGCCGACCGCAGCGTGCGCGCGCTCGCGACCGCTGGCGGCGCGGTGTACGCGGGCGGCGAGTTCGCCGAGATCGGCGGGCAGGCTCGGAACTTCATCGCCGCGCTCGATCCCGTGACCGGCGCCGCGTCCGGTTGGGCGCCGCAGGCGAACGGCGTCGTGCGCGCGCTCGCGCTTTGGGGCGGCTCGCTCTACGCGGGCGGCATGTTCACGCTGACCGGCGGGCAGACGCGGAACCACATCGCGGCACTGGACGCGGCGACCGGCACGGTGAACCCGTGGGATCCGGATGCGAACGACTGGGTCGGCGCGTTGACGCTGGACCACGGCTCGGTGATCGCCGCCGGTGCGTTCACCGGCATCGGTGCGGAGGGGCGGAACCTCGTTGCCGCGCTGGATCCCGCGAGCGGCCACTCGAAGTGGCCACACGAAGACCCGATGCTGTGCACGAGCTCGGGGCCCGAGTGCCTGCCGGGCGCGGAGGCGCTCGCGGTGAACGGCACCACGATCTTCGCCGGCGGCCGCGGGCGGGCACCCACCGAAGGTGGGTCCGGCCGCGGCACGCTGACGGCCATGGACGCCGCCTCCGGCGCTGCGATTCCCTGGTCACCGGAGCCGATCGGCGCCGTGCTGGCGCTCGCGGCCAGCGACAGCACGCTCTACGTGGGCGGCGACTTCCGCAGCATCGCCGGTGCGCCCAGGACTTTCCTCGCCGCGATCGCCGTGAGCGGCATGACGCCCGTTGCCGGCGTGCCACCGCGACCGTTCGCGGGCCATCGGATCTCGCTGCGCGGCGCGCGGCCCAATCCCTCGCTCTCGGGATTGAAGGCCGCGTTCACGCTTCCTGACGCGGCCACCGCGCGCCTCGAACTCAGCGATCTCGCGGGCCGACGCATCCTCGCGCGCGACGTCGGCACGCTGGGTGCCGGCGACCACGTCGTCGACCTCACCGAGGGGCTGAAGCTCGCTCCAGGGATCTACCTGCTACGGCTCACGCGCGGCGACGAATCCGTCACCGCGCGTGCCGTGGTCATTCGCTGATCGTCGACGCCTGCGTCAGGGCTTCACGCCGGTGTCCACCCAGTGCACGAGGTCCAGGAAGTTCGCCATCAGCTCGGCCGTCGTGTACGAGTCGTGGCCGTAGCTGTTCTTGGACCGCTGGACGAGGTTGTCGCCGTTGCCGGCCGCCTGCACCGCGCCCGCGAGCAGCGCTTCGTGGAAGAACGGCACCACGGGGTCACGCTCGTTGTGGACCGTGAGCACCGGGATATGCAGCTCGCCCGAGGGCTCGCCGTAGTGGTCCATCCACGCGCGCGCGTCCGCGGTCGATGAGTAGCGCGCGACCGCCGCGTTGATGGGACCCGTGACCGCCGCTGGCACCGGTCCAGTGTAGACATGCTCCGCGTTGTCGAAGAACCCGTGCCCATGCGTGCGGCCGAGCAGGTCGGCGGCGCCCTGGATCTGGAAGCCGAGCACGGTGATGAGCGAGGTGGTGATCTCCGTGCCGTTGATCCCGGCCAGCGGGTGCCGGGTGATGAGGTTCAGGATGCCGAGATTCGTCGGGTTCCCCGCCACTGCCGTGGACACGGGGATGACGAGCTGCGTCGTCGGGTTGGTGAGCGTGATCGGGTCGTACAGGCCGCCCAGGTGCACCGAGGGATAGAGCACGTCGAACAGCACCTTCGTGTCACTGATGTACTCCAGCTCGACCCTCGTGCCGCCCACGACGCCGCTCGCCAGGAACGCGCCGGCGTACTGCTGCGGGTACTTCTCGGCCAGCTCCATGCCAATGATACCGCCCAGCGAGCGGCCGAACAGGAACACGCGATTCGGCTGCGCCACGCGTGAGACGAACAGGCCGCGGAGCTGGTGCGTCTGCCGCATCGCCTCCGGCACGGCGTAGCCGTTCTCGGAGTAGCTCGTCGTCGCCACGGCGAAGCCGGCCGCGAGCAGCGCGTCGCGGACCGCGCTGTTGTTCGGCAACGCGACGGGCGAATGGGGATCCGAATAGCCGTGCATGTAGACCACGAGGTCGCCGTTCCACTCGGCCGGCTTGTCGAGCGCGTAGAGCGCGCCGGGCCCGATGCTGCCCTCGAGGTGGACGGCTTCACCGCTGATGATCGCCGGCTGCGCCCCCGGCGCGATCACGACCGCCGTGTGCTGCGCCAGCGGCGCCGTCGGCGACTGGCGGCTGCATCCGGAAACGACAACGAGTACCGCGAGGGCCGCGGCGAGTGCGAGCGCGTGCGAATGGCCGCGAGCGATCACGCTGCGGCCAGGGGAACCTGCAAACATGACTGCCTCCGAACGGGGCGGCCAGGACCGCCGCGCCCGGGCGGGCGGGCGACCCCATGGCGACATGGAGGGCGGTACCGGGGGGGGAAAACGTGCGCCTTCCAGATCAACCGTCGTGGCAGATGGCATGTGTGACGCGACACATTTCGATCGCGTCCTTGGCCCGCACGTGTACCTTGGCCTCGGCGAGTCGGGATGTCGTTGGTGGCCCTCGACCCGCGTGGCGGCGATGCTCTCCCGGGCGCCGCGCGCAAGCAACATGAATATATGGAATTATCGCGCGACCAGAATGGGTGTCATGACGCGCGAATCCTGGATCAACTCCTGCCGGCGTGGACCTCCGCGGCCCGCGCCAGCGCGCGATCCAGGTCGGCGCAGATGTTCGCGTGCCCGACGTGCTCGTCGAACTCGGCCTGGTCCATGAGCCTCGACGGCTGCTCGCGCGCGCCACAGAGGATGAGCGTGCGCTTCGTGGCGTGCAGCGCATCGGCCAGGTCCTCGAGGGCGCCCAGTCCGCTGCCATCGAGCGCGGTCATGTTGCGAAGGCGAAGGATCACGATCGGCGGCAGTTCGGCGAGTCGATCCGTGATCGCCGAGAGCTTGTCGAGGCCGCCGAACAGGAACGGCCCCTGGATGCGGAACACCGTGACGTAGCCGGGCACGGTCTTGCCCTGCATCAGGTGCACGCGCGCCGCCTCCACGTCCGCCGGCGTCTCCTCGGTGACCGTGGTGGTGACGGCGATCTTCCGGATCATGAGCAGTGCCGCGAGGATCATGCCCACCTCGACCGCCACGCTCAGGTCGGCGAACACGGTGAGGCCGAACGTCGCCAGCCAGACGCTGATGTCGTTCTTCGACAGCTTGAGGATCTCGGGGACCTCGGCCCAGTCGCCCATGTTGTATGCGACCACGAGCAGGATCCCCGCGAGCACCGAGAGCGGCACGTCGCGCGCGAGCGGCGCGGCGACGACGAGCACGAGCAGCAGCGTGATCGCGTGGACGATGCCCGCGACCGGCGTCTTCGCCCCGGAGCGGATGTTCGTCGCCGTGCGCGCGATCGCTCCCGTCGCCGGGAGTCCGCCCACGAGCGGCGCCGCGATGTTCGCGATTCCCTGCGCGGTCAGCTCCACGTTCGGGTCGTGCCGGTCGCCGGCCATGCGGTCGGCCACCGTGGCCGACATCAGCGATTCGATCGCGCCGAGAATCGCCACCGTGAGCACCGAGGGCAGGAGCGGCATCACCATCTCCGGCCGGAACGTGGGGATGTGAAGCGGCGGCAGCCCTGACGGGATGCCGCCGAACCGCGAGCCGATGGTCTCCACGTCGAGGTGAAGGAAGCGCACGGCCAGCGTGCCCAGCACCAGCGCCACGATCGCGCCCGGCACGGCCTTCACGTAGCGCTGGATCGCCAGGACGAGCACGAGCGCGCCCACACCCAGCACGGTGGCCTCCGGCGACCACGTCCCGAGCGCACGCCCGACCTGGATCATGCGCGGCAGGAACACGCCCGACGGCGACGTGATCTCGAGCCCGAACAGGTCGCGGAGTTGCGTGCTCGCGATCAGCAGCGCGATGCCGTTCGTGAAGCCCACCACGACCGGCCGCGGCAGGAAGCGCACCGCCGCCCCGAGGCCCGTGAGCCCCATGAGCACGAGCACGATGCCGGCGAGCAGTGTGCACATGAAGAGCCCATCGAGGCCGTGCTTGGCGATGATGCCCGAGACCACGACCACGAACGCCC
>DATNFC010000017.1:0-43104 GCA_035606545.1 Candidatus Methylomirabilota bacterium
GACGAGCCGTGCGCGGACCCGGCGGCGGTGCCGGCGCACCTGGTGGCGCGCGCCGCGAGCGAGCACGACATCACAGTCTTGCTCTCGGGCACCGGGGCCGACGAGCTGTTCGGCGGCTACCGGCGCCACCGGCTCCCGGGACTGCTCGCGAACCTGCGCTGGCTGCCACCGGCGCTCGCGCGGGCGGGCGCACGAGTCCTCGGCGAGCGCGATCAGCATCGCCGCACGCTCTCCGGAGAACGGCTGGTGATGGCGCGCAAGCTGCTCGAGGCGCGCGGGCGTGGGCCGTTCCTCGCCGCCTACCTCTCCACGCTCGAGCCGGTGCGGCCCGCGGCGTGGCGCGAGGCCACCGCGCTCCAGGTGGATCCCGCGTCGGTCGCCCGCGTGCTCGCCGCCGAGATGGCGCGGGAGTTCCCGACGCCCCCGGGATCGGCCGCGGCGCTGGCGTCGGCCGCGGATCACCTGTGGTACCTTCCCGACGATCTGCTTCTCAAGGAAGATCGAAGCACGATGGGGGCGTCGGTGGAGGGCCGCGTGCCCTACCTCGACGACGCTCTGGTTCGCTTCGCTGCGGCGCTCCCGATCTCCAGCCGCATCGAAGGCGCGACCGGCAAGCGCATCCTGCGCCGGCTGGCCGAGCGAGTCTTGCCATCCGAGATCGTGACGCGTCGTAAGCATGGTTTCTCCGTTCCGATCGAAGACTGGCTCCGTGGCCCACTGGACGCCCTGGCCGGCGACACGTTCGCGGGTCGAGGCAGCGGGTTGTTTCACATGGACGTGATTCGACGCTGGCACCAGGAGCACCGCCGTCACCGGGATCGTTCCGGTGCGCTGTGGGCCGCGCTGTGCTTCGAGCTGTGGTGGCGCGAAGTCGCCATGGCCGACACGGCCCGGCTCATCGAGCGCGGACGCCCGCTGCGTCCGTCGCGGCTCGGTCCCGCGGCGGGAGCGCGCACGTGACCGCGGCCGACCGTGCCGCGATGGCGACCGCGACCGCGTTCGCTCCCGCGCACACGCGGGCCGCGCGGCCGTTGCGCGTGCTCCACGTCATCACCCGCATGATGGTCGGCGGCGCGCAGGAGAACACGCTGCTGTCGTGCGCGCTGATCGACCCGGTGCTCTACCCGAGCACGCTCCTGACCGGACCCGAGACCGGGCAGGAGGGTTCGCTCCACGAGGAGGCCGCCGCCCGCGGCGTGCACGTGATCGTGGAGCCGAACTTGGTGCGGCGCATCAGCCCGTGGCACGACCTCGTGGCCACGCTGCGGCTGCTGCGGATCATCCGCGCCGGCCACTACGACATCGTGCACACGCACTCGTCGAAGGCGGGCATCCTCGGCCGTATCGCCGCGCGGCTCGCCGGCGTGCCGGTGATCGTGCACACGGCGCACGGCTGGGGTTTCAACGATCACCAGCCCTGGTACGTCTACTGGCTCTACGTGGTGCTCGAGCGCATGTGCGCGCCGTTCACGGACGCGCTCGTCGTGGTGGGCGCCCCGAATCGCGAGAAGGGCCTGGCACTCGGGATCGGTCACGCCGAGCAGTACCGGTTGATCCGCTCCGGGATCGAGGTCCAGGCGTTCCGCGACGTGAGGACGCCCCGCGACGAGGCGCGGCGACGGCTGGGGCTTCCGCGCGACGCGTTCGTGATCGGCAGCGTCGGCAGGCTCGAGGGGCAGAAGGCGCCGCTCGATCTGCTCGCCGCGTTCCTGCCCGTGGCGGCGGAGCATCCCGGGGCGCACCTCGTCTACGTGGGCGAAGGCTCGTGGCGCGGCGTGCTGGAAGCGGCGATCGCGCGCGCGGGGCTCCAAGCGCGCGTCCACCTCGCCGGGCTCCGGCGCGACGTGCCCGAGCTGCTGCGCGCGTTCGACGTGTTCGCGCTCGCCTCGCGCTGGGAGGGCCTGCCGCGCGTGTTCCCGCAGGCGATGGCGGCGGGGCTGCCGATCGTGGCGACACGCGTGGACGGCGCCCCCGACGCGGTGACGCCGGGCGAGAACGGCTGGCTGGTCGAGGTCGGCGACATGGCCACGATGGCCAGGTACCTGCGCACGCTCGCGGGTGACCCGGCGATGGCGCGACGGATGGGGGCCGCAGGACGCGCACGGGTGGACGAGTTCGCGGTCGAGCGCATGGTCGAAGCGCTCGCCGAGCTCTACACCACGCTCAGCGCGGACGGTGGAGGCGCGTGACGTCTGCGGTTCGGGCCGCCGCGGTCGCGGCCCTCGTGCTCACGGGCGCGTGCGCGCTCGGCGCGGCCTCACCGGGCAAGAAGCTCATCGAGTTCGGCTGGGACGAGCCCGACACGCGCTTCATGCGCGAGCACATCGCCCAGCTGCAGGCGAGCCCGTTCGACGGCTGCGTGTTCCACGTGAGCTTCCGGTTGGCGAACGGCACGCAGCGCAACTTCAGCTGGGACCTGTGGGGTCGGAACCGCATCCCGGCCGCGCTGCTCGATTCCGCCCGCGCCGATCTCGTGGCGACGCGGTTCGGACGCTTCCGCGAGAACTTCCTGCGCGTCAACGTGACCCCGGGGGACCTCGACTGGTTCGAGGATCACAGCGCGCTGATGAGCAACCTCGAGCTGGCCGCACGCCTGGCGAAGGCGGGCGGCTGCCGGGGGATCCTGCTGGACACCGAGCCGTACCGCGCGCCGCTCTGGGACCTCCGCGAGCAGACGAAGACACACCCGCATGCGACGGACAGCCTGTACGCGCAGGTGCGCCACCGCGGCGCCGAGGCCATGGCCGCGCTCGAACGCGGCTACCCGGGACTCACCGTGTTCCTGACGTTCGGTTACTCGGAGCCGCTGATCCAGAGCGTCGGATATCGGAAGCCGGTGAGCGACACCCGCTACGCGCTGCTCGTGCCGTTCCTGGACGGGATGTTCGGCACCGCGAGCGACAGCGTCGTGATCGTGGACGGGCACGAGGGGTCGTATTCCTTTCGCGATCCGGCGCAGTTCGCGGCGAACGCCGATACCATGCGCCGCGCGGTGCGTCGCCTGGTAGCCCAGCCGGAGCGCTACACGCGCCGGCTCTCGGTGGGCTTCGGGATCTGGCTGGACCTGAACTCGGACCACGTCGCCTGGCACGTGGACCGACCCGAGTCGAACTACTTCACGCCGGCGGCGTTCGCCGTCTCGGTGCAGGCGGCGTTGGACCACGCCGATCGCTACGTCTGGATCTACAGCCAGGAACCGCGGTGGTGGACGGCCGCGGGCGGCCCTCAGAAGCTGCCCGCGGCGTACGATTCCGTACTGCGGGCCGCGCGTCGCTGACCGCGCCCAGCGCCTCCTCGCGGCGTTCCGGTCCCGGGGGCGCACACGGCGGGGCGCCGCTCACTTCTCCAGCTCGACCACGATGTTCTCGGCCGGGACAGCCCTGAGGAACGTCCGCTCGTACGTGATGCGGGATCTCCGGGAGAGATTGACGAACCACCCGAAGACGGCATGGAGTGCGGTCGAGGGCGTGACTTCGAACGTGATGCGCTCGTCCACGAGACGCGCGAAGGTGAAGCCGAAGTAGTAGGGTCGCTCCGCGCGCCTCCGGCTGCCGTTGACGAAGAAGTCGAACCACTCGATCGCGAACCGGTTCTTGTGCGTGGGATCGATGTAGTTGTTGCGGGAAGTGAAGTGCGGGACCCGGATCGCCAGGTGCCCGCCCCGATCCAGGATCCGATGCAGCTCCCTCAGCGTCGCGACGGGGTCAGCGAGATGCTCGAGCACGTCCTGCGCCAGGATGTAGTCGAAGGACCCGTCCGGGAACGGCAACGGGAGGCCATCGAGGTCGTGTACGACGTCAACGCCGGGGATCTCACGGCTCGAGTCGAGGTTCACCCATCCGGGGCGGATGTCGGTGCCGCAGCCAAGGTTGAGCTTTCGGCCATCGACCATGCCGGGCAACATAACCCGTGACGCCACGCATCGCCATCCTCGCGGACTACCTCGAAGAAGGATGGACGAGCATGGACCACTACGCGGCCATGCTCATGCAGCATCTCGGCAACGACCGCCGGTTCGAGAGCGTGCTCGTGCGCCCCACGTTCCACCACCGCATGGGGCGCATGCCGTGGCTCTTCGGTCCGCGGCACGGCCGCACGCTCGATCGCTACATCAATCGCTACCTGGAGTATCCCCGGGCGGCAGCCCGAAGGAGCGACGTCGACCTGTTCCACGTCGTGGACCAGACCTACGCCCATGTCGCGACGCGACTGCCGGCGAAGCTCACCGTGGTCACCTGCCACGACCTCGACTTCGCCGATCCTCCCCCGGGGACGCGAAAGGCGTGGCTGGTGCGCACGACCGGGGCGACGGCGCTCCGCGGATTGCGAACCGCGGCGCGAGTGATCTGTGACAGCGACGCGATCCGCGCGGAGATCCTCCGGCGCGGGCTCGTCGAGCCGCACCGGCTCTCGGTCATCCCGCTCGGGGTCGAGGAGGTGTTCGGGCCCGATGGACCGCCGGCGCTCTCGCCCGAAACGGAGGCGCTGCTCGCGAGGGCGGGCTCCGGCCCGATGATCCTCCACGTCGGGGCCATGGTGCCGCGCAAGCGCCTCGACCTGTTGCTGCGCGCGTTCACACTGCTCCGGCGGGATCTCGCCGGAGCCACGCTGGTGCGCGTCGGCGGCCCGCTGGCGCCCGCGATGCGTGCGCTCGCCGAGCAGCTCGGGATCGCGTCGGCGATCGTCGAGATGCCGTTCCTGTCCCGCGCGGAGCTGGCCGCGACCTACCGGCGCGCGGACGTCTTCCTGTTGTGCTCTGAAACCGAGGGGTTCGCGCTTCCGGTGCTGGAGGCGATGGCGTGCGGGCTCCCGGTCGTGGCCCGTGAACTCCCTGCCGTCCGGGAAGTCGCCGGCGACGCGATCCGACATGTGCCCGGCGCGGATCCGGCGGCGTTCGCAGCTGCGGTGGCCGCGCTGCTCCGCGACCGGAACCTGCACGGCTCGCTGCGTCGGCGCGGACTCGATCGCGCCGCGACGTTCCGCTGGGGACGCACGGCGGAGATGACGGCACAGGTCTACCAGGAAGTGCTGGGAGAGCAGCGCGATCCGTAGCCAGGCGCCATTCTTCCGCGACGCGGCCGGCCTGCTCGACGGATACCCACGACCGCGCTAGGTTGCCCGGATGGTTCCGATTCTCGGAACGGGTCCGGGTTCGCGGTCGACCCGGAGAGCCGCGGTGGCGCACCGGATCAGGGAGAGAGCGGGCGCATGAAGGTGGTCATTCTGGCGGGTGGACTCGGAAGCCGGCTCCAGGAGGAGACGACCGTCCGCCCCAAGCCGATGGTGGAGATCGGCGGCAAGCCGATCCTGTGGCACATCCTCAACATCTACGCGGCGCACGGCTTCCAGGAGTTCGTGGTCGCGCTCGGCTACAAGGGCGAGTTCATCAAGGACTACTTCCTCAACTTCTACGCGCTCAACAACGACGTCACCGTGGACCTCGCCTCGGGCGAGGCTCGCATCCACCGCAGCGGCGGGCCGTCGTGGAAGGTGCACCTCGTGGACACCGGCGCGAGCACGCAGACCGGCGGGCGGCTGAAGCGGCTCGCCCCCCTCCTCGGCGACGGCACGTTCATGCTGACGTACGGCGATGGCGTCGCCGACGTGCGCGTGAAGGACCTGGTCGCGTTCCATCGCTCGCACGGCAAGTTGGCCACGGTGACCGCGGTGCGACCACCGTCGCGATTCGGGAGCTTCCTGCTCGACGGCAATCGCATCCGCGAGTTCCAGGAGAAACCCCAGACCGGCGAAGGCTGGATCAACGGTGGCTTCTTCGTGCTGGAGCCGGGCGTCCTCGACCTGATCGAGGGGGACGAGACCTACTGGGAGCGCGCGCCGATGGAGAAGCTGGCGGCCGATGGCCAGCTGATGGCCTACCGCCACGAGGGTTTCTGGCAGGCCATGGACACGCTGCGCGAGCGCCGCGTGCTCGACGAGCTGTGGGCCTCGGGCCGCCCGCCGTGGAAGGTCTGGTAGGTGCGCACCGCCGACTTCGTCGTGGTGGGCGCCGGCGTCATGGGCGTCAACATCGCGATCGAGCTCAAGCGGCGCCACGGTGGCGCGCGCGTCCGCCTGATCGAGAAGGAACCCGCTCCCGGGCTGCACGCCAGCGGTCGCAACAGCGGCGTGCTGCATGCGGGCTTCTACTACACCGCCGACAGCCTGAAAGCGAAGTTCACGCGGGTCGGCAACCAGCTCATGCAGGAGTACTGCCTGTCCCGCGGGCTGCGCGTGAACCGCTGCGGCAAGCTCGTGGTGACCCGGGACGAATCGGAACTCGGCGCGCTGGACGAGCTGCACCGGCGCGGACAGCGAAATGGGGTCGAGCTCCACGAAGTCAGCGAACGCGAGGCGCGAGGCATCGAGCCGCGCGCGCGCACGACCCTGAGGGCGCTCTACTCCCCGACCACCGCCACGGTGGACCCCAAGGCGGTCATGCACGCCTTCGTCGAGGATGCGCGCGGTCTCGGCGTGGAGCTCGAGTTCGACTGCGCCTACCGCGGCCGGTCGGACCATGGCGTGCGGACGAGCCGGGGGGACTTCGACTGCGGCTACCTGGTGAACGCGGCCGGGCTCCAGGCGGACAACATCGCCCGGGATTTCGGCTTCTCCGAGCACCTCCGGATCCTCCCGTTCAAGGGTCTCTACCTCTACTCGGATGAACCGCCCGGCGCGTTCCGCACCAACATCTACCCGGTCCCCAACCTCGCGAATCCCTTCCTCGGCGTGCACTTCACGGTCAACGTCGATGGCCACGCCAAGATCGGCCCGACCGCGATCCCCTGCCTGTGGCGGGAACAGTACGGCGGCGCCTCGGGGTTCAAGCTCGGCGAGCTGGCGCCCACGCTCTGGGCCTGCCTCGGGCTCGCGTTCCACGCCGGCTTCGACTTCCGCGCGCTGGCGCTCGAGGAGCTGCGAAAACGCGGCCGCAAGCACATGGTGGCGCTGGCGGCGAAACTTGCCGATGGTGTAAGCGTCGAGCAGTATTCGAGGTGGGGTGCACCGGGCATCCGCGCGCAGCTCATGGATGTCCGGAAGCGCACCCTGGTCCAGGACTTCTGCCTCGAGGGGGATGAACGCTCGCTGCACGTGCTGAACGCGGTCTCCCCGGGGTGGACCTGCTCCATTCCCTTCAGCCGGTTCGTCTGCGACCAGGTGGAGGTCAGCCAGCAACGGAGTCCATCGACCCCGATCGACCCGCCGAGTCTCGCGAGCGCCGGGTAGCGGTCGGGGCAGCAGGCCGCCAAGGAAGGTAAGGCAACGCCATGCGAGTGCTCGTCACAGGGAATCTGGGCTACGTCGGAACGGTGATGACGCCGCTGCTCGAGCGCGATGGCCATGAGGTCCGCGGCCTCGACACCGGCTATTTCGACCGCTGTGTCATGGGCGACCTGGGTGCGTCCGGCGTCAGCCAACAGCTGGACCGCGACATCCGCGAGGTCGAGCCCGCCGACGTCGCGGGCGTCGATGCGGTGATCCACCTGGCCGGACTCTCGAACGACCCGACCGGCGACCTGGATCCCAGGCTCACCGAGGCCATCAACCTCGAAGGCACCGTGCGCCTCGCCGAGGTCGCCAAGCGCGCCGGCGTATCGCGTTTCCTGTTCGCCTCGTCCTGCAGCATCTACGGCCAGGGCGATGGCGGTGCGCTCACGGAGGCCGCCGAGTTCAATCCCCTCACCGCGTACGCCCGCTCCAAGGTGGCGGCCGAGGCGGCGCTCCACCGGCTGGCCGACTCCGGCTTCTCGCCGGTCTACCTGCGGAACGCCACCGCCTACGGATTCTCGCCGCGCCTGCGGTTCGACATCGTGGTCAACAACCTGACCGGCTGGGCGTTCACGACCGGCGAGGTGAAGCTCCTGAGCGACGGCCGGGCGTGGCGGCCGCTCGTGCACGTGGAGGACATGTCGCGTGCGTTCGCGGCCACGCTTCGGGCTCCGCGAGATCGCGTGCACGACCAGGCGCTCAACGTCGGGCGCGAACAGGACAACTTCCAGATCCGCGACATCGCCGAGGCGGTGGCCAGGGAGCTGCCGAGGTGCCGCGTGACGTTCGCCGAGGGCGCCTCGGCCGACAGCCGCAACTACAACGTCTCCTTCGCCCGCATCCGCGAGCGACTCCCCGAGTTCCAGCCGCAGTGGGACGTCGCCAAGGGCATCCGCCAGCTCCACGCGGCGTTCAAGCGGAACGGGCTCACGTACGAGCAGTTCGCCGGCCGCGAGTTCACAAGGCTCAAGCAGCTTCAGCACCTGCTCGAGCGCGAGGCGCTGCGCGGCGACCTGATGTGGAACCCTGTGGCCAAGGCATGATCTTCACGGCGCTGCCGCTCGCCGGGGCCCATGTCATCGATCTGGAGCCACGGCGCGACGAGCGCGGCTTCTTCGCGCGGGGTTTCTGTGCGAACGAGTTCGCGGCGCACGGGCTCAAGACGCAGATCGTGCAGGCGAACCTGTCGCAGAACGTCAAGCGTGGCACCGTGCGGGGCATGCACTACCAGCGTGCACCGTTCGCCGAGGTGAAGCTCGTGCGCTGCACCCATGGCGCCATCTTCGATGCGATCATCGATCTGCGGCCGGATTCGCCGACGTATCTCAAGTGGACGAGCGTCGAGCTGAGCCGGGAGAACCGGCGCATGCTCTACGTGCCCGAGGGCTTCGCGCATGGCTACCAGGCGCTCACCGACGACAGCGAGGTGCTGTACCTGGTGACGCAGTTCTACGCCCCCGAGCACGAGGCCGCGATCCGCTGGAACGATCCCCGGTTCGCGATCCGCTGGCCGATCGCGGACGTCGTGCTGTCGCCCAAGGACGCGGCGCACCCGGACTTCCAGCCGTGAAGGTCCTGCTGACCGGGGCTGGCGGTTTCGTCGGCTCGCACGTGGCCACCGAACTGCTCGCGCGCGGGCACGAGGTGCGCGCCGTGCGTCGCCCGGGCAAGCCGAGCGAGGCGTTCGCGGGAATCGCCCATCGGGTCGAGTCGGTGGAGCTCGACCTGTTCGCCGCCGACGCCGCGCGCCTGGACGCGTTGGCGCGCGGCGGGGACCTGTGCATTCACCTCGCCTGGTACGCCGTTCCGGGCAAGTACCTCGCGGCCCCGGAGAACGTGGAGTGCGTGTCGGGCAGCCTGCGCCTGTTGCGGGCCCTGGCCCGGAACGGCTGCCGACGCGCCGTGTTCGTGGGCTCGTGCTTCGAGTACGAGTTCCTCCCCGAGCCGCTCCGCGAGGACGGTCCCGTGCAGCCGCAGAGCCTGTACGCCGCGTCCAAGCTCGCGACCCGGCTCATGGGCGAGCCGCTGGCGCGGATCGATGGCATCGAGTTCGCGTGGGCGCGCTTGTTCTACCTGTTCGGTCCGTTCGAAGACCGGCGCCGGCTGGTGCCCTACGTCATCGACACGCTGCTGCGTGGTGAGCCGGTGGATGTCACCCAGGGCACCCAGGTGCGGGACTTCCTCCACGTGGCGGATGTCGCATCGGCACTCGTGGCGATCGCACTCAGCAAGGCGACGGGCGTGGTGAACGTGGGCTCGGGGCAACCGGTCACGGTCCGGCAGGTGGTGAGCACACTGGACTCGTTGATCGGTCGACCCGGGCTCGTGCGCTTCGGGGCCCGGCCCGACAACCCGACGGACCCGCCCCATGTCTCCGCGGACAATCGCAAGCTGGTCGAGGCCACCGGATGGTCGCCCGCCCACGATCTGGAGAGCGGGCTCAAGCACACGATCGAATGGTCCCGGGCGCATCTCGTGGCGCGATGACGCCGGCCCAGCCACCGCGCATCGGTTACTCGACACTCCGCGACGACCCCACCGGCCCGGGCGATCGGAGGCGCTTCTGCCGCTATGCCGCCCAGCGTGGGCTGGCATGGGAGATCGCGCGTCCCGACCGGGCGTACGACATCGTGGTCTCGAGCGTGGGCGGCGACCTGAGCTCGTGGCGCCGGCTGCCGCGGGCGACCAAGTTCGTGTTCGACATGGTGGATTCCTACCTGACGGCGCCCGGGGCCGACCCGCGCGCCCCGTTGCGCGGGCTGTTCAAGTTCCTCACCGGGCACACGCGTCATCTCCATCTCGACTTCCGCCAGCTCATCATCGACTGCCTGCGACGCGCCGACAGCGTGATCTGCAGCACCGAGGAGCAGCGCGAGAGCATCCGTCCCTACTGCGCGAACGTCCACGAGATCCTGGACATCCAGAGCGAAGCCGTGCGGCACGTGAAGCGGGACTACGCGCGGGGCGAGCGATTCCAACTCGTGTGGGAGGGTCTGGCGCTCAACCTGCACACGTTCCGCGCCATCGCGGCGCCGCTCCGCTCCCTCGCCGCGCGGCACCCGATCGCGTTGCACCTGGTCACCGACCTCGAATGCCCGCGCGGCTCCACGTACCTGTGGAAGCGGCCCACGCGCGACGTCGTGCGCGAAGTGATCGGCATGGATCATGTCTTCGTGCACGAGTGGAGCGTCGACCGGGTGTCTGCCGTTGCCATGGAATGCGACCTGGCCGTGATCCCGATCCCGCTCGATGTCCCGTTCCTTCGCGGCAAGCCGGAGAACAAGCTGGTGTTGTTCTGGCGCATGGGCATGCCGGTCGTGACCTCGGCCACGCCCGCCTACGAGCGCGCGATGCGCGCCGCCGGGCTGAGCCTGACGTGCCGGACCGAGGACGAGTGGCTCACGACGCTCGAACGCCTCATGCTCGACGAGAACCCGAGACGCGAGGCTGGACGCCTGGGAGCGGCGCACGCGGAGGCCGCGTACAGCGAGTCGGGCCTGCTCGCCAAGTGGGACGACGTGTTCCGGTCGGTGGGGCTGAGCCCACGAGCTCAGTAGCGGGGATCGAGCGCGGCTCTCAAGGCGCGACGCTCTTCCGCGAGGCCCGGCCCGGCCGCCCAGATCGCGAACGGCACCAGCACGGCGGCAAGGATCGCGAGTCGGATCGGAAGACCCAGCGACCGGATCGCGAACGCCCCGCCCAGAACCGCGAGCGTTCCGAGCGCGGGCAGGGCCGCCCGCCGGATCACCGCACGGCCATCCGGCATCGACGGGGCAGCCATGATCATGAGCACGATCAGGTCCACGAGTGCCCTGACCGACCAGACGAGCGCCGCTCCCGCCGTCCCCGCCCAACGGACTCCCCACCACAGGCCGAGCAGGAACAACGGCATCTCGGCGATGAGCAGCACGCCCACCTTGCGCGGCTGGCCGACGGCCTGGATGAGGGCTGATGGAATGAACGAGAGCCCGGTGAAGAACGCGCCGACGGCCAGGAGCTGCATCACGGTCTGCCCGTTCTGCCGGAACGCGGCTCCGAGCCAGATACCCAGGATGTCCCCGCCGACCACGATCAGGATCATCGTCAGCGGAAACAGCGCGCAGTAGACCTGGCTGAGCCCACGCCGGAACAGCATCTGCAGGCGGTCCGGATGCGCCCGCGTGCTCGTCGCGAACGCGGGAAAGAGGACGCTCACCAATGTCCCCGGCAGGATCCACAGCTTGGTGGCGATCTCCTGCGGCGGCACGTAGAACGCGATCGCACCGACCGATGTCAACGCGCCGATCAGCAGGCGGTCGAGCGAGACGAACAGCGGCATGATGAGGTTGATCACCGCGAGCCATCCGCCGCTCCTGAGCAGCGAAGCCGCCACCGCGGAGACCCAGCGGAACCGCCCGCGCAGCTCGGGCATCACCGCGACGCAGACCAGCAGGTGGGCGAACGTGCCCACGAATCGGACCGCCACCAGCGTGCTCACGATCGCCGCAAGCCCGTGCGTGAACGGCAGCACCGCCATGGGCAGGACGAACGACAGCAGGCTCATGGGGATGCGGATGAGGTTCAGCGCCTTGAAGCGCTGGTAGGCCGCGAGCACGCCGCCCAAGCCGGCGGTCACCAGGACCGCCGGCAGCGACATGGCCAGCAGGTAGAACGCCCCGCGCGTGTCCTGCTCCAGCGCCACCGGAACGTGAAGCGCGTGCTGGACCACCCACGGCGTGGCGATCCCGAGGACCAGCGCTCCGAGCACGCCCAGCGCGAGCAGCATGATGAGCGCCGTTCCCACGAGGCCCGGCAGCTCCGCCGTGTCCCCGCCGCCGAGACCCTCCGCGACCACGCGCGTGAGCGCACGACCGAGGCCGAAGTCGAACAGGGTGAAGTAGCCGATCACGGTCCACGCGAGTGTCAGCACGCCGAATGCCTCGGTGCCGAGCGCGTGCAGGAGGATGGGCACCGCCACCGCGGCCGCGACCATGGGGATCGCCTGACCGAGGAGGCTCCAGAGCGTGTTGCGCGCGAGCAGCCCCCGGCCCGTCAGTGCGCCGGCTGAGGGCCTCTGCGGGCTCATCGAAGATCCCGTCTCGCCGCGGTGCCACGCACGGTCGGACTCACGGGCGCGCGCGCATGCACGAGCTCCCCGTAGACGTCGTCCATGCTCGCGACGATCGAGGGCCACGAGTACCGCGAACGGACCGACTCCACGCCCTGGGCACCCAGCACGCTTCTTCGCGCAGGGTCGCGAAGCAACGCCTCGAGACGCGCGGCCAGGCCGTCCGGGTCTGCAGGCACGAGCAACACCGGGTCGATGGGCCGGAGGATCTCGGGGCTGGCGCCGCTGTCGGTCGCGAGCACGGGCGTGCCGGAGGCGAGGCCCTCGATCGTCGAGATCCCGAAGCCCTCCATCGAGCGCGACGGGACCGCGATCAGGTCCGCGGCACGGAGCAGCTCGGGCAGATCGGCATCCGGAACACGACCGAGGAAGAGCACGCGCTCATCGAGACCCAGCTCGCTGCGGAGCGCCTCGAGCGCCTGCCGCTCCGGTCCTGCGCCGCCGATGGCCACGACGAACGGGAGGCCGCGGGCGGCCAGCTTCGCGGCGGCGCGGATCAGGATGTCGATCCCCATCCGCCGCACCAGCCGGCGCACGCTGACGATCAGGAACCCCTCCTGCGGGACGCTGAGGTGCTGCCGCGCGGCGATGCGGTCCCCCGGCGCGAACCGCGTCAAGTCCAGGCCCGGCGGGATGATGCGCACCTTCCCGCGCGCGCCCGGCTCGATCGCCTCGACCTGACCGAGGACGAACTGCGTGTGCACGACGACGCGCTCGGCGCGCTGCAGGCACTGGCGATCCAGCAGCCCGATCGCCCCCGACTTGAGCCGGTCGCCGAGCCCGAGGGGTCGATGCTCTCCCGCGGGAGCGCCGTCCAGTCGTTCGGCCTCGAACTCGAGGCGATACGCGGCGTGAAAGCTCAGCACCCGCCGCGCGGGAAACGATCCGTTCAAGGCCGGGACGGCGCTCGCGATCTGGTGGGCGTGGATGATGTCGAACCGCTCCCCGGCCAGCTCGCGCAGCGCCCGCGCGACGCCCTCGCGAACGGCGAGGAAGAATCGCAGCCCGCGCGCCTTCGCCAGCGGGTAGCGGCGGATCCGGAAGCCATCGAGCCGCTCCTCGACGGGGAATCCGCCGGTGTCCCCGGCCAGCACCGTCACCTCGTGGCCCGATGCGGCCTGCGCGCGAGCCATCCCGTGGATGAAGCGTTCCGCGCCCCCGAACACGTCCGGGAACACGAACGTCGCCACGTGGAGGATCCTCACGGCACCTGCCCGAGCTTGACCAGCGCGGCCGCGAGCTCCTGCGCGCCGGGCGACGCCGCGAGCCCGCGGCGGAGCGCGGCGACGGTGGCGTCCTTGTCGCCGGCCTGGAGGTGCACCTGCGCCTCGAACAGGTAGGCGCGCGCGTTGCCCGGCACGAGCTTCTGCGCGGCCGTGAACGCCGCGAGCGCGCCCGCGGGATCCTGCTTCGCGAGCGCCAGCATGCCCGCCATCATCTCGGCGTCGCTCCGCACCTGCACGTCGCTCGACCGGCGTGCGCGCTCGATCGCCGCGGCCGAGCCCGGGAGGTCGCCGTCCACGCGCCGCCGCTCGGCGAGCACCACCCACGCCCGCGCGTTCTCCGGGTCGAACTCCACCGCGCGCTCGAGCGCGGCGCGCGCCTCGGCCTTCAGGCCCTGTCCCAGCAGTCGAGTGGCCTCGTCGAACGCGGCGCGGCTCCTCGCCCGCGCGGCGCTCGTGGCGATGAGCGCTTCGAGCGCGGCAGCCTCTCCCGGCACGGCGTCGCGCGCCGCCAGCACGGTGCGCGCAGCATGCGCCGAGTCGTCCTGCTCGAGCAGCCAGCGCGCACGCGCGCCGTACCAGTCGGCGGTCGGCCAGGCCGCGAACAACGGTCCCGGTGGCTCTGACGCCACGAACGGCAGCCGCCCGACCACGCCCGGGTGGCCGCTCAACTGCGCGCGGCCCACGTCCACGAGATCCTGCGGCGCGCGGTACTCCACCACCGGCCGGTCATCGCGGTTGAGCGGCGCGTTGCCGGCGATCGCCTGGAGCGAATCGAGCGGTGCCGCCCAGTACGCCGCGATCATCGCCGGGTCCGGGATGCGCGCGCGGTCCAGCGCCTCGCGCGCCGCGGGGGTCCGGAGCCGCGGGAGGTCGAGCGTGCGGCCGGGCGGCGCCGCGACGAGCAGCAGGTCCACGTTACGCCACACGCAGAACACCTGGCCCTGCGGGAACACGTCGAGGAACGAGTGCAGCAGCGTCGCGAACGTCTCCGGCGACAGCTCGTAGAGCTGGAGCCACTGGCAGAACACGCCATCGGGCTCGAGCCGCGCGCGCACACGGCGGTAGAAGTCCACGGTGAAGAGGTTGTTGACGCCCGCGATCCAGGGGTTCGAAGGCTCGGAGACGATGAGCCCGTAGCGGCCCGTTCCGTACAGCAGATGGGTGCGCGCATCGCCCAGGATGAGTCGCGTGCGTGGGTCATCCAAAGGGTCCTCCCCTTTCGCGTGGAACCAGCGCGAGGCGGCGATGACGCCGGGCTCGAGCTCGACGACGTCGGTACTGCCCGCGCCGCCCGCGAGCACGCTCGCCGTGGTGACGCCCGAGCCGTGGCCGATCACCAGCGCGCGCGCGCCGGAGTCGGCGAGCACCGCGGGCAGGAGCCCGAGCAGCACCTGCGTCTCCATGTCGAGCGTGCTCGCGTCCACCTTGCCGCCGACGCGCAGCCACAGCTCGCGGTTCTCGGCGTCGGTGCAGAGGATGACCGAGGCGTTGATGCCCTCGTGGTAGTAGAGCACGCGATCATTGGAAGTGGCGCGGCGCACGGCGTCCGCCGCGCCGCCGGCGAACGCGTTCACCTTCACCGCCTGCGACGGTCGGTAGACGCCGGACGTCATCAGCGTGGGCTCCCACGCCGGCGCGATCACCACGAACAGCACGGTCGCGAACGCCGCGAGCCCGCCGATCATGAGCGGCATGCCCTTCAACTCGCGGCGGCGCCACGCCGTCAGCAGCGCGATCACGCCGATCACGCCCGCGAGCGCCACGCCGGTCACGTGCGTGCCCTGGATGCCGAGCGAGGGCACGAGCACGAAGCCCGCGACCAGCGAGCCCGCGATCGTGCCGGCGGTGTTGACGGCGTAGGCCAGGCCCGCGGCGTGGCCGCCGTCGCGGCTCTGGAGCAGGCGCGTCGCGACCGGGAAGATCGCGCCCAGCAGCACGCACGGCGCGCCGATCATCAGCGCCACGGTGCCCACCTCGGCGAGCAACAGTCCGCGCCAGTCGGCGCCGGCGCTCGTGCCCATGTCGAGCATGCGCTGCGGTAGCCCCGGGAACGCCTGGATCGCGAGCGCCGCGGTGGCGGCGAGCACGAGCTGGAGCGCGCCGAAGCCGGCGAGCGTGCCGACGCGCGCGATGCGCGCGCCCACGAGTGCCGCACCCACCGCGATCCCGAGCAGGTAGATGCCGAGCACCGCGGAGAACGAATAGACCGACGAGCCGAACACGAGACCGAAGAGCCGCACCCACGCCATCTGGAACGCGAGCGCGCCGAATCCCGAGAGCGCGAACAATGCGGCCATGATGCGGCGCGTGGCGGGGTCGAGCGGCGCGGGTGCGGGCGTCGCGGCGGGCGTTTCCGCCGCGGCGACGCCTGCGGCCGGCGAGCCGCGTCCCGCGCTCCACGCCACCGCCGCCACGCCGGCGTTGAGCGCAGCGGCGACGAACGTGGTGGCGGCGAGCCCTACACCCGGCAATAGTACGAAGCCCGCGGCGAGCGAGCCCGCGACCGCGCCCAACGTGTTGAGCGCGTAGAGCCGGGCCAGCCCCGCCCCGACCCGGTCGCGCTCGACGTGTGCCACCAGCACCGGCAGCGTGGCGCCCATCAGCGCCGCGGGCGGCAGCAGCGCCAGCATCACCAGCACGAGCCGCGCGCTCGCGAACGCCACGCCCTCGCCGCCGAAGCTGCGGTACAGCTGCCCGATCAGCGGATCGCTCGCGCGTAGCGCCGGCAGGATCAGGAGCCCGATGAGCCCCACGCCCAGCTCGAGCGCCGCGTAGGTACGAGCCCCATTCCCCCGCCGTGCGAGCGGCACGCCGAGCAGCCGCGCGCCGAGTGCGAGGCCCAGCAGGAACGACGCCACCACCGCGGCCACGGCGTGAAGCGAGCCACCGAGCAGGTAGGCCAGCTCCTTGGACCACACGATCTCGTAGAGCAGGCCCGCGGCGCCCGAGAAGAAGAAGCACAACGTCGCCCAGGCCGGCAGCGTCGACGCGCGTGGGGATGTTGCCATCACACCTTCCGGAACACCGCCGAGCCCCAGGTGTCGGGCAGCTCGATCACGCGCTCGGTCCTGCCCGCGAGGAACTCGGTGAGCGCCCGCCGGCAGGCGCCATTCGACTCGGGGTTGTTGAAGTCGTGGACGAAGCAATAACCGCCGCTCGCGAGCCGCGGGTAGAAGAATTCCAAGCCCGCGAGGGTGGGTGCAAAGACGTCGAGGTCGAGCAGCACGAACGCGAACGTGCGCTCCTCGAGCCCCGCGGTCGTGGCCGGGAAATAGCCGGCGTGGATGATCGCGTTCGCGCCGGCGCCCACCGCCTGCTTCACCGTCGCCTCGCTCGTGGCCTGGAAGCGCGCATCGTTCGCATTCTCCGGCTCGCGGTCGTGCGCGGCGAAGCCCGTGAACGTGTCGAACAGGTGGAGCGTGCGCTCGGGCGCGCAGGCGGCGAGGAACCGACTCGTGGCCCCGCGGTAGACGCCCACCTCGGCGAAATCGCCCTGGATCCCGTCCTGCTGCAGCGTGCGCACGGCGAGCGCCAGGCTCGCGTAGCGTGCCGGGTCACCGGAATCCCTTACCAACTTCGCGATCTCGCCGCCGTAGGTCGGGAAGCGCAGCGTCTCGCGATCGGGGAACAGTCGCCGCCGCACGTGACGCCCGGCCACGAGCAGGCCCATGCGGTCGAGCCACAGCGCCACGCGCGAGCTCACGCCGGCCTCGTCGTGCGGGCCGCGAGGGCCTGTTCGCCCGGGGCGGGGAGTGGGTGTCGCGGCCGGCGGCCGGTGAATGGAGGGCTGGGCACGGGGCGGCCACGATAGAGGCGCGTGGTCGATTCCGCTACCGCGCGCGCTAGGCCCCGTCGCTGTCGCCGCTCGGCACGAGGTCGAAGTCGCCGGCGAGCACGCGCTCGAACCGGCCCGTGCGCCAGCCGCGTACGGCGTCGCGCACGAGCGGCGACGGCGTGCCGCGGTAGCGACGCACGATCGTGGGCGCGGGCGACGGCGCGCCCGCGAGCGCTTCCGCCGCCTGACGGGTCAGTCCGGCCTCGCCATCCGGGGACCCGCCGGAGGCGGGTGCGGGCACGAGCGGCTGCGGCAGCACGCGCACGCGCACGCTCGCGCGCTTGATGCCGCCGTCGGCGTTGCTCCCCCACTCGAGCACGTGCAATCCGTCTTCTTGCATGAGCACGATGTAGGACGAGAACCCAGAAATCGCAAGCCATACCGTGTCGCCGGAATGGCGCATGCTGGGTTTCAAGACGGCGATGCGCATGCCGCGCTGGCGCGCCCAGGCCTCGTACATGGCGGCGATGCGGCGCGAGAACTCCTGCTCGCCGCTGCGGTCGGGGCCGTCCGGGCCGGCCTGCACGTAGAGGAACGCATCGCGCGGGCCCGTGGTCATGGCCTCGTGGGCGGCGGCCTCGAGCAGCAGCATCTGCTGGGCAAGCCGCGCCACCATGTTGCGCGGCCACACCTGGCGCTGCGCGGCGCCGTCGCCGTCGAGCCGGGCGAGCAGCGAGCGGGCCGAGCGGGCGCCGGCCTCGATGCGGTCCATGTACTCGGCACGGCCCAGCACCTCGAAGCGGTCGCTCCGCTGCCAGAAGCCGTCGGTCGCGGGCATGGCGAGCCAGCGCGCCTTCGCCTCGCTCCACTCCGGCCCGTCGACACGCGCGCCGAAGCGCTGGAGGCTCGCGCGCAGCTCCTGCATCTCGGCCGCGGTGCCGTGCGCGTCCCAGGCGATCGCGCGCAGGTCCGCGCCGGGTCGCGCCGCGATGCCGGCCGCGGTGAGCACGCTCGCGGCACTCGGCGGCGCGTCGGGGTCCACGAACTCCACCGCCAGCGCGTCGCCGTCGGTGCGCACGAACAGGAACTGGTCGCCCTCGGGAACGCGGCGCTCGACGATCGTGCGTGCGAGCGGCGCGAGCAGGTAGCGCTCGAGGCTGCGCTTCAACGGCCGCGCGCCCAGGTCGGTGGTGAAGCCGCGGTCGAGCAGGAAGTCGATGGCTCCCTCTTCGATCTCCACCGCCCACTCGCGCCGGCGCAGGCCGCGGCGCGCGGAGGCGTCCGCGATCTCCTTCTGCAGGATCTTGCGCATGACGTCGCGCGTGAACGGCCGGAACACCACGACGCGATCGAGGCGGTTCCGCAGCTCGGGCGCGAACGTGCGGCTCACCGAGCGCTCCACCATGGCGGCGCTGAAGCCGGCTTCCGAGCCTTCGGCGAAGCCCAGCCGCTCGCCCGAGGCGAGCATCGCGCCCAGGTTCGAGGTCAGGATGATGATGCTGTTGCGGAAATCCGCCGTCTCGCCCGCGGCGTCGGTCAGCCGGCCGTCGTCGAACACCGACAGGAACAGGTTCCAGATCCGCGGGTGCGCCTTCTCGAACTCGTCGAGCAGCACCACGGAAAACGGCTGGCGGCGGATCGCCGCCGCGAGCGAGCCCGCACCGGTGCCGCCCAGGTTCGCCGCGCCGGTCACGCGCTCCAACCCCAGCCCGTCGGCCAGCTCGCTCATGTCCAGCCGCAGCAGGCGATCTTCGGAGCCGAAGAGCCAGGTCGCGAGCGCTTTGGCGAGCTCGGTCTTGCCGGTTCCCGTGGGGCCCGCGAACAGGAACACGCCGTAGGGGCGCGCCGGGTCGGTGACGCCGGCCTTCAGCAGTGCCACGCGCTCGACGAGCGCGCTCACCGCGTCCGGCTGGCCGATGACGCGCTCCTCGAGCTTCGCGCGCAGCGCCTCGAGATCGAGCGCGCGCTTCTCGTCCAGCAGCTCCTCGGGAAGCCCGGTGAGGGACGACACCGCCGTCAACAGATCCGCGTGCTGCAGCTTCACCTCCGAGGCCTCGGGGCCCGCGGGCGCGACCGCGGTGACGGCGAGGTCGAGCATGCGCAGCACGCCGCCCGGCGCGCGCATGCTCGAGAGGTACTGGCGCGAGAGCTGCGCGGCCTCGTCCTGGAGCCACGGCTCGACGCCGACGCGGCGCTCGCGCGCGGTGCGTTCCGCCCACTGCTTCAAGAGCGCAGCCACGTCGGCGTCGCGCCACGGCGCCACGCGCACGATCTCGAACAGCCGGCCGATCTCGGGCCGCTCCGCGAGCAGGCGGTCGAGCGTGCCCGGCCGGGTCTCGCCCAGCGCGAGGATCTCACCCGACTCGAACGCCGGCATCAGCTGCTCGAGCGCGCCCGTGGGCGACTGCATCGCGCGGCCGCTCCACAGCAGCTGGTGGAAGTCGGGCACGAGCCACAGCGACCGGGGCTCGGCGGCGAGCTGCTTGCGCACCTCGAGCAGGCGCCGCTCGAGCATGCCGACGAACGACATGCCGGCGTTGAGCTGCGACGCCCCGGCCTCGAACACGCGCCAGCCGTCGCGCGAGAGGTGCGCGGCGACGCTGCGCGCGAGCGCGGTCTTGCCGACGCCGGACTCGCCCACCACGAGCACCGGTCGCGGCGGCTGCGACGTGAGCGCCTTCATCACCTTGTCGAAGCACTCGGCGAGCGCTCCGGTCGTGAACACGGGCGGCTCGGGCATCTTGCCGCGCTCGTGCCACTGGCCGATGCCCTTCAGGTCGCCGAGGCTCTCGAGATCGGGCGGGGTCATGCCGGTGCGCGGGGGCACACGCGGGCCCGACTGTTGCGCCGCCTTGAGGGTGCTGACGAACGGCTCGACGAGCGCGGGGTCCTGCTCCTGGAGCACGGCCTCGAGCAGCTCCTCGATCCGCCCGGGCGACGGCAGCTCCACCCCCTCGAGCGTCAGCGGGAAGCGCGCCGCGCGCCGGCGCAGGAAGCGCTCCAACGAGACCGCGTGGCCGGTGCTCGCCCACTGCCGGTCGAGGCGCACGAGCAGACGGCCCGCGAGCGTGGGGTCGTCCGCGTGCCAGGCCTCGAGCACGCGCAGCACGCCGTCGCCGTTCCACGGGTGGAAGCGGTTGAGCTGCGCCCAGAGCTGCGGCTCGAGCGCCTCGTCACGCGGCCGCACGCACAGCGCGTCCAGCGCCGCGATCGCCGGGTAGAGCCGCTCGCCCTGCACCAGTCCCAGCAGCAGCTCGCCGGGCACGTTGGCATCGGTGAGCAGCTTCACCGCCTCGCGATAGCCGGGCAGCGCCACCAGGTGCTCGGGGCGCGTGACCTCCGGCGAGACCTGCGTGATCTCGAACAGCAGCATGTAGAGCTGCCGGAGCAGCGGGTCTGTCATGCCGCGGTCGGGGCCCTCGGCCTGCGGCTGGCGGACCGGCAGCGCCGGACCGGGCTGGCCCTGGTTGCGCCGGCGGTTGTACCACGCGAGCGCCAGGATCGCGGCGAGCGCGACGAGAATGCCGAGGCTGCTGTTCATGAAAGGCGGCCCGTCCTCGAGGGTCCATACGCTGCCGGGGGCGCAGTGGGAATGGCGAGTGTGTCAGAGACGCGGCTGCGGAGCGAGTGCGGAATTCCGTCTCAGGCGCTCGCCGCCCGCCACTCGGCCAGGACGTCGCCGAGCGTCGAGGCGAACGGGAGTTGCACGCTCCAGCCCACCTCGGCCGTGGTGAGCGAGGGATCGCCCACGAGCCACGGTGTGTCGGCGGGACGCAGGCGCGCGGGGTCCACCTCGACGGTGAGCTTCACGCGCGACATTCTCACGAGCTCCTTTAGCAGGTCGGCGAGCAGCACGCCCTCGCCGCGGCAGAGGTTGTAGACGGCGCCCGCGCGCCCGCGCTCGAGCAGAGCGCAGTAGCCCGCGACGATGTCGCGGACGTCACTGAGGTCGCGCGTCACCTCGAGGTTCCCGACGCGCAGCACCGGCTCGGCCTTCCCCGCCTCGATCGCCGCGACCTGCTGGGCGAACGCAGGCACCACGAAACGCGGCGTCTGCCCGGGCCCGGTGTGGCCGAACGGTCGCGCGCGCACCACGTCGAGCCGGTGCGTGGCTGCGTACTCCGCCGCGATCTGCTCGGCGGCCGCCTTGCTCACGGCGTACGGGCTCACGGGCGCGAACGCGTGCGTTTCGGCGGCGCGCGTGCCCGGCGCGATCGGGCCATAGACCTCGCTCGTGCTCACGACCACGACGCGCGCCGCAGGCGCGTGCGCGCGCACGGCCTCGAGCAGCGTCCACGTGCCGGTGACGTTGGCGCGGAACGTGGCCTCGGGCGCCTCGAACGACTTGGCGGCGCTGCTCTGGCCCGCGAGGTGGACGACCGCGTCGAGCGGCGCGGCCGCCAGCGCCGCCTCGGCTTGAGCCGGCAGTGAAAAGTCGGCCTCGTGCCAGTCCGCGAGCGGCGTGGCTTTCGCAGGCGCACCCAGCCCCGCGCCGCGAACGGTCGCGCCCCGCGCGACGAGCGCACGCACGAGGTGCGGGCCGACGAAGCCGCCGGCGCCGGTGACGAGCACGCGCGCGGACCTGAGAGCGGTCACGGCGCCACCCCGCGACGGGCGAGCCGCGTGAGCTCGCCCCAGGCGACGTGGCGCGTGGCGAGCAGCACCACGAGCGCCACGACGCCCGCGACGCCGCTCGACGCGACCAGCGCGACCCAGGGCGAATGCAGCGCGCGTTCGACCGACGCGCCAGCGGCGAAACCCGCCGCGATCGCGAGCGCCGGGAACACGAACGGCTCCCACAGCGCGTGCGCTGCCGGCCAGTGCTGGTCGCGCGTCAACCGCAGCGCGAGCCACAGCGCCCCGACCAGGTTCGCGACCGTGATCGCGGCGAGCGCGCCGGCCAGCCCGAGCCGCGGCACGAGCAGCACGCCGAGCCCCGCGTGGAGCGCGAGCGCCAGCGCCGACCACTCGAGCTCGATCGACGTGCGCCCGACGCCGCGCGCGATCGCGCTCGAGACGCCGCCCGCCACCGCGGCGAACGCCGCGAGCGCGAGCCCGCGCAGCGCCAGCGCTGCGTCCGGCTCAGGATGCCCGAGCCAGGCCGCGAACAGCGATGGCGCCGACCCGACGAGTGCGGCGGTGACAACGGCGGCGAGGCCGGTCACGAACCGGCCGGCGCGGCGGTGCAGCTCGCGCAGGCGGTCCGCGGCCGCCTGCGCGTGGAGCGCCGAGGCCTCGGGGATCATCGCCACGAGCAGCAGCTGCGAGAACGTGCTGCACGCGGTCGACACCCGGAGTCCCAGCTCGTACGGCACCACGGACGCCAGCGACAGCATGCGCACGAGCAGCACCTTCCCGAGCTGCTGGTGCATGACCGCGATCCCGTTGGCCAGCTGGAGCGGCATGCCGAAGCCCATCGCCTCGGGAAGGCGCGAGCGCGCCTGGCTCACCGTGCCCCAGCGCAGGCCCGGCGCGCCGCGCGCCACGAGCACGAGGCCCAACGCGAGTGCGACGAGCCAGCCCACGATCACGGCGAGCAGACAGGCGGCGAACGTTTCGGGCTGGCGGAGCGCCACGAGCAACGCCGCCACCTGCACCAGCGACACCGTCAGCGTGACCACGTTCGCGAGGTCGAAGCGATCCCAGGCCTGGAGCAGGGCCGCCGTGGTGTTGGTGACGCCCGAGAGCAGGAACACTGGCGCCCCGGCGAGGAACGCGAGGCGGGCCCATGCGCGGGCGTCACCGTGGATATGCAGGATGTCGAGCACCGGCTCGCGCAGCGCCAGCACCAGCAGCAGCCAGACGATCCCGAGCGCCCCGTAACCCAGCACCGCGAGCGTCGCGTACTCGCCGGCCTCGTTCCCGGCGCCGCGCGCGCGCGCCGCGGCGCCGTAGCGCAGCGCCACCTGCGCGAAGCCGAGATCCAGCGACCCCATCCAGCCCGCGAGCGCGTAGAACAGCGACCACACGCCGAAGCCCTCGGGCCCGAGCGCGCGCACGAGCGACGGCGTGAGCAGCAGCCAGGCGAGGATCGCGACGACGCGGCCGCTCGCCGAGTGGAACGAGTTGCGCGCCAGGCGCACGCCCATCCCACGCGGCGGGGTACCCGCACGCTTGCGTGCGGGTCCGGCGGCCGATTCGTTCATCCGCCGCTAGATGAACCGCCGGCCGCGCGTGCGGAACTCGCGCACTGCGGCCGCGTCGGGATAGGTGAAGTAGCTCGCGCGCGTCATGTCCATGGGCTCGCGCGGGGCGTCGCCGCGCTCGATGCGCTCCAGGGCCTCGAGCAGCGCGTGCCGGCCCACGTCCACCTTCGAGCGCAGCACGAGCCGGTGCACGGTGTCGCGCGGCTCGATCGTGACGCGGCGCTGGAGCAGCACGTCGCCGTGGTCCAGCTGCTCGTCCATCCAGTGCACGGTGACGCCGGTCTCGGGCTCGCCCTTCGCCAGGACCCAGAACGAGGGGAAGATGCCCTGGTAGCGCGGCAGCAGCGCGCCGTGCAGGTTGATGGCGCCCTTCACCGGCACGGCGAGCAACGCGCCCGAGAGCTTCTGCGGGCAGGCGAGCGACACCAGCAGGTCGACGCCGCGCGCACGCAGCGCGGCGATGAACTCGGGCGCGTTCACCTTCTCCACGTGCTCGACGGGAACGCGGGCGCGGCGCGCCGCGGATGCGACCGAGTGGCTCGAGCGTAGCGGCAGCACGCGCGAGAGCAGGTCGAGAGCGCGGTACCACGTCAGGTTCACGACCTGGAACGCGAAGTCGCGCGCGCCCATCATGCGCAGGAAACGCAGCGCGCGGCCGGCCTGCATCTCACCCGGCACGATCGCAACGCCCACCACGTCGCGGCGCTGCTCGAGCAGCAGGTCCAGGATCCGCGGGATGTAGAAGGCGTCCTCCTGCGTGAGGACCTGGATGCGCACGCGCGGTGGCCTAGAGTCCTGCGCGGGTGAACTCTTCGGCGAACGCCTCGCGCATGGGCACGAACGCGAAGTCCGCCAGCAGCTGTCGCGTCTTTTCCGCAGTGGAATCCAGCCGGTGGTAGTGCGTGAACCCGGCGAGCCGGCGCGGCACCTTGATCCGCGGCTGGGCGGTGTCGAACTCCCACGGGTGGACGTAGAACACGAGCCCGTGCGACTCGTGGCTCAGCAGGTGGCGTCCGAGCGCGCGCGTGACGCTGTAGGGATAGAGCCGGAAGTAGCCGCCACCGCCCAACGGCAGGTTCACGCCCAGCGCGCTCTCCGGGCCCGGAACGCGCACCGTCGAGAGCGGCACCTCGAACACCTTCATACCCGACGGCGTGCGCATCCAGCCCGGACGGCGTACCGCCTCGGGGATGCCGTAGCGGTAGTTGTGCGTCGGGAACACGCTCGAGTCGTAGATGAAGCCCTCGTCGAGAAGGATGTCGAGCGCCCACAGCGCGTCCTGCGTGATCGAGAAGAACGGCGCGCGGTAGCCGAGCACCGTCGTGCCGGACTGGTCCTCGAGGATCTGCTTCGAGCGCCGGAGCTCGTCGCGGAACTGCTCGGGGCCCTGGCGGTAGACGAACCGGTGCGAGTAGCCGTGCGACGCGATCTCGTGGCCCATCGCCGCGAGCCTCGGCACCAGGTGCGGCGAGCGCTCGGCCTGCCAGCCGAGCACGAAGAACGTGGCGCGCACGCCGGCCCGGTCGAGCAGCTCGAGCAGCACCTCGAGCCCCTTCTCGATCCGCGACGGGTAGCGGCCCCACTGGTCCATGTCGATCTCGAGGCCCTGGTACCAATCCTCGAGGTCGACGCTGAACACGTTCCGCACCACGCGCACGGCCGCCTCGGGCGCGCTCCACGCCGGGGCGAGCGGGCGGCGGGCGAGCGAGTCAGGAAGCGGCGACTCCGCGGGAATCGCGGTCGCGCCCTCGCTCTGGATCCCGAGGCCGGTCCCTATGCCCGTGTCACCGCGAACGCCAGTACTCCAGCATGTCCCGCAGCGTCTGCTCGAACGGGATCGTGGGCTGCCAGCCGGTCGCGGCGACGAACTTCGAGTTGTCGCCGAGCAGGATCGGAACGTCGGAAGGGCGCAGTCGCGCCGGGTCCTGTTTCACCTCGATCTTCACTTTCGTCAGGGCGAGGAGCATGTCGAGGGTCTCACGAATGGTCCAGCAGCGGCCCCGGCACAGATTGTAAACCTCGCCGGGCTCGCATTTCTCGAGCGCCAGCACGTAACCGCGCACCATGTCGCGCACATCGGTGAAATCCCGCTTCGCGTCGAGGTTGCCGACGCTCAGGACCGGAGCCTTCTTCCCCGCCTCGATGTCAGCGATCTGTTTGGCGAAATCGCTGGCGACGAACACGGGGCCGCGCCGGGGCCCCTCATGATTGAACCCGCGCGTGCGCACGCTGTCCACCTTCCAGCTCATCCAATATTGGTACCCCAGCATGTCCTGCGCCACCTTGCTGACTGCGTAGGGCGACAGCGGCCGGAGCGGATTGGTCTCGCGGATCGGCGTCTCGTCCGGCAGGACCATGCCGTACTCCTCGGACGAACACGCGAGCTGGATCCGGGTCCCGAGCCCCAGCCGGCGGACGGCCTCGAAGATGTTCACCTGGGCGAGGATGTTCGTCATGAGCGACTCGGTCGGGGCCACCCAGGACGTGGGCACGAACGACTGCGCCGCGAGGTGGAAGATCCAGTCCGGCTTGACCTTGGCGACGGTGTCGAACGTCGAGGTGGCGTCCCTCAGGTCGCACTCGTGGAGCGCGATCTGGCCCGGCTTCAGGTGCTCGATGTTCTCGGTACGACTACGCCAGCGCCAGATCCCGTGGAGCTCGCAGTCGCCGCGGGTGAGGAGGTAGTCCACGAGGTGGCTGCCGGCGAACCCGGTGACGCCGGTGATCAACACCCTGCGCATCGTGCTCTCCTGGAGGGAGGGGGGTCGAAAGCCGCGGCAGCCTAGGGGTTCAGCCGGGGGTCGTCAAAGCCGCGGGAATTCACCGGAGCATGAACTGCCGCAAGGCGATGCCGGCGAAACGCAGCCCCGACGACCAGCGTCCGGCTGGCTCCGGTCGACCCTCGGCGATGGCGCGCTCAGGCAGGCGTGCGCGCTCCCGGCCGTGTCACTTGCCCGCCGTTTGTGACAGCACCACGGTGGCGAGCGCCAGGATCACGCCCATCAGTGATTCGCCGGCGATGAGGCCGGACGACACCGGGATCGTGTACTGCTCGTGGAGCTTCGGCTTCGCCTTCGAGAGCCACAGCGCGATGCACGCCCCGATGAACATCGAGATCGAGTTGAAGCCGTTGATCGTGAACGCCAGGCCCAACCCGGTGGCCGAGGGGATGAACTTCTTCTGCTTCGGGAACTTCATCTCCAGCAGCGGGATGATGATACCGAGCGTGGCGCCGATCAGGAGCCCGATCCGCGCCGAGGGCGGCAGCGCGTTGACGCCCTTCGCCAGCAGCTCGGCCACGCCGCGCCAGACGAGCGCCGCCGGCGCCGGCCACTTCTCGCCGCCCAGAAGGTCTGTGGACGGGATGAGGATGAAGAACACCGGCACCACGATGAGCGCGCCCGCGAACACGCCGAACAGCTGGGCGATGAACTGCTGGCGCGGCCGCGCGCCGAGCAGGTAGCCGCTCTTCAAGTCCTGCAGCAGCTCACCGGCGGCCGACGTGGCGCCGGCGGTGATGTTGGCCGTCATGAGATTCGTGGGGATGTTGCCGGGCGCCAGCGCGCCGAACGTGAGCTGCGTGATCTTGGACAGGGGCCCGACCGGAGTGATGTCGGTCTCACCGGTGGCGCGAGCGGAGACCACGACGAGGAAGAACGTGGCGAGCACGGCGACCGCACCCATCCAGTACTGGATGTGGAACAACGCGTGGCCGAGGACGATCGCGACGAGGCCGAGGATCGCGTAGCCGGTGATGAACCACGAGCCCGGTACCTCGATGCGCTCCATCGGGTCTTCCGTGTCGCGCTTCTGGCCGAGGAAGCTCGTGAGCGTGCCGAACGCGCGCGCCACGGCCTTCCAGTTCATGAAGAACAGCAGCAGGCCGGAAGTGACCATCATCGGCACTCCGATCCACAGCGACCACGCCGAGATCTTGCGGAAGCTCGGCGCCTCGATGACGCCGGCGCGCAGGAAGTGCGGGGCGAGAATGACGTAGTTGATGAACGCGCCCAGCATCAGGCTCCACGCCTGGCGGAAGCCCATGATCGCGCCGGCGGCGATGAACAGCAGCGAGCCCTCGAGCGACATCGTCACCTGGTTCAGGCCCAGCGGCTGGTCTTTGTAGTTCCCGAGCTTGATCCACGCCGTGCCCCAGACGCTCTCGATGCGTGGGAGCTTCAACCACGGCGCGCTCGAGGGCCAGAACCAGCTCTTGATCGGCGACCACGCCGGCGCATTCGCGATCTCCTGGACCTTCATGATCACCGGCAGGTCGCCGGCGTCGCGGAACCAGGTGATCACCGCGCCGAGCAATCCCGCGAACGTGAGCGCGCGCGCCTGACGCGCGGCCTCGCCGCCCTTCTCGTGCAGCGCGCGCAGCGTGGCGGCCGCCGCGGTGCCGGTCGGGAAGCGCAGGCCCTCGATGTTGATCATCTGCCGCTTCGTGGGGACAGCGAGGAACACGCCCATGGCGCAGATCACCATGACCCACGGGATCAACCACAGGCAGCGGGTGCCGAAGTCGGCGGGGATCGACGCCGCGCTCAGCATCATCAGCGCCGGAATGGCGTTCACGAGCCCGCCGCTCGTCATCGAGCCCGCGGCGCCGGCCGTCGACTGGAGGCAGTTGTTCTCGAGGATCGAGTAGTGGTTCTCGGGCCACAGCCACTGGAAGAAGGGGCCGATCACCGGCACCTTGTGCGCCTTCACCATCAGCGGGCCGAACGTGCCCGAGATGAACTGGAAGATCGTGAACGCGAGCACGGCGGAGGTGATCGTGACGCCCATGCTCCAGCCGGCCTTCAACCCGATGTAGACGTTCGAGCACGCCATGATCATGCCGAGGAACATGCCCATGATCACCGCGCGCGCCGTCAGCTGCTTGACGTGGTCACCCTGGTAGACTTTCTCGAACCACTCGCGCTCGATCTGTTCCGGTGTGCGCGGGACGGCGTCTTCGGTGGCGGCGGGAACCGTGACGGTGGCCACAGCGGACCCTCGGGGTGGGACATAGGGGAGCACGACGGCCGAACCCACAGAGGTTGCGCGACGCGGCCCGCGCACTCAAGCCAAAAGTCGCCGGTGCGGGGCCGGTCGAGAGCCGGCTTTCAGCGGCCGCTGGCGCCGTTCAGCTCCGCCTCCCAGCGCGTCACCGTTGCACGCTCGGGCAGGGTGGCCGGGGCCAGGGCGAGGAACGCGGTGATCGCCGAGCGGAACCTCGCCTCCCGGTCGCGGGTCGGCTCCAAGTGATACGCCTCGCGCAACGCCGAGACGTACTGGAACCGGGCATCGTCGGCCGGCGCGCCCTTCACCTGACCGAGCACGGCGGCCCACTGCTTCGCCGCCTGCTCGAATCGGGGCGCGGTGCGCTCGCGCCGCGCGACCGACGTCACGTCCCGGGCGTCGCGAACGAGCTGGCGGACGCCGAACGACTGCCCGGAGTAGACGTCGGGCGACGGTGCGCGCAACGACTCAGATGGCGCAGCGGTGTGCGTACCCGCCGCGTCGCTGAACAACGATCGCTGCTTGCCCATGAGCATCGTGGAGTTGGGCCCGAGCGTGCCCACGGGCTCGAGCGTGATCGCGAGCGATGTCGACGGCGTGACCACGACGGTGTAAGGATCGAAGCCCACGTGCATCACGCTGAGCGTGTCGCCGGCCTTCAGGCCATCGATGCAGAACGATCCCTCGGCATCGGTGCGCGTCGTGCGCACGCCGTTCTGGACCGCGGTCACCTGCACGCCCGCGAGCGCGCGACCGCGCGAGTCGTGCACCTTGCCGCAGTGCGGCCCGAGACCGGAGAGGTTGAGCTTCGCCCCGTCGGCGCGGCCACCCAGGACCAGCGACTTCGCAGTGCCCCAGGCGCGGAGGCTCTGGCCGCGTGCCGTGTCCTGGCTGAGCGCGGCAGCCGGCCGCGGCGCGTTCGCGGCCGGCGGCGCCGTCTTCATGGCCGGCGCCGGCGCGGCGGCAGCCTCGCTCGACGCCTGCAACTCCTCCTTCTCGTCCTTGTCGCGCGCCGGTGCTCCCGACGGCGCGGCAAAGGGCACCGGCGCTCCCGCCTCGGCCGCGGGCGTCACGGACTTCTTCTTCATCTGGGCGATCGCGGACCCGGTCGCGGGTGCTGCGAACCCCTGGGCGCTCGGCTCCTGGCGGGAATCCGCGTTCGCGCCCGGCGCTGACCGATCCACCGGAACCTGCCGGCCATCGGGAAGGGTCCTCACCTCGTGCATGCGCGTGAGCTGCGAGCCCGCCGCGGCTGGGTTCGGCGTGGCATTGCGCGCGCGCTCTTCAGCCGCGGTCGGAGCCGGGGCGGTCGATGCGGTCGGCGCCTGCGCCGGCGGCTCCGCCTGCGCCCCGTCGCTCTCGCGCGGCGTCACCTGCTCGCGAAGCTGCGTCATCGGCCGCGGCGCAACCGCGCGCACGACGTTCTGCTCGTTGTGGAACTGCATCCACGCCAGGCCCGCGGTAACGAGCAGCGCGGCCGTGCTGCCCGCGAACATCCAGCCGCGCGGCGTGAACAGCCACGGCTTCTTGGGCGCCTCTGGCGCCACATCGAGGCGGCGGTCGGCGATCCGCTTCGCGACGCGCTCGGCGAAATCCGCGAAGTAACCCTCGCCCGGGTCGTGCGTGAGCGCCTTCCCGAGCGAGCCCTCGAGCGCCGACGCCTCGGCGAGACGCGTGCGGCACGCCTCGCAGTCGGCGAGGTGGGCGTCGCACGCGGCGCGCTCACCCGCCGCCAGCGCGTCGTCCAGCAGCGCCGAGAGCTGTTCGTCGGTCAGGTGCTTCACGTGATCTCCCCACTGCGCCCGGCCAGGCGCCGCTTGAGCTCGCCGCGCGCCCGCGACAGGCGCGACATCACGGTGCCGATCGGGATGCTCAATGCGTTCGCGATCTCGTCATAGCTCAGGTCCTGCACCGCGCGCAGCGCCAGCACTGCCTGGTGCTCGGGCGCCAGCTCGCCGAAGCAGGCCCGCAGGCGCGCGTCGCGCTCGGCGTCGGCCGTGTGCTGGGCCGGATCGTCTTCCACTCCCCATTGCTGCCCCGCCTCCACGAGCGGCTCGATCGACGTCTCCGGGCGCCGCCTGCGGTGGCGGAACAGCGAGAACGCCTGGTTGGTCACGATGCGCGCCAGCCACGGGTAGAGCGGTTGTCCCAGTTCGAACCTCCCGATCGCGCCCCAGGCCCTGACGAACGTCTCCTGCGCGAGGTCGTCCGCATCGCTGTCGTTGCGCGTGAGCGACCACGCCAGCCGGTGCACCGCGCGCTGATAGCGGCGCACCAGCTCGCCGAACGCCTTCTCGTCGCCCGTCTGGCTCGCGGCGATCAGCGCCACGTCTTCCGGATGGGCATCTGAGGTACGCAGCGCGGGCGGATTCATTCCGGGCAGGGAACCGCGCCTGGGTCGGGAGCGTCAAGCCACCTTCGGCCAGCAAGTTGCCGTGTTGCAGCAGGTCCGCTGCAGGTCAGACGCGCTGGCGGTCGTGGCCCAGGACCACCCAGCCGCCATCCGGCGACAGGTGCTCGAGCGTGACGGTCAGTACCTGGCGCTGCTTCGAGACCCAGCCGGAGCTGCCCCCTCCGGAACCGGCACCACCGTAGAGGCTCACCCTCGGGACGTAGACCCGCGTGCGCTCGCTCACGCGCTCGATCTCGACGATCACGCGGAGCGTCGGGTCCTGTGTGGTGCGGATCTCCGCGCCCATCCGCTGCGTCGCGGTCCGGGCATAGATCGGGTACGGATCGTCGTAATCCGCGTCGCCGAAGCGGACCCGGCCGGAGTGGAAGTCGAGGCGCCGTCCGCGGTACTCGACGTGACCCACGAACGTGAATCGCGTGAGGTCGAGACGGGGCTCGCCGTCGCGGACGCCCAATCGCAGGCGATGCCAACCGACGGAGTACAGGCCCACGACCTGGACCGGCGAAGACTCATCCGCTGACTTCAGCTCGCCGTCCACGCCCGCCAATTGGTCGCTCACGATGAACAGCGCCAGCGCCGCAAGTGAGAGCGTGATCAGGCCTGCGGAGAGCACGCTGAAGAGGACCTCACGGATCTCCGGCGGTTCATTGGTTCGGGGATGGAACGGGTGCGCGCTCGAGCCGTCTGCGGCCATATGCCGGGCAGCGAACCGCGCTCGTCCGGGGGAGTCAAGCCGTTCGCCCGGAGTGGCTTTCACGCCGCTCGAAGCGCAGGCATAGTCCCGGGCGAATGCCCCGACCCGGTGCTTCGACCACGATTGTCCCGCCCCGCGTGTGCTCGCGGGAGGCCGCTTGAGTTATGCCGGCGAGTTCGCCGCCCTGGGGACGGCACTCTGCTTTGCGAGCGCGTCGAACCTGTTCGCCTCCGCGGCCGGGCGGATGGGCTCGCTGACGCTGAACCGCCTGCGGATCACCGCGGCGTGGGTGTTCCTGAGCATGACGATGGTGCTCGCGCACCACGCGCTGTGGCCCACGTGGGCGAGCGCGCCGGCGACGCTGGCGCTCGCGCTCTCCGGCATGATCGGGTTCATCTTCGGGGACACGTTCCAGTTCCGCTCCCTCGTCATCCTCGGCCCGGGCCGGGCGTCGCTGCTGGCCGCGACGGCGCCGCTCTTCACCACCGCGCTCGCGTGGCTGCTGCTCCACCAGGTTCCGAAGCCGCTGGCGTTCGTCGGCATGGCGCTCACGATCTCGGGCACCGCGTTCGCGTTCACGGCGCCGTCGCGGCCACGGCCCGACCACGCCGAGGGCGGGATCGGCATGGGGATCGCCTCCGGACTGCTGGGCGCGATCGGCCAGGCCGGCGGCTACGTGCTCTCGAAGGCCGCGTTGCGCACCGGCCTCGACCCGCTCTCGGGCACGGTGATCCGGGTCGGCTGCGCCTGCGTGACGCTCTGGATCATGACCGGCGTGGCGCGCCAGATCGGGCCCACGCTCGCGGCGCTGCGCGATGCGCGCTCGACGCTGTTCATGCTCGTCGGCGCGCTGCTCGGACCCTGCCTCGGCGTGCTGCTGTCGCTCACGTCGCTGCACCTGATCGAGGCCGGCGTCGCCGCCTCGATCACGGCGGTGTCGCCGCTCTTCGCCATGCTGATCGCGGCGCGCTTCCACAACGAGCGGCTGACGTGGCGCGCGCTCGTGGGCAGCGCGCTCGCCGTGCTCGGAATCGTGGTCCTGTTCCGACGCTAGAGCGCGACGGCCGTGGGTGACGCCGCGCTACCGCCGGGTGGAATCCGCCGGCGCCTGCGTGCCCGTGGAATCCATGTCGTCGTGCACGCCCTGGTTCGGGTCCTCCGGCACGGACTCGACTTTCTCCTTGAGGCGCTTCATGTCGTCGAACATCTTGCGCATCGCGTCGGGCGTGAGCAGCGGCTCGAGCAGCGACACGAGCTTGCTCGCGTACGTGAATCGGCCGTCCTGCTCGACGCGCGTCGTGCCGTTGCCGAGGTCGGTGAGCGTGTAGAGCACGTCACCATCGAACTGCCCGGGCACCTCCACGTGCACGCCGACCTGGTCCGGCGGCTCCCACAGCGTGACCGTGCCCGGCACGAGCAGCTGGGTCTTGGCCCGCGGGTCGTCCATGACCCACGTCTCGCGGTGGCCGATGCCCTCGGCCGGCGACGTGGTGTCGGGTTTCACCTCCGCGAGCCAGCCCACCCACTGCGGGAGCTGCTCGGGCTCGGTGATCCACGGCCAGATCTCCTCCGGGGCGCGCTCGATCTCGACGCTCGCGCGCATGCGGCCCGCGTCCCTGCGGTTCGAGGCGATCCACAGCCCGAGGATGCCGACCACCAGCAGTGCGGCGATCGTCCCCACGATGCGGATGGCCCATTTCATCGCTCGCGACCTCCCTGTTCCGCCCTGCGGCGGTGCATGCACGCCGCGTTCGGGGCGGGATACTAGCCCGGGTTATTCATGAACCGCTAGCCGCTCCATCCTGCGTCGCGGAGCCCGCCGGCTCCTCGACGTGTCGTTCAGACACGCCTGCGTCGCCGGCGGGCTGCGCTCCTTGTCTGAAGCGGCTGTGACCCGTTCTCGTGACGCGGTTCATGAATGACTCGGGCTGGCGGGGCGCGCTGCGGGCCGCTACCTCGACGCCCGCGTCATCAAAGCCCGGTCGCGCTGCGCGCGCGCGGCGGCCAGCGCGGCCCCGGGGTCGCTCGCGCCGGTGATGGCGCGGCCGAGCACGAGCAGGCTCGCGCCGTCGCGCACGGCGCTCTCGATCGTGGCCACGCGCTTCTGGTCGTGCGCGTCCGCACCTGCGGGGCGGATACCGGGGGTCACGGCAAAGAACTCGCGGCCCAGCTTCGCGCGTACGCCCTCGAGATCCGCCGGCGAGCAGACCACGCCCAACGCGCCGGCCTTCTCGGCCTGGTCGATGAGCGCGGCGGCCACGGCGTGCAGGTCGAACGGCGTTGCGAACCCGGGCGGCATGGCGGCGGGGTCGAGGCTCGTGAGCAGCGTCACCGCGACCACGCGCGTCTTCCCGCCCGCCGCGCGGATGCCCTCGACCGCGGCGGCCACCATTGCCGCGCCGCCGGTGGCATGAACGGTGAGCAGGTCGGCGCCCAGCCGCGCGACCGCCGCGCCGGCGCCCTTCACCGTGTTGGGGATGTCGTGCAGCTTCAAGTCCAGGAACACGCGGCGCCCGCGCGCCTGCAGCGCCCTCACCGCCTCCGGCCCGGCCGCGGCGAAGAGCTCGAGCCCGATCTTGGCCAGCTCGGGCCCGGGCCCGAGCTGAGTATCGAGCGCGACCGCCGCCTCGAGCGTCGCGACGTCGAACGCGATCGCGAACTCCGGCGCGGGCTTCACGCGCGCTCCCCGTTGCGGGCGGGGGCGGTCGCGCGCTCCCCTTGCGCCGGCTCGGCGCGGAACGCGCCGACGAGGTCCCCGACGCGCGCCATGCCGTTCGCCGCGAGCCACGTGCGCATCTCCGCGAGCACGCGGGTGCTGGCCTCGGGCTCGACGAACGTGGCCGTGCCCACCTGCACCGCGGCGGCGCCGGCGGCGATGAACTCGAGCGCGTCGCGGCCCGACGAGATGCCGCCGGAGCCCAACACGGGGATGCGCACGACGCCCGCGGCTTCCCAGCAGCGCGCGAGCGCCAGCGGCTTGATCGCGGGTCCGGAAAGTCCGCCGGTCGCCTTGCCCAGCCTGCTGCGCATGCCGTCCAGGTCGATCGCCATGGCGACGAACGTGTTGACCGCGGTGAGCGCGTCGGCGCCGCCGCGCTCGCAGGCGCGCGCGGTGTCGCGAATGTCGGTCACGTCGGGCGACAGCTTGGCGATCAGCGGCTTGTCGGTGAGCGGCTTCAATTGCGCCAGCGTGCGCTCGAGCCTCTCGGGGTCCGCCCAATAGCGGGCTCCTCCAGCCGCGACATTGGGACACGAGAAGTTCACTTCGAACGCGCCCACCCCGGCCTCGCGACCGAGTGCCCGCAGCAGCGTCTCCAGTTCCTCGGGCGTCTCGCCGCCGATGCTCGCGATCACCGTGGCCGCGAGCGCGCGCAGCCGCGGCAGCTTCTCATCGCGGAAGCGCTCGAGCCCGACGTTCTCCAGCCCGATCGAGTTGAGCATGCCGCCCACGGTCTCGGCCACGCGCTGGGGCGCGTTCCCGGCACGCGGCTTCACGGTGACCGTCTTCGTCACCACGCCGCCGATCGTGGACAGGTCCACGACGTGCGCGTACTCGTCGCCGTAACCGAACGTGCCCGATGCGGTGAGGATCGGGTTGCGGAGCACGAGCGAGCCGATGCGGACCGAGAGATCGACCTTCTCGGGAGCGACCGGCGCGCGCTTCGTCGTGACGTGGCTCATTCCACGCGCTCCCAGTCGAGATCGCGCGCCTCGAACACGGGGCCATCGGTGCAGCACATCGCCCACTCGGGGTTGCCCTTGAGCGCGGCAGCTGGACCCGACTCCGTCGGGTGCCCGCCCTCGGCGAGCACGCGGGCGCGCGCCTCGCTCGAACGCGGCAGCGGACAGCCGCGGCAGACGCCGGTGCCGCACGCCATCACGCTCTCCATGGCGAGGTGTGCACGCGCGCCGTTCGCGATGGCCCAGCGCGCCACCGCGGCGAGCATGCGGTGCGGGCCGCAGGCGTGGATCACGAGCGGTGGCTCGAGCTTCGGCGCGAGCTTCGTGAGCAGCGCCACGACGTCGCCGTGGAAGCCGCGGCTGCCGTCGTCGGTCGCGAGGTGCAGCCGGCCGCGCGCTCGCGCGAGCTGCGCCCGCGCCTCGGCGAGCCCCACCAGCAGCCCCGCCGTACGTGCGCCGAACACGAACTCGCAGCGCCGGCGCGAGCGCGCGAGCGACTCGGCGGCCATGAGCAGCGGTGCAACGCCACGCCCGCCGGCGATGAGCACGGGCGTGCCCGTCTCATGCAAGGGATAGCCGCGGCCCAGCGGCCCGGTGACGCTCACGCCCGCACCGGGCGGCAGCCCGGCGAGTGCCCGCGTGCCCGCGCCCACCGCGGCATAGAGGAAGCCGACGCGCAGCTTCCCGCGCACGCGCCGCATGCTTGCCACGCTCATCGGTCGCGGCAGCAGCACGGGCGATGGGAACTCGAGCAGGAGCTGGACGAACTGGCCCGCGATCGGGGCGACGAAGCCTGCCGGCAGCTCGAGCTCGAGCCAGCGGAAGCCGGCGCCGTACTCGCGCTGCTGAACCACGCGCGCGCGCGACTGTCGCCACGTGCGCCGGAGCACGCCCGGAGACACGCCGTCCGGCGTCGCGCCCGTGGTCGACGTCCGCGCCCGTCGCGGCCGCGTGCGGCCACGGCTGGCGGCGGCCCGCTCGCGCGTGATCAACGCTTGCCGGCCTTCGCGGAGTCCGCCGCGGCCTGCTTCTGGGCCTTCGCCGCCGCCTTCTCGGCTTCCTGCTGCGCCTTCTTCGCCGCCTTGTCGGCCTTCTTCGTCGAGTCCTCGACGGCCTTCGCGTGCTTGACCGAGTCGCGCTCGGCCTTCGTCTGCGTGACCCACAGCGAGCTGATCGGCCCGCCCTGCGCCTTGGGGGGCTTGGGCGCCACCGCCGCCTGGGTGGCCGGTGCGTGCGTGGCGGTTGCGGATGCGGACGAGGGCGACGTCGTCGTCGTCGTCGACTTCACCGCCGTGGCGCCCACGGCCGCGGTCGCGGCTGCGGCACCTGGTGAGAGCCCGCGTTGCGTCGTGTCGGCGGTCGCGCCGCGCGTGCTGTCCGGCTGCACAGCGGCTCCGCCCTCGATCGCGAGCGCCCCCGGCAGTACCGCGGACTTGGCCGGGGCGTTCGCCTGTGTCGACATGCTCGACGGCGAACGCACGGCGCCCTCGGTCCCGCTCGCGAGGTTCGGAGCGCTGCCGCCGCCGGGGGCCATCACGACGCCGGCCGCGGCCGGCACGCTCCGCTGGATCGCGGCCATCTGCGCCGCCCGGCCGGCCGTGTCGGCCTGCGCGTAGGCGCGCCGCAGCGAGTCCGCATGCGCCTTGCCGGCGGCCGAGGTGTCCTGCGCCGCGACGCGCAGCACCGAGTCGCGCGTCGCCATCGCCTGCCGCACCGAGTCGGGAAGCTGGGCGTAGCGATAGGACTGCGGCGTGCCCGAGTGCAGGCTCGCCGAGCCGGCGGTGGTGGCGGCTCCCAGTGCGGCCGCGGACGAGTTCGGTCCCAGTTGTCCGCCGGCTTCGACCGGCGCGCTCCCGAGCGCCGGCGTGCTCGCGGGCGGCTGCGTCAGCGGCTCCTCCTCCGCGACCGGCGGCGGCAGGACCAACCCCTTGGGCGGCACGATCAACTTCTCGTCCACCTTCTGCCCCTCCGCCTCCAGGTAGTCGCGCGCGGCGAGCTGCGCCTCGGTCTCGGGGAAGTCGCGCACCACCTTCCAGAACAACGAGTCCGCCGACTCCTTGCGCTTGAGCTTGCGCGACAGCACCCAGGCCTCGGCGTTCATCGCCCGTGCCTTCACCGCCGGCGTGCTGCTCGACTCCGCGATCGCCCGGTACTGCTCCACCGCGCGGTCCGGTCGCTCGAGGTTGAAGAGATAGTGCTCGGCCACGAGGAAGCTCGCCTCGGACTGCTTCTCGGACGAATCCGCGCCGGTCGCGGTGCGGTACTTCTGGATGCGATCCAGGTTGTCCATGCGCTGCTGCGCCTGCTGCGAGAACTGGGACGTGCCCGTCTGCTCCTTCACCTTGGCGTACTCGGTGGTGGCGCGCGCGAAGTCGTCGGCGCCGGTCTCGTACGCGTAGCCGATCCGGTATTGCGCTTCGGCCGCGAGCGGCGAGCGTGGGTAGTCCTGGAGCACGGTCTGGTAGAGATCGACCGCCTCGCTCGTGTGCCCGGCGAGCAGCTCCACGCCGCCCATGCGCAGCGTCAGCCGGCCGTAGCGATCGGCGCCGGGCTGGTTCGCGACGTAGGTCTGGGCCGGCGGCGGTGTCCCGGCCCCCGTGCTGCCCGTGCGCATCGCCTGCGGCACCGGCGGCGGCGGCGGGACGTGCGAGCGGGCGTCAGCGAGGAGCTGGCGGGCCGCGTCGTAGTCACGGCTCGCCTCGAGGCAGTCCACCTCGCGCAGCAGATAGAGCAGCCGATCGTCGTCGTTCAGCGCCCGCGCGCCGATGGCCTGGAAGTCCTCGCGCGCCTGCTGCCAGGCGTGCTGCTGGAAGCGCGCCTCGGCGCGCTGGCGGAGCGCGCGATCGGCGAGCACGTGCCCGGGCCAGCGCTGCAGCACCTGTCCCGCCGACGCGGCCGCCTCCTGGTAGCGCTCGAGCGACATCAGCGCCTTCGCGCGCTCGTAGTAGGCATACGGCGTCAGGTCGTCCTTCGGCCTCATGTTCAGGAACGCTTCGAAGTGCTCCACCGACTGCTCGTGCTTGCGCGCCGCGCGGCAGGCGAGCCCGAGGAAGAACTCCGCATCGGGTCTCAGTTCGCTCTTCGGGAAGCGGACCTGGAACTCCTCGAGCATCGCGATCGCCTTCAGCGGATCGTCGGTGCCGACCAGCGCGGCCGCCCACAACATCCAGGCGTCGTCCACCCACTTGGACTTGGGATACACGCCGAGCAGCTTCTTCGAGTAGTCGGCCGACTTGTTGTAGTTCGGCCGCTGGGTCGTGCCCTCGCGGTCCACCTCGTAGGGCATGCCGTTGGTGGCCTTGAAGTAGTACTTCCGCGCCAGGTAGAACGTGTTGTAGTAGGCGCACGACGACAGCAGCGTGACGGCGAGGCCCAGCGTCACGCCGAGTCGGGCGAGTCTCATGCCGCGGCCACGGCGAGCACGGGTATCAACGTCCATCGTTCACAGCATCTCCTGCAGGCTCGTCACCTCGAGCGGGCCGCCGCGCACGGCCTCGAGCCCGGCCACCGTGACCTGCGCGCCGGCCAGCGTCGTGACCACGGGCACGCCCATGGCCACCGCGCGCTCGCGGATGGCCTGCTCATCGTATTCCGATGCGCGCCCGAGGGGCGTGTTGATCACGAGCTGGATCTCCCCGTTGTCGATCAGGTCGGCCACGTGCGGGCGGCCCTCGTGGACCTTGAACACCTCGCGGGCCGGGATGGCATTCCGATGCAGGAACCGGGCCGTACCCCGGGTGGCCACCAGTCCATACCCCAGTTCCACCAACTTCTTCGCCATAAACGTGATGGCGCGCTTGTCATCGTCCCTTACCGAGAGCAGGACGTTGCCCGAGGAAGGCAAGGCCTCGCCCGCCCCCAGGTGGGCCTTGGCCAGCGCCCGGCCGAAGTCCATGTCGCGGCCCATGACCTCGCCCGTGGACTTCATCTCCGGGCCCAGCAGCGCGTCCTCGCCCGGGAACCTGCTGAACGGCAGCACTGGCTTCTTGACGCTGATCATGCGCGGATCGGTCTCGGCCGGGCGGATGTCCGCGAGTCGTTCACCCGCCATGACGCGCGCCGCGAGCCGCGCGAGCGGGATGCCCACCGCCTTGGACACGAACGGCACGGTTCGCGACGCACGTGGATTGGCTTCGAGGACGTAGATCTCGCCGAGCCGCACCGCGTACTGGACATTCAAGAGCCCGCGCACGCCAAGCGCACGCGCGAGCGTGGCGGTGAGCGCGCGCACCTCGGCCACCGTCGACTCGCCGAGCGTGAACGGCGGGATCACGCACGTGGAATCGCCCGAGTGGATGCCCGCTTCCTCGATGTGCTCCATCACCGCGCCCACGAGCACGGTGTCGCCGTCGGCCACGGCGTCCACGTCGACCTCGAGCGCGCCCTCGAGGAACTTGTCGAGCAGCACCGGCTCGTCCACCGAGACCAGCGCCTCGCGCGCGAGCCAGTCCTCGAGCTCGTGGCGCTCGTAGACGATGCGCATGCCGCGGCCGCCGAGCACGTACGATGGCCGCACCAGCACCGGGTAGCCGAGCTTCTCCGCCACCCCCAGCGCCTCGTCGCGCGTCGAGGCGATGCCGGACTCGGGCTGCTTCAAGCCCAGCGAGTTCACGAGATCGCGCCAGCGCGAACGGTTCTCGGCCAGGTCCAGGCCGTCGAACGACGTCCCGAGCAGCGGCACGCCCGCCTCGTGGAGCGCCCGCGCGAGCTTCAACGGCGTCTGGCCGCCGAGCTGCACGATGACGCCCGAGGGCTTCTCGCGGTCGACGATGTTCAGCACGTCCTCGGCGGTGAGCGGCTCGAAGTAGAGCCGGCTCGAGACGTCGTAGTCGGTGCTCACGGTCTCGGGGTTCGAGTTCACGAGCAGCACGTCGAAGCCGCGCGACTTCAACTCGAGCGCCGCCTGAACGCAGCAGTAATCGAACTCCAGCCCCTGGCCGATGCGGTTCGGCCCCGAGCCGATGATGAGCACGCGCGGCTTCGTGGTTTCCGGCACCTCGCACTCGTCCTCGTACGTCGAGTAGAAGTACGGCGTCTCCGCCTGGAACTCGGCGCCGCAGGTGTCGACCGCCTTCATCACCGGGCGGATGCCGGCGTTCAACCGATGCCGGCGCACCTCGGTCTCCTTGAGCCCCAACCGCGAGGCGAGGTGACGGTCGGAGAAGCCGAAGCGCTTGGCCTCGCGCACGAGGTCGTCGTCCCAGCGCGCGCCCTTCAGGCGCTTGTCGAACTCGGTGATGCGCCGCATCTGGTGCAGGAACCACGGGTCGATGCCCGTCAGCTCGGCGATCTCCGCGGGCTGCTGGCCCGCGGCCAGCACCCTGAAGATGTCGCGGAGCCGGTCCGGCGACGGCTCGCGCAGCGCGACCTGCAGCGGCTCCAGCTCCTCCGGCTGCGCGGGCTCGGGCAGCGTGTCCCCGCCGGTCTCCAGCGCGCGCCAGCCTTTCAGCAGCGCTTCGGGGAACGTGCGGCCGATCGCCATCACCTCGCCCACCGACTTCATGCGCGTGCCCAGGCGGCGGTCGGTGACGCGGAACTTCTCGAACGCCCAGCGCGGGATCTTGACCACGCAGTAGTCGAGCGACGGCTCGAAGCACGCCGGCGTCTTCTTCGTGATGTCGTTCGGGATCTCGTCCAGCGTCAGCCCCACGGCGAGCATCGTCGAGATCTTGGCGATCGGGAACCCGGTCGCCTTGCTCGCCAGCGCGGAGCTGCGCGAGACGCGCGGGTTCATTTCAATGACTCTCATCTCGCCCGTGCGGGGGTGGACGGCGAACTGGATGTTGCAGCCCCCGGCCTCGATGCGGATGGCGCGGATGATGCGGAGGGCGGCGTCGCGCATGTCCTGGTAGCACTTGTCGGAGAGCGTCTGCGCCGGCGCCACGGTGATCGAGTCGCCGGTGTGGACCCCCATCGGGTCGAAGTTCTCGATCGAGCACACGATCACCACGTTGTCGTGGCGGTCGCGCATCACCTCCAGCTCGAACTCCTTCCAGCCGAGCAGGCATTCCTCGATGAGGATGCTGCTGTTGGGGCTCGCCGCGATGCCGATGCGCGCGGCCTCGCGCAGGTGGCGGCGATCGTGGACGAGGCCCGAGCCCTGGCCACCGAGCGTGAACGACGAGCGGATGACGAGCGGGTAGCCCAGCTGCTCGCCCAACGCGACCGCGTCGGCGACGGTCGTGGCGTAGCCGCTCTTCGGCAGCAGCATCCCGGCCTGCTGCATCGCGGTCTTGAACCGGTCCCGGTCCTCGGCGGTCTCGATCGCGGCGAGCGAGGCGCCGATCAGCTGGACTTTGTACTTGTCCAGCGTTCCCCGGTGCGCCAATGCCACCGCGAGGTTCAGCGCCGTCTGGCCGCCGAGCGTGGGCAGCAGCGCGTCGGGCCGCTCCTTGGCGATGATGCGCTCGGCGATCTCGGGGATGAGCGGCTCGACGTACGTGCGGTCGGCGAACTCCGGGTCGGTCATGATCGTGGCCGGATTGGAGTTCAAGAGGACGACCTCGTAGCCCAACGCCTTCAGCGCGCGGCATCCCTGCGTCCCGGAGTAATCGAACTCGCAGGCCTGTCCGATCACGATGGGCCCGGCGCCGAGCACGAGAATGCGGCGGATGTCGGTGCGGCGCGGCATCAGCGCACGTCCTTTGCCGGGCGCGCGCCGGCGGCGCCGGTCGCATCGCCGCGGGTGCGTCCGCCGGTCGCCGCCGCGCGGGCCCGCGCGCCGCTCGCGGCCGGCTCCGCGGCCCGGCGCGCGCCGGCGGCGCGACCGTTACGCGCGATCGCGTCGGCGAACGCCTTGAACCACGGGCGCGAATCGTGCGGGCCCGGGCTCGCCTCGGGGTGGTACTGGCAGGCGAGCACCGGGAGCTTGCGGTGCACCATGCCCTCGAGCGTGCCGTCGTTGCCGCTCCAGTGCGTGAGCTCGAACTCGCCCGCCGGCAGCGTGTCGCCGTCCACCGTGAAGCCGTGGTTCTGGCTCGTCACCTCGACCACGCCCGTGCGCCGGTCGATCACCGGGTGGTTGCTGCCGCGGTGGCCGAACTTGAGCTTCCGGGTCCTGGCGCCGAACGCCAATCCCAGGAGCTGGTGGCCGAGGCAGATGCCGAACGTCGGCAACTGGTGCGCCACCTCACGTGCCGCCTCGATCGCGAAATCCAGCGGTTCCGGGTCCCCCGGGCCGTTCGAGAGCAGCACGCCGGCCGCCTCGAGCGCGAGGATCTCGCTCGCGGGGGTGCGCGCGGGGAACACGCGCACGCGGAAGCCCTGCGCGCGCAGCCGGCGCAGGATGTTGTACTTGACGCCGAAGTCGTAGACCGCGACCAGCGGCCGCGTGCGCTCGGCGGTGGGCTCGCTCGGCGACGGCCCCGTGGCCGTCCACCAGTAGGGCTCGACGCACGTCACCACGTCGGCGAGCGCCAGGCCTTCCATCCTCGGGCTCTTCCGCGCCTTCTCCACCAGCTCGTCGGCGTTCGTGCTCTGGGTCGACAGGCAGCCGCGCATCGTGCCCTTGTCGCGCAGGTGGCGCGTGAGCGCGCGCGTGTCGATGCCGGAGATCCCCGGCAGCCCCTTCTCCGCGAGCAGCGCGTCGAGCGTGCCCGTCGAGCGCCAGTTGCTCGGGATCTCGCACAGGTCGCGGCACACCATGCCCTGCGCGCGCAGGTCGGCGCTCTCCATGTCCTCGGCGTTGACACCGTAGTTGCCGATGAGGGGGTACGTGAACGTGAGGATCTGGCCGCAGTACGAGGGATCCGACATGACTTCCTGGTAGCCGGTCATCGCGGTGTTGAACACC
>DATNFC010000018.1:0-12932 GCA_035606545.1 Candidatus Methylomirabilota bacterium
GAACACGCCGGTGACGGCACCGCCCAACGCGGGCGCTTCCACCGCGCCGGTGAACGAGTGCACCTGGCGGCCCCAGGCGTTGCGCGCCGCGGTCACGTCGAGCACGCCCAGCGTGGGGGCCGGCAGCCGGTCCGCCTCGCGCGCGAGCAGGATCAGCCCCGCGCACGTGCCGAGAACCGGGCGCTCGCGGACGAACGCCTCGAGCGGCTCTCGGAGCCCCGTGGACGCGAGCAGTCGCAACATGGTGCTGGACTCTCCGCCCGGCAGCACGAGCGCAGCGAGTGACCGATCAAGATGCTCGGGGAGCGACACGCGCACCGGCTCGCAGCCCAGCTCCGAGAGCGCGGCCGCGTGCAGCGCGAAGTCGCCCTGCACGCTCAGCACGCCGACGCGCGTGCCGCCGGCGGCGGGAGCTGCGGCGCTCTCCACCGCGGCCGGCGCGGGGCGCGCGGCGTGCGCGCGCCGCGGCGCCGCGTGGCGGGCGCCGGCAGAGCGAGCGCCCGTGGAGCGGGTCCGGCTACCAGCCACGCTTCGCAAGCAGCTCGCCCTCGGGAAGTGTCTCGAGCGAGATGCCCCGCATCGCCTGGGGCAGCCCGGTGCTGATCTCGGCCAGCAACTCGGGGCGGTCCCAGTTCGCCACCGCCTGGACGATCGCCCGCGCCATCTTCGCCTGCGACTCGCGCGCGTCGCGAGCGCCGGGCTCGCCCACCTCGAAGATGCCCGAACCCACGAACACGGCCTCGGCGCCCAGTTTCATCATCAGCGCCGCGTCGGCCGGCGTCGCGACGCCGCCGGCGGCGAAGTTCGGCACTGGGAGCTTCCCGGTCGCGGCCACGTCGCGCACCAGTTCGAACGGTGCGCCCAACCCCTTCGCCTCGGCCATCAGCTCGTCCGCGGTGAGCGTCGTGAGGCGCTTCATGTGCGAGACCACTGCGCGCATGTGGCGCACCGCTTCGACCACGTTGCCGGTGCCGGCCTCGCCCTTGGTGCGGATCATCGCCGCGCCCTCGCCGATGCGGCGGAGTGCTTCGCCCAGGTCGCGGCAGCCGCACACGAACGGCACCCTGAAGTCGTGCTTCCAGACGTGGTTCGCCTCGTCGGCGGGCGTCAGCACCTCGGACTCGTCAACGAAGTCGATCTCGAGCGCCTCCAGGATCTGCGCTTCGACGATGTGGCCGATCCGGCACTTCGCCATGACCGGGATGTCGACCGACTTCTGGATCTTCTGGATCATCGACGGGTCGCTCATGCGCGCCACGCCGCCGTGCTTGCGGATCTGCGACGGGATGCGCTCGAGCGCCATCACCGCGGCGGCGCCTGCCTCCTGCGCGATCTCGGCCTGCTCGGCGTTCATCACGTCCATGATCACGCCGCCCTTCAACATCTCGGCGAGACCCACCTTCAGCCGGAACGCCTCGGCGCCGGCGGCCGGCACCACGTTCCCGGCCGCACCGTGGCCGTTCCCACGCCCGGCCGGCGCGGCCTGCTTCGTGCTCTTCATGACGTTTCCTCCTCGCTCGCTACCGCTCGCTGGCTCCTGCCCCGCGCGCGGTCGATGACTCACACCGCGCGTTCGATCTCCGGCCCGGCGAGCGCGCGCAGGCGCTCCACCAGCAGCGGCGTCACCTCGCCGATCCGGGCCACCTCGTCCTCCGTCGTCTCCTCGCCGAGCGAGAAGCGTACGCTCGCGTGCGCGTCCTCGGCGTCGAGTCCCATGGCCAGCAGCACGTGGCTCGGTCCCGTCTCGGCACTGCTGCACGCGCTGCCGGTCGAGACCTCGATGCCCGCATGGTCCAGCTCGTGCAGCAACGCCTCGCCGTCGACACCGGCGAAGCACACGTTCACGATGCCGCCGACGCGCCGGTTCAGGTCGCCGTTCAGGCGCGTGTTCGGCACCCCCGCGAGCAGGCCGGCGAGCAGTTGCTCGCCCAGCCCGGTGACGCGCTGCGGCACGCCGCTCACGAGTCCCTCCCGCGCGTGCCGCGCCGCCACGCCCATCCCCACGATCGCGGCCACGTTCTCGGTGCCCGCGCGGCGGCCACGCTCGTGCTTGCCGCCGTGGATCTGGGACTCGAGCCGCGTGCGCCGGCGCACGAACAGCGCGGCCGCGCCCTGCGGGCCGTGGAACTTGTGCGCCGCCACGCTCACCAGATCCGCCTGCCAGCCGTCGACGGCGATCGCGATCTTGCCCGGCGCTTGCATGGCGTCGACGTGGAACAGCGCGCCGCATTCCTTGACCAGCGGGCCCAGCGCGTCGAGCGGCTGGATGACGCCGGTCTCGTTGTTGACCGCCATCACGCTCACGAGCGCCACGTCGGGCGCGAGCATCGTCGCCAGCTCGTCGGGGTCGACGGCGCCGTTCGGGCGCACCGGGATGACGGTGAGCGGGAAGCCCTCCGCCTCGAGCGCGCGCGCGGTGGCGAGGATCGAGGCGTGCTCGATCGCGGTGGTGACGAGCCGGTTGCGGCCCGAGGCCGCGCGCAGCGCGCCGCGGAGCGCCAGGCTGTTGGACTCGCTCCCGGTCGCGGTGAACGCGATCTCTTCGGACTGGCCGCCGACCAGGCGCGCGACCTCGAGCCGCGCGGCGTCGATCGCGTCGCGCGCCGCCTCGCCGCGCGAGTGCACGCTCGAGGCGTTGCCGAACTTCTCAGCGAGCCACGGCTGCATGGCCGCGACAACCTCGGCCGCGGGCCGTGTCGTCGCAGCGTGGTCGGCGTAGATGCGATCCGGACCCGCGCTCATGCCGGGCTCCCCACCGAAGCGCCGATCGTGGCGATGCTGATCCGCTGCGCCAACGCGCCGGCGATGGTCTTGAACGCGCGCGACGTCTCGCCCGTGGGGTCCACGGCGACGACCGGTGCGCCGGTGTCGCCGCCCTTTCGCACCGCGGCCTCGAGCGGGAGCGCGCCCAGGAACGGCAGGCCGAGCGCCAGCGCGCGCGCCTGCGCGTCGCCCGAGGAGAAGATGTCGTGGCGCGTCTGGCAGTGGTCGCAGATGAAATAGCTCATGTTCTCGATCACACCCAGCACCGGCACCGAGAGCTTGTCGAACATGCGGATGGCCTTGACCGCGTCCTCGATCGCCACCGTGCTCGGCGTGGTCACGATCACGGCGCCGGTGACGACGGTCTGCTGGATGAGGGAGAGCTGGACGTCGCCCGTGCCGGGCGGCAGGTCGACGACGAGGTAGTCCGAGCCCGACCAGTCGACGTCGGAGAGGAACGACTTGATCGCGCCGTGCAGCATCGGCCCGCGCCAGACCACGGCCTCGCCCGACTCCACGAGCAGGCCCATGGACATGAAACGGATGCCGTGCGCCTCGATGGGCACGATCTTGCCGTCCTTCTGGTAGGGCTGGCGCTGCACGCCCAACATGCGCGGCAGGTTCGGGCCGTAGATGTCGCCGTCCAGGAGCCCGACGCGCGCGCCGGTCTGCGCCAGCGCGATCGCCACGTTCGCCGCCACCGTGCTCTTGCCGACGCCGCCCTTGCCCGAGCCCACGGCGATCACCGGCCCCACGCCCTCGAGCGCCTTGCGGTCGGCGGACGGGTCGCGCGGCTTGCGCACGCGGCTGATGGTGTGGATGCGCACGTCGGAGACGCCCGGCACCGCCATCACCGCGCGGCGACAGTCGTCCTCGATTTGGGCCTTGAGCGGACACGCCGACGTGGTGAGCACGAGCGTGAACGCGACCGCGCCGCCGTCCACCGCGACGTCCTCGATCATCCCCAGCGTGACCAGGTCACGATGGAGGTCGGGGTCGTTCACGGTGCCGAGTGCGGCGAGTACGGCTTCGGGCTTGATCACCTGTCCGGAGGCTCCCTGCGGCGCGGCCCGGGGGTCAGGGCCGCGGTCCGCGGCGCCCCTCCCACCATTCCCGGGCACGATTGATCCCGATGGCCAGGAGCACGGTGCCGCCGATCAGGAACCCGGCGATCACGAGCCCGTAGCCGTAGAGCATGCGTTACTCGGCGTGCACCTGCGTGACCTGGGGCAGCTTGTACCGCAGGTAACGCTCGATGCCGTTCCTGAGCGTCGTCGTGGAGCTGTTGCAGCCGCTGCACGAGCCGTGGAGCCGGATCGTGACCACGCCCTCGGCCGTCACGTCCACCAACTCCAGGTCGCCGCCGTCCGACTGGACCATCGGCCGCAGCTGCTGGATGACGCTCTCGACCTCAGCTCGCATCGTGACCTCCCGCCGCGCAGGCCGCCCGCGGGTACGTTGGCGGTCCGACGCGCGCTGCTCCGGACGCCCGCGCCCCCACAGGGGAACAGGACACAGTATGCCCCATGCGATCGGCCGTCAAAGCCTTGCGTGCGGCTCGGGTCGGGGGAATTGGCGATGCCGTGACCGTTCGCCGTCGGGTCGCCGAAGAGCCTTCGTGCAGGAAGCCACGTGGGATCGTTCCGGCGAATCCCCGAGGGTTCCCCACATGAGACAAGGGCGGCGCTCCGGAGAGCACCGCCCTTTGCCCGTTCGGTTCGCTCCTGATCAAAGCGGAGGGCGGCGCTCCGAGAGGTGCGCCGCCCTGCGAATATGAAATGGGTGCGTGATTCTAGTGGAAGCGGCTCTTCAGCTGGCCCCACGACGTCTTGCTCACCGGCGTCGGGTTCACCGACTCGAGCATGACCACGAGGTCGTCGAAGTCCTGGTCGCCCGGACCCGCCGAGCCTGATGGGCCTGTGGGCGCCGCCAAACCGCTCGGTGCGGCGAGCGAAAGCTCGTCCCAGCACAGCCACCACGTGCCGGTGTTGGCACCGGTGCCCTGGAACGCGATCGCGCGCGCCAGGCCGCCGGGATTGCGACCGTCCTGGGTGAACACCGTGCCCGCATTCGTGCTCAGATAGAAGCCGAAGTTGTTCGGGTCGACGCCGCCGAACGTCGTCGTGCTCAGGAAGTTCGCAAGCGCGTCGAAACGGTTCACGACCACGATGTTGCCCGGCTTGAACGTGGCCGTGCTGAACCCGAGCGGGCCCACGGCGCCGCTCATGAGGAAGAACAGCGGCGGGATCACGGCCGACGCGTTGTACAGGCCGAACTGCTGGATCGCCGCGTTCGGCGAGCTCTGGAACTGGATCGTGTACGTGGTCGTGCCGCTCACCGTATGCGACCACGTCTGCGTCGCGTCCTGGTCGGTGTTCACGTTGATGCTCTCACCGACGCTGATGAGGTAGGCCTGCAGGCCGCCACCGATCACCGGGACCTGCGGAGCGCGGAGCGCTGCGCTCGAGAGGGTCGCGGATGCCACCAGCGCGACAAGCGAGAAGAGCAATGTGGTAGCCGCACGCTTCATGAGGGAGGCCTCCTGGGGCAAGTCCAAGGGACACCGAAGCCGGTGACGCGCTCTGCTGCGCGCGGACCGTACCACCTCGCATGAAGCAATGCGATGGGAATTCGTCCGCAAGATGGCCGCAAGTGGTTCCCATGTGCGGAGATGCGGGGGCGACCACTTGGGTCCGGCTCGAGCGTTGCGCGATCAACGCCCTGTAGCGCTTGGGCTTAGCGCGGCCGCCACCATTTCTTCCCCACGAGCTCGTCCGGCAGGTGCTGCTGGACGCTCGCGCCCTCGGGGTCGTCGTGCGCGTACGCGTAGCCCGCGCCATAGCCCAGGTCCTTCATCAACCGCGTCGGGGCGTTGAGAATCACCTTGGGCGGCGGCAGCGAGCCGCTCTGCTCGATCTCGTCCATGACCTCGCCGTAGGCGCGGTAGACGGCGTTCGACTTGGGGGCGAGCGCCAGGTGCACCACGACCTGGGCCAGCGCCAGCTCCCCCTCCGGGCTCCCGAGCTGGTGATAGGCGTTGAAAGCCGCCACCGCCAGGTGCAGCGCCGAGGGATCCGCGAGCCCCACGTCCTCGCTCGCGAATCGCACCAGCCGGCGCGCGATGTAGAGCCGGTCCTCGCCGGCCGCGACCATGCGCCCGAACCAGTACAGGCTCGCATCGGGATCCGAGTCGCGCAGGCTCTTGTGCAGCGCTGAGATCAGGTTGAAGTGCTCCTCGCCCGCGCGGTCGTAGCGCAGGTGCCGGCGCGCGAGCGCCCCCTTGACCTCGTTGACGCCGATCGGCCGGCCACTCGCCTCGGCCGTGGCAGCCGCGATCTCGAGCGTCGTGAGCGCGCGGCGCGCGTCGCCGTCCGCGGCCGCCGCGAGCAGCTCCAGCGCCTCGTCGCTCACCGCCACGCGACCCGCGAGCCCGCGCTCGTCGGACAGCGCGCGCCCGAGCAGCGCCCGGATCGACGGCGGATCCAGCGCGCGCAGCACGATCACACGCGCGCGCGAGAGCAGCGCCGAGATCACCTCGAAGCTCGGGTTCTCGGTGGTGGCGCCGATGAACACGATGTCGCCGCGCTCGACGTGGGAGAGGAACGCGTCCTGCTGCGCCTTGTTGAAGCGGTGGATCTCGTCCACGAACAGGATCGTGGGCTGGCCCGTGCGCTGGCGATGGCGCGCGGCGCGCTCCATCACCTCCTTCACCTCCTTGACGCCCGAGAGCACCGCGGAGAGCTGGACGAACGGCACGCCCGCGGTGCGCGCGATCAGGCGCGCGAGCGTGGTCTTGCCCGTCCCCGGCGGCCCCCACAGCACGACGCTCGAAAGGTGCCGGCCGTCGCGCATGAGCGCGATCGGGCTGCCGTCCTCGAGCAGGTGCTGCTGGCCCACGAGCTCCTCGAAGCTGCGCGGCCGCATTCGGTCCGCGAGCGGCGAGTTCGGTCCGGGCTCCGGCGGCGGCGAGCCCGCAGGATCCGCGGGACCGCTTTCGCCGAAGAGATCCCCACTCACGGCCGCTGGACTTCCTCGGGCGGGGAGCCGGCATCCGCTGCGGGCGTGCCGCCCGCGCCCTCCTGCCGGCGCGCGTGCGCGGCGGCGAGCGCCGTGGCCACGCCCGCGGCCGAGCGCTCGCGCTCGCCCTGCATCCAGCGCACGAGCTGCTCCGCGGCCTCGGCCGGCGTCTGCGGCCGGCCGAGCCGGTGGCCGAGCGCTTCGAGCCGCTGGAACAGTTCCGCGAGCACGGGTGGCTCGATGTTCGAGGAACGCAGCATGTCCAGGTCCTGGAACACGTCCGAGGGCGGCGCCTGCGCCACGATCTCGCCTCCGGTCTTCAGCACGTAGACGCGGTCGGCGAGCGGGGCGACGAGCTGGACGTCGTGCGTGGCGATCACGAGCGACACGCCGTGCTCGCGATTCAGCCCGTTCAGCAGCTCCACCATCTCGCTGCGCGACGTCGGGTCCAGCCCCTCGAACGGTTCATCGAGCACGAGCAACTCGGGCTCGAGGACGAGCGCGCCGGCGAGCGCCACCTTGCGCTTCTCGCCGCCCGACAGGTAGTGACACACTTTGTGCTTCAGGTGCGCGATGGACATGCGCACGAGCGCGGCATCGGTCTTGCGATCGACCTCGGCGGGTGTGTAGCCGTAGTTGCGTGGACTGAACGACACGTCGTCCCACACCGTGGGCGCGATGATCTGCTCGTCCACATCCTGGAGCAGGACACCGACGCGCTCGCGGATCTTCGAGAACTGGCCGGCGGGGTCGACGCCGAACACGCGCACCTCGCCCTCCTCGGGGGCCAGCAGGCCGAGGATGTGGTAGAGGAGCGTGCTCTTGCCGCTGCCGTTCGGACCCAGCACCACGACGCGCTCGCCGCGGCCGACCACGAAGTCGAGGCCGCAGAGGTGGACACTGGTCTTGTCCGGATACGTGTGGCGCACGCACGACACGTGCACGATCGGCTCGCGGCCGCGGAGCTCGGGATGCTCGTGGCTCATGAGGGCCTCACGTGCCAGAGCGTGACGCTCACCACGCCCGCCCAGGCGATGGCCAGTCCCACCCAGAAATCGTCGCGCGAGAACTCGAGGTAGTGCCGGCAGCCGCAGATGCGGCCCGAGTGCCCGCGGAGTTGCATCGTCTGGTAGAGGCGCTGGCTGCGGTCGAAGCCCGAGAGCACGACCGTGCCCATGGCCTCGCCGAGCAGCGCGAAGCGCTCGCGCATCGGGCGCGCCATGGCACCGCGCAGCCGGAGCGTCGAGCCCATGCGCTCGACGCGCGCGTAGAGCGCGAACACGGCGCGGTAGGTGAGGAACAACCCGTCGCCGATGCCGCGGGGCAGCACGCGCGACAGCGGCGCGAACAGGTCCGGATAGGGCGTCGTGATCACCAGCCACACCGCGGCGAGGCTCGCCACCATCGGCCGGGCGAACAGCACCAGCGGCTCGTCCCAGTCCGTGCGCACGTGCGCGGCGGCGAAGATGAGCGCGAACAGGAACGGGGTCGCCGCCGCGGCGAGCATGAGCCGGAGCGGCGCCCGGGCGCTCACGCACATCGCGATCAGCGTCACGAGCAGTACCGCGAGCACACCCCAGGACGGGGTCATCACCGCGAGCGTGACGTACGTGAGCAGCAGCAGCAGCTTCGTGAGCGCGCTCGAACGGTGCCAGGGGGAGTCCCCGGCGCTGGCCAGGTGATCGATCTGGGCGAACGTGTTGTTCATGCGCGGCCGCTCCGGTGGGCTTCGTGCAGCGACGGGCCGCCGGAGGCGGCCCCGCCTGTGGCCGTGAGGGAGGGCAGGAGGTCGGGGCGCACGCGGCTTAGGAAGCGGGCCAGACCATAGCCCAGCAGCGACTCGATCGCGATGGCCGCGAGCAGCATGGCGAGGACGATCGCGCCGCCCACGCCGTGGAGGCCGCGCACCAGCCCCTGCGCGATCTCGTGCTCGCCGACGATGTTCGGCGTGAGTCGCACCGAGAGCGTGAGCACCAGGATCCAGCCCAGCGTCGAGGCCAGCTGCGAGGCGGCGGTGGCGAGCGCGACGGCGCGCGCCGGGCCGAGCCGGCGCACGCTCCTGAGATAGATGGGGCGCGCGAGCATGGCGCCGAGCCCGAGCACGAGCGCGTTGAGGCCGATCACGGTGAACCCGCCCTGGCCGAGGAGCGCGAGGATGATCGTCACCACGAGGCTCACCTGGAACACCGGCGCCGGCCCGAGCAGCACGCCCACCGGGCCGGCGAGCGTCATGCAGTAATCGAACGCCGTGATCGGCACCGGGAGCGCCATCACGGCCAGCATCATGCCGCCGAGCGCGCTCTGGTACGCGATGAGCCTCGTGCCTCCCCTCGCGGCGGCGGGGCCGCTCCAGAGGAGGACGAGCGCGGTCAGCACCAGCCCGGTGATCCACAACGCGGGCGGCAGGATGCCATCGGGGATGTGAAGGTGGGACATGTGTGCTCGCGCCCCTCACGGTGGAGGTGCGCCACCCTGCAGTCTAGCCGTCCTGTCCAGCCCGCGCACCCACGCGCCTCGGATGCCCGAGCCGCTGGCGAGTGTTGCCATCCTTCCCAGGGTTGCCCCCTGGCAACGTCTTCACTGCGCCCAGGCCAGCACCGCCCCCGCCGTGTGCGCTCCCGCCTCGCGCAGCACGCCCATGGCCTCGGTGAGCGTGGCGCCGGTCGTGAGCACGTCGTCCACCACCAGCACGCGCCGGCCCGTCACCCAGCTTCCGTGGCAGACGCGAAACGCGGCGCGAACGTTCCGCCGGCGATCGAGCGGGCCGAGATCCGACTGCGCTCTCGTGTCGCGCACGCGCTCCAGGACCGCGCCCGAGAACGGCGCACCCAGCGTGTCCGCGAGCGCTTCGCCGATCGCCGCCGCCTGGTCGTAGCCACGCTCGCGCCGGCGCGTGCGGTGGAGCGGGACCGCGGTCACGAGAGCCGGTCGGCGCCAGCGCCGCGGCAGTGCCTCCACCAGCGCCGCGACGTGCGCACGCGCGAGGTTCGGACGCGAGCCGAACTTGATCGCGTGCACGAGTGCGGCCACGGCGTCGTCGTAGACGAACGCCGCGTGCACGCGGTCGCCCCGATGGCGGAGACAGGCATCCGGGGCCCCACCCTCGCCGAGGCAGCGCGCGCACACCGGGACGCCGAGCCGCGGCAGCGCGCGTTCGCACGGCCCGCAGAACAGCCGCGCCGCATCCGCCGGCTCGCCGCACACCGGGCAGCGCTGGGGGAGCAGGAACGAAAGGGCTTCGTGACAACGCTCGCGAGCTTCGATCGCGAGCGAGTTGAACGCGCGGCTCGCGAACGCGCGGATCGGGCGGGTGAACGGGCGGGAGCCTCGCCCGCTCAGGGCGAGCGCCGCACGGCGGCCAGCAGCGGCTCGAGCGGGACGTCCGCCAGCTCGCGCGCGAACCAGCGGCGGAGCGAGTGGCGCGCCTGGTGGACGAGCAGCGCGAGGCCGTCGACGGCGTCGAGGCCCGCGGCGCGCGCGGCCGCCACCCACGGTGTCACGCGCTCACCGTAGGTGAGGTCCACGACCAGCGTGCCGCGCGCGATGCGCTCCACGGGCACCGGGAACGTGTCACCGCCGAGCGGCGTGCAGTTGACGAGCACCTCCGCGGCCGCGATCGCCCGCTCGGCCGCCTCGCTCCCCCACGCCGCCCAGCGCTTCCCGAGCGCTCCCCCCCACGCCTCGCCCGGCTCGGGCTCGTGACGCGAGACCACGTGCGCCGGCGGGGCGCCCGTATCGGCGAGCGCGAGGGCGAGGCTGCGCGCCGAGCCACCAGCGCCGAGCAATGTGACGTTGCAAGTCGCGGCGTTCCGCCGCTCCGCGTGGAGCAGGTCGATGAAGCCCGCACCGTCCGTGGTGTCGCCGGCCATGCCGCCCGGCTCGAATGTGATCGTGTTCACCGAGCGCGCCCTTACGGCCGCGGCACTCGGCCGCGCCACCCGTGCCAACGCCGGCTCTTTGAGCGGCATGGTGAGGTTGCAGCCGGTGTAGCCCTCGCGCGCGAGGCGGGCCAGCGTGTCCGGCAGCTCCGCGATCGGCGTGCGCAGGGCCACCGATTCGCAGGCGAGCCCCAAGGCCGCGCAGCCGGCGCGGTGCAGGTCGGGCGAGCGCGTGTAACGGAGCGGGTCGCCGAGAACCGCCAACTTTACAGGCCGGGGGCCCGCACCTCCGGCGAGGTGCTGCGGATCGCGGCCGGCGCCGCCGCTCACGACGTCGTGTGCGCGGGGGCGGGTGTCACGCGCGGCGCCGAGCGCCGCAGGCGCAGGATCATGAGCACGGCGAACAACGCCATCACGCTGCTCATGAACTGGCTCTCGGTGATGTCGGTGACGCCGACGCGCATCAGCACGGCGTCCGTCTCGTACGCGCGCGTCAGGTCGATCGGGATGCGGATCAACGCGAACACGGCGATGAACGTCCAGAACATCACGCCCGGCACGCGGAAGCGGCCGCGCAGCAGGTAGAAGATCGCGAACAGCGCGAGCCCCGCGATCGCGTTGTAGAGCTGCGATGGGTGCACGGGCTGGTTGCCGAACTCCAGGAACGCGAACGAATCGTGCGGGAACACCACGCCCCACGGCAGGCCCGTGGGCCGGCCGTAGCAGCAGCCGTTCAGGAAGCAGCCGATGCGGCCGAACATCGTGCCCAGCGCCAACGCCGGCGTGAGCGCGTCCGCCGTGATCCAGATCGGCAGCTTCATGCGCTTCGCGGCCACGAGCCCGGCGAACGTGCCCGCGGCGATGCCGCCGTACAGCGTCAGCCCGCCCTGCCAGAGCGCGAGCGCGCTCGTCCACTCCCGGCGGAACTCCGGCAGGTGCTCGAGCACGTAGAGCATCCGCGCGCCCAGCACCGAGGCCACGAGCGTGACCAGGATCACGTTCACGACTTTGTCTTCGTCGAGGCTCAAGCGCCTCGACTCTCGCAGCGCGAGGAACGTGCCGACCACGAACGCCACGGCCATCATCAGGCCGTAGCTGCGCAGGTGGATGAAGCCGACGTGCAGGATCTCCGGGTGCATCAGTATTCCCGGCGCCGCAGCGCCACGTTCTGGAGCAGCCCGATCTGGATGCAGTTCACGATGAGCGCGGTGCCGCCGTAACTCAGGAACGGCAGGGGCACGCCCGTGACCGGGGCCCAGCCGATCGTCATGAGCATGTTGACCATGATGTGGAAGAACAGCGCGGTCGTGATGCCCACCGCCATCAGGCTGGCGAAGCCGTCGCGTGCGATCGACGCGAGTCGGTATCCGCGGAACACGACGATGCCGTAGAGCAGCACCACGGTCAACGAGCCGAGGAGCCCCAGCTCCTCGCCCACGACCGAGTAGATGAAGTCGGTGTGGCGCATCGGCAGGTACGCGAGCGCCTTCTGCGAGCCCTTGAGGTAGCCCTTGCCGACGAGGCCGCCGGAGCCGATCGCGATCTTGGACTGGATGACCTGGTAGCCCGAGCCGCTCGGGTCCTGCTCCGGGTTCAGGAACGTCTCGATGCGCCGCTTCTGGTAGTCGTGCAGGTGATTCCACAGCTTCGGCAGCGTCACCGCCACGGCGCCGTTCAGCGCCAGCATCGCCAGCAGCACGACGACGCGCGGGCGCGCCCAGGCCAGCAGTCCCACGAACAGCGCCACGAACCACCACACGCTGCCGGTGAGGAAGAACAGCGCCACGTTGAAGATCGGCGACAGCCCGAGCAGCAGCTGGCTCGCCGGCATGCCGGCCCAGAAGAACATCGCCACCAGCATGGCCGGGAAGGCGGACGCGGTGCCGAGGTCCGGCTCCTTGGCCACGAGCACGAACGGCACCAGCGTGATGAACACCGGCGGCATCCACCACCGCAGCTTCCTCAGGTCGAGCCGCGCGTGGTCGAGGAAGCGCGCGAGCACGAACGTGGTCGCGAGCTTCGCGATCTCCGAGGGCTGGAACTGGAGCGGCCCGAGCTCGATCCAGCGTTTGGCGCCCAGGCGTTCGACGCCGATCACGAACACGGCGACGAGCGCCACGAGCGAGGCCGCGTACAGCGGCCACGAGATCGAGTCGTAGAAGCGGTAGTGCACCGCGGCGATGATCCAGGCGAAGCCCACCGCGACGACGAACCACAGGAACTGCTTCGCCCACAGCCCCTGGTGCGCGCCGGGCACGCTCGTTGCGCTGTAGA
>DATNFC010000019.1:0-2601 GCA_035606545.1 Candidatus Methylomirabilota bacterium
GCCTCGAGCAGGGCCGCGGCGTCGTGGCCTCGGTACTCGTGCAGTCCGGCACGTTGCGCGTCGGCGAGCCGTTCGTGGCCGGCCAGGTCTACGGCCGCGTGCGCGCGATGTACGACGAGCGCCGCCGCCAGGTGAAGGAAGCGCCGCCGTCGACGCCGGTCGAGGTCGTGGGCTGGAGCGGCACGCCGTCGGCCGGAGACCTGTTTGTCTGCCCGGAGGACGAGCGCGAGGCGCGCGAGGTGGCGAGCAAGCGCGCCGCCATGCACCGCGAGCACGAGTTCCGCTCCTCGAAGGCGATCTCGCTCACGACGTTCCATGACAGCCTCGGCAAGGGCGGTCCGAACGAGCTCAAGATGCTCATCAAGGGCGACGTGGACGGCTCGGTGGAGGCGCTCAGCGAATCGCTGCAGAAACTGTCGACGGCCGAGGTCGCGGTGCGCGTCATCCGCTCGGCCGTGGGCCAGATCACCGAATCCGACGTGCTGCTCGCAGCGGCCTCGGACGCGATCATCGTCGGCTTCCACGTGCGGCCGGACGGGCGCGCGCGCGAGCTGGCCGAGCGCGAGAAGGTGGAGATCCGCCTCTACGACATCATCTACAAGGCGCAGGAGGACGTGAAGCTCGCGCTCGAGGGCATGCTGAAGCCCGAGCTCAAGGAGGTCGTGCTCGGCACCGCCGAGGTGCGCCAGGTGTTCCGGCTGTCGAAGGGCGTGATCGTGGCCGGCTGCATGGTGTCGACCGGCAAGATCACGCGCGGCGAGAAGATCCGGCTCGTGCGCGGCGACGAGACGCTGTGGACGGGCCGCGTGGCGGCGCTCAAGCGCTTCAAGGACGACGTGAGGGAAGTCGAGAAGGGCTTCGAGTGCGGCATCACGCTGGATGGTTACAGCGAGCTGCAGGAAGGCGACCGGCTTGAGTCGTTCAAGATCGAGGAGCTGGCGCGCACGCTCTGACGTTCACGGTCGGATCGACCCCGGTGCCGGTGCAGGCGAAACGGCCCGGGGGAGGGGCGGGAGAGGGGGCGCATGGTCGTCGGCATCGTCCGCTTCGAGCTGCACCTCCCGGCGGCGCAGTCGCTGAAGGACAAGCGGCAGGTCGTGCGCTCGATGAAGGAGCGCCTGCGCGAACGCGTGCACGCCTCGGTCGCGGAGGTGGAATACCAGGACCTGTGGCAGCGCGCGGCGATCGGGTTCGCGGTCGTGTCCGCGGACGGCGGGCACGTGCGCGAGTTGCTGCAGAGCGCGCGCAACATCGTGGAGAACTACGTGCAGGCCCAGCTGCTCGACTGGCAGGAGACACTGCAGTGAACCAGCACACCCCCCGAGACCCGGATGGTTCGCATCGCGAGGGCGTCACCGGCGGTGCGATGAGCGAAGCGAAGAGGCCGTAATGCGCATCCGCCCGGAAAAAGTCGCCCACCTCATGCGGCGCGAGGTCGCGGAGATCCTGCAGCAGAAGCTGCGCGACCCGCGCGTGTCGGCCATGGTGAGCGTCACCGACGTGGAGGTGACGCACGACCTGTCGTTCGCGCGCGTGTTCGTGAGCATCATGGGCAGCCCCACCGAGCGCGAGGCGACGATGGAGGCGCTCGCGCACGCCGCGGGCTTCGTGCGCCACGAGCTCTCGCCCCGCCTGGGCCTGCGCGAGGTGCCCGAGGTGCGCTTCGTGCACGACACGTCGCTCGATCGCGGCGCGCGCGTGGAGGAGCTGCTCAAGCGCCTGCACGACGGCCAGCCGGTGGAGGACGAGGAGACGGAATGAGCGCGTTCCGGCCGGCCGGGGGATCGCCCGCGCCGGAGGGCGCGGGCGTTCACACGTGGTCGGGCCTGCTCCCGCTCGACAAGCCGCGCGGCATGACGTCGCACGACGTCGTCGAGCGCGCACGTCGCCACCTCGGCATGAAGGCTGTGGGTCACCTGGGCACGCTCGATCCCAACGCCACGGGGCTGCTCGTGCTCGCGCTCGGGGCGGCCACGCGCTGCGCGCTCGTCTGGCAGGGCGGACGCAAGACGTACGCCGGCACCGCGCGTTTCGGAATCATGACCGACACGCAGGACGTGGACGGCCGCGTGCTCGAGCGCTCCGATGCGCGGCCCAGCGAACCGCAGCTGCGTGCGGCTGCGGAAAACATGCTCGGCGAGCAGGACCAGGTGCCGCCGATGGTGTCGGCGATCAAGGTCGGCGGCGAGCGGCTTCACGCGCTCGCTCGCCGCGGCGTCACCGTGGAGCGCGCGCCGCGCCGCGTGCGCGTGGAGGCCTGGCGCTGGCTCACGATCGCAGCCGACGAGGCCACGTTCGAGGTCGACTGCTCGGGCGGCACCTACGTGCGCACCCTGGTCCACGACCTCGGGGCGCGGCTGGGCTGCGGCGCGGCGCTCGCGGCGCTGCGACGCACGCGCAGTGAGCCGTTCACGCTGCTCCAGGCGTGCACGCTCGCGACGCTCGAGTCGGCGGAGCCCGCGGCGCTGCTTGCCCGGCAGGGCGTGCCGCTCGACGAGGCGCTCCAGGTGCTGCCGGCGCTCGTGCTCGATGCCACGGCGGCCGCGGCGATCGGCCACGGCCGGGCCCCGCGCGTCGAGCCGGGGGCCGTAGCGCTCGGGG
>DATNFC010000020.1:0-7419 GCA_035606545.1 Candidatus Methylomirabilota bacterium
CGCCATCGCGCGCCTCGAGCACGGTGTAGCCGTCACGCTCGAGCCGGGTGCGGAGCACGAGCCGGATGTCGGGTTCGTCGTCCGCGATCAGGATGCGCTGGTTCGCCACCACGTTCTCCGTTGCCTGTCGTTCGTCCGGGCACACTGGGGAAGCGCGCGCAGCCCCACCGACTCCCGCCGGAGGGCAGCACACGTGCTCAGCCTCGGTATCGGCTTTTGGGCAAGCCGGCTTGCGGGTTTTCCGGGAGCACACCGGCACCCGGCAGGGCGGCGTGACCGCCGAGAACCACCTGCGGCCCAGCGGGTTAGGTGACGAGGAGCCCCGATGCCTCGAGCGACGCCGAGGCGTCGAGATCGCTCCCCGCGCGCTCCCCGCGCGCCAGCCGCCGCGCCCCCACCCACGCGATCATGCCGGCGTTGTCGGCGCACAGTCGCGGCGAGGGGATGCGCAGCGCGCACGGCGGGTCCCGGCGCGAGGCGCACATCGCGGCGAGCGACGCGCGCAGCGCGCGGTTGCACGCCACGCCGCCGCCCAGGTTGAGCGCGCGCGCGCCGGTGGCGTCGAGAGCGCGTTCGCACTTGGCGACCAGCGTCTCCACGACGGCGGCCTGGAACGACGCCGCGACGTCGCGCATGAGGGCGTCGGGATAGGGCGGCTCGCCGTGCGGCCGCAGCACGTTCGCGACCGCGGTCTTGAGCCCGGAGAACGACAGGTCGCAGCCCGGCCGGTCGAGCATCGGCCGCGGGAACGGGTACGCATCCGCGCGCCCCTCCGCCGCGAGCCGGTCGAGGATCGGCCCGCCGGGGAAACCCAGCCCGAGCCGCTTCGCCACCTTGTCGTAGGCCTCGCCCGCCGCGTCGTCGAGCGTGGCGCCCAACCAGCGGTAGTCGCCGAGGCCGCGCACCTCGACGAGCTCGGTGTGGCCGCCGGAGACCACGAGCGCCACCGCCGGCCACGGGCTGTCGCCGTGTTCCAACGACGCCGAGTGCAGGTGGGCCTCGATGTGGTTGACGCCCACGAGCGGCAGGCTGAGCGCGCCCGCGTACGCCTTGGCGAAAGCCACGCCGACGACGAGCGAGCCGACGAGGCCGGGCGCGTTCGTCACGGCGAGGCCCGTGAGCTGCTGCGGGCGCACACCGGCCTCCGCGAGGGCGCGCTCGACCAGCGGCGGCAGCAGCTCGAGGTGCGCGCGCGACGCCAGCTCGGGCACGACGCCCCCGTAGAGGCGGTGGATATCCTGGGCGGCGATCAGGTGCGAGCGCAGCGTGGTGCCATGCTCGAGCACCGCGACCGACGTGTCGTCGCATGAGGTCTCGATCGCGAGGATGAGCGACTTCTCCAACGCGGCCCCCGCCTCGCGTGGACCGCGAGCGAGTGACTCGTCACGCTCGCTCATGCGCCCTCCGGCGCCAGCGCCTCGTCGAGCCAGGCCATGTACTTCGGCGCGCCGGCCGCGATGCGCACCGCGACGCACTCGGGCGTGTCGTACGGGTGCAGCTCGTGCAGGCGCGACATGAGCGCGGTCCAGTCCTGCTTCCGCGTCTTCATCAGCACCACCACCTCGCGCTCGTCCTTCACCGCCGCTTCCCAACGATAGATCGAGCGGGCGCCGGGCAGCAGGTTGGCACACGCGACGAGGCGCTCCTCAACCAGTGTCTGCGCCACGCGCGCGGCATCGGCCTCGCTGGCGAACGTGGTGAAGACGATGAGCACTTCGGTCATGACGGGCTCCGGGACGGGTGCGGCGGGGAATGACACGCGAGTGTAGCATCGTGCGCATGGCGAGACGCCCCACGTGGAGCCCGCTCGTGCTGCTGCTCGTGGCGGCGCTGTGGCCGGTGCACGAGCCCGCGCGCGCGAAGGCGCGATCCGGTCCCGGGCTGCCGGCGATCGTGTTCGTCTCGCGCGCCCCGCTTCCCGACTCGCTGCGCGGCCAGGTGCCGGGCCTCGGTCCGCACGGCACGTTCGCCGGGGCCGGCGGCCGGCTGCTCGAGCGCGGGAGCGACGGCCGCGTGCGCGAGCTGGTACCCGCGGGCCGGCTCCATGACGTGGCCGATCCGGCCGTCTCCGACGACGGCACGCGCGTGGCGTTCGCCGCGCGCGAGCGCGCCGATTCACCGTGGCGCATCTGGACCGTCGCCCGCTCGCTGGCCGTGCGCGTGGGCGAGGCGCCGCTCTCGTGCGCGACCTGCGACGGTGGCGACGACGCCGCGACCGATGTTGCAGGTGACGATGCCGACCCGACGTGGTGGGGCGACACGCTGCTCTACGTGAGCACGCGCGGCGAGGAGCAGCCGCTCTCGCTCTACGATCACACGCCCGCGACGCAACTCTGGGTGCGCACGCCGGACGGTCGCCGCGCCGTGGTCACGCACGAACCGAACGGCGTGCTCGACCCGATCGCCGACCCCGGCCGAAAGCGACTGGTGTTCGCGCGCTGGTGGTTCAACCCGTGGCACGCCGATCCCGAGCGCGGCGTCACGCGCGCGACGATCGCCGTGGCCGACAGCGTGAACCTGTGGCAGGTGGTCTCGGCGCGGCTCGTGCGCGGTGTCAACGGCAGGCTGCGGCTCGACGATCAGCGGCTCGCGGCAGGCGGCACCGTGCCGCGGCGCGGCGGCATGGGGATCCAGCCGGAGCCCCTCCCCGGCGGCGGCCTGCTCGCCGTGGCGACGCACAACATGGGACTGGCCCCGCGACCCGGCACGATCGCGCTCGTGGGCTACGGCGAGCCGCCGTCCGCAGGACGCAGGCTCGCCGGCGCCGCGATCGGCGACGAGGGGGCGGATCCCTACACGGAGGCGGCGAACCTGCGCGCGCCGGCGGCGTGCGCGCCGGCAGCGGTCGAGGACGGGCGCATCGTGTGCGCGCTCGACCCCAGCGGCCGCGGCGACTTCGGGCTTTGGCTCCTGAACGGCCGCGGCGAGCGCGTGGCGACGCTCGTGGACTCGGCCGGCGCGCTGGAGCTGGACCCGGCGCTGGTTCCCGTGGAGCCGCGCCAGCGCGAGATGCCCGACAAGCCGAAGCGCGACGAATCGCGCGAGGTCATCTCCCAGCCGGGCCAGGTGCCGATGTTCCGCTACTTGAACCTCGACGTGTTCGGCAGCAAGGGCGACGCGAAGCGGCAGGAGGGCGCGAAGCTCAACGTCTACCGGCTGGATCCCTCGGGCACGCTCATGCTCGTCATGCAGGCGCCGGTGCCGCGCACCGGCCGCGTCGACCTCCAGCTGCCCGCCGAGGCGCCGCTGTTCGAGATGCTCGTGGACGAGAACGGCCGCGCGCTCATGACGGCGCACGGGCCAGCGCAGGTGCGCGGTTTCAACGCCGGCTCACAGGCTGCGACATCACGCTGCAGCGGCTGTCACCTCGGGCACAGCACGTCGCCGTAGGGCGCCGTCGTTGAAAGCGCTCGAACGCCCTCAGCGCGTCGCGACCACGTACGCGATCCAGGTGTCGGAGTGGTCGAGCCGCGTGCGCCGGTAGAGCGTGCCGTTGCCGTGGCGGCCGCTCTTGTCCCAGCCCTCGCTCCACACCTCGGTGTGGCGGAAGCCCGCCTCGACGAGCGCGTCGGTCAACTCGGGGACGGTGTACATGCGCCAGTCGTACGTGAACGCCTTGCGCACGCGGCGGCCGTCCTTCAGCTCGAAGTGGATGTGCGCCAGGAGATGGCGGTTGATGGGGTCGAACACCTTCTGCTCCCAGACGTAGGTGAAGCGCGGGAGCATGGTGCCGTCGGGCGCGTTCTCAGCCGGCTTGGCGCTGCGCTCGACGAGCAGCTTCTCCGCCCCGAGGCCGCCGTAGAGGTTCAGGACGATGATGCCGCCGGGCTTGAGCCCCGCGCGCGCGGCGCGCAGGTAGCGGAGCAGGTCGTGCCGCTCACGGAACACCCACCACGAGAAGTTGAGCGCGCACGCCACGTCCACGAGCGGCCGTCGCGGTTCGCGCACGTCCGCGCGCACGAGCGTCACGCGCTCGGCGGCGCCGCGCGCCCACGGCAGCCGGTGGCGCCGGGCCCAGGCGAGCGGGCCGGGATCCAGGTCCACGCCCCACGCGCGGCGCTCGGGCCCGCGGCGCGCCCACGCCGTGGCCAAAGCCGCCGTGCTGCAGAAGTCCTCGCGGAAGAGCTTCGGCTCGCGTCCGGGGTGGCGGTATCGCCATACGCGCTCGAGAAAATCCAGGTCCCACTCCACGCCCTGCACCGCCACCTCGTAGAGCGCGTGGGGATCCGTGGCACGTACGGCGTCGCGCGGCCGTGCGCCGTTCCTGCTCGGGGCGTGGGGGACCTGTTTCTTCATCGCTCGTTCGTTGAGTAGGATGCGCGGCCGTTCGCTCCCCGCGCACGTCTTCTTACATGAGCACTGCGCGAGGCGGGCCGGCCATACTCGGGTCGCCGGAACGCGCTCGTCAAACGTAGCTCGCATGGAGGCCGGATGGCGGCTGGCAGGCGAAGCGTTCGCGGCTGGGCCGCGCTGGACGACGAACGGCTGCTCGACCTTCGCTTTCGCGACCTCGACGTGGACGTGCGCGGCAGTGCGCTCGAGCCGCTCGTGCAGACGATGTGGGACGAGCTGGCCGAGCGCGGCCTGCGCCTGAAGCCCCACGTCTGGGCGAGCACGGAGTGGTTCTCGCCCGACGGCGTGCCCGGCATCGCGGCGCCGTTCTACCTCGTTCATCCGCGGCTGCTGAAGCTCGAGCGCGCGATGATGATCGAGGCCGAGGGCAGCTCGCGCGAGGAGTGCATGATGATCCTGCGCCACGAGGCCGGCCATGCCGTCCAGCACGCGTGGCGGCTGCAGCGGCGCGAGGGCTGGCGGCGCACGTTCGGCAACCCGTCGCGCGCCTACCCCACGACCTACCGCCCGAACCCGGCGAGCCAGCGCTTCGTCCAGCACCTGCGCCAGTACTATGCGCAGGCACACCCGCACGAGGACTTCGCCGAGACGTTCGCGGTGTGGCTGGCGCCACGGTCGCAGTGGCGGCGGCGCTACGCCGGCTGGCCGGCCTTGAAGAAGCTCGAGTTCATGGACGAGCTGATGCGCGAGCTGCGCGGCACCGTGCCGCCCGTGCGCACGCGGCGCACCGTCGAGCCGGTCGCGAGCCTCGGGCAGACGCTGCGCGCGCACTACGCCGAGAAGCAGGCGCACCAGGCGAGTGACCGGCCCACGATCCCCGACCGCGACCTGCAGCGGCTGTTCGCGGCCGAGCCGGGCCGGCCGGGTGCGCCGGTCCGCCGCTCGGGCCCGCCTGCGGCCGCGTTCCTGCGCCGTCACCGCGGCGAGCTGCGGCGCATGGTGGCGCGCTTCACCGGCGAGTCGCAGTTCACACTCGAGCAGGTGCTCGAGGACGTCATCACCCGTTGCGGCGCGCTGGAGCTGGGCGCGCCGCGTGACGACCGCCGGCTGCGCGTGGACTTCGCGCTGCTGCTCACCGTGCGCACGGTTCACTTCCATTACTCCCGTCGCAACTGGGTGGCGCTGTGAAGAAGCCGCTTCGCATCCTCGTGCTCATGCACCCGTCGCTGGTGCCGCCGGACTCGCTGAAGGGCCAGCCGCCGGAAGAGGTGCACCGGTGGAAGACCGAGTTCGGCGTCGTGAGCACGCTGCGGAAGATCGGGCACGAGGTGCGGCCGCTCGGCGTGCAGGACGAGCTGAACCCGATCCGCGTCGCCGCCGAGGAGTGGAAGCCCGACGTGGTGTTCAACCTGCTCGAGGAGTTCTACAGCCTTTCCGACTTCGACTCGCACGTCGTCAGCTACCTGGAACTGCTGAAGCTCCCCTACACCGGCTGCAACCCGCGCGGGCTGTTCCTGGCGCGCAGCAAGGCGATCACGAAGAAGATCGCCGCCTACCATCGCGTCCGCGTGCCGGCGTTCTTCATGGCGGCGCGCGGCCGCAAACCGCAGCGGCCCAAGTCGCTGCGCTTTCCGCTGTTCGTGAAGAGCGCGAGCGAGGAGTCATCGCTCGGGATCTCGCAGGCGAGTCTCGTGGATTCCGACGAGAAGCTGGCCGAGCGCGTGCGATTCGTGCACGAGTCCGTGGGCACGGACGCGATCGTCGAGGAGTACATCGAGGGCCGGGAGCTGTACGTGGCCGCGATCGGCAACGAGCGCGTGCGCGTGCTGCCGGTATGGGAGCTGGAATTCGGCACGCTCGCCGAGACCGGCGAGCCGATCGCCACCGAGCGCGTGAAGCACAGCCTCGACTACCAGAAGAAGCACGGCATCGACGCCCGGCAGGCGCAGAACCTCGAGCCGCTGCTCGTGCGCAAGCTGGAGCACACGACGCGACGCGTCTACCGCGTGCTCGAACTGGACGGCTACGCGCGCGTGGACTACCGGCTGACCGCCGCCGGCGAGATCTACCTGCTCGAGGCGAACCCGAACCCGGAGATCGCCGAGAAGGAGGAGTTCGCGAGCGCCGCGCTCGCCGCCGGGCTCTCCTACCGGCAGTTGCTGCAGCGCATCGTGTCCCTGGCGCTCGCGCGACCCGTTCGTCCGGAGTGAACGACGTTCGACCACGCACGTGATCAAGTTGCCGGAAATCGGCGCTCAGCGGTTCGTGTATTGCCGGAATGCGAATGCCACGCTACCGTAGATGTGCCTTCACACCCTGCCGCGCATCCCACGTCCTTCCCATGCGCCCGGAGGCCCCTGCATGTTCTCGCTGTTTCCTCGCGAAGAGGACTTCTTCGTGCTGTTCCGCAAGCAGGCGGCCCTGCTGCGCGTGGGCTGTGACCAGTTGCTCGAGATGGTGACGTCGTTCGACCGCCTCGAGGAGCGCGCGAAGCAGCTGAAGGATACCGAGCACCAGGCGGACGTCGTCACGCACGAGATCTTCGAGCGGCTGAACCGCACGTTCATCACCCCGCTCGAGCGCGAGGACATCCACCAGCTCGCGAGCAACCTCGACGACGTGCTCGACGCGGTCGAGGCGATCGGCGCCCGCCTGTTCCTGTTCCAGGTCGGCCGTCCCGGGGCCGAGGCGCTGCGCATGGCGACGATCCTCACCGAGTGCGCGGCCCAGATCGTGCAGGCGGTCGACAGCCTCAAGAACATGAACAACCTGATGTCGTTCACGGTGGAGATCAACCGGCTCGAGAACGAGGCCGACAGCATCGCGCGCCACGTCACCGCCGACCTGTTCAGCGGCAGGCACGACGTGCTCGACGTCATGCGGTGGAAAGAGATCTACGGCCGGCTCGAGGGCGCCGCGGACAAGTGCGAGGACGTGGCGAACGCCATCGAGTCGATCGTGGTGAAGAGCCGCTAGCATGCCGGGACCGCTGCCGCTCGAACTGGTGGTGATCATCCTGCTGGCGCTGGCGTTCGACTTCACGAACGGATTCCACGACGCCGCGAACTCGATCGCCACCGTGGTCAGCACGCGCGTGCTGTCGCCGCGCTACGCCGTGGTCTGGGC
>DATNFC010000021.1:0-6115 GCA_035606545.1 Candidatus Methylomirabilota bacterium
ACCTTTGGCCTGGTCATCAAAGAAGTCGTGAGCGGGGGGGACGTGACGAAGGCCGCGTTCACCGAGAACCAGGCGGGTCGCGTGGTGAACTCGACGACGCCCGACCGGAGCTTCTCGATCGACGGCCTCTCGCCTGCGGACGCGATCCCGAAGATCACCGCGTGGCTCGAGCAGAAGGGCCTGGGCCGGAAGGCCGTCAACTACAAGCTCCGCGACTGGCTGTTCTCGCGTCAGCGCTACTGGGGCGAGCCGTTCCCGGTGATCTGGGTGGACGGCGCGCCGAAGCTGCTGCCCGAGCAGATGCTGCCCGTGCGCCTGCCCGAGTCGACCGACTTCAAGCCCACGGGCACGACGGAGGGGCCGCTCGCGAACCTCAGGGATTGGGTGAACACCTCGGACCCGGCCACGGGCAAGCCCGCGCGGCGCGAGACCAACACCATGCCGCAGTGGGCGGGCTCGTGCTGGTACTACCTCCGCTTCCTGGATCCGAAGAACCCCGACCGTCTCGTGGACCCGGCGAAGGAGAAGTTCTGGATGCCGGTGGACCTGTACGTGGGCGGCGCCGAGCACGCGGTGCTGCACCTGCTCTACGCGCGCTTCTGGCACAAGGTGCTCCACGATATCGGCGTCGTGAGCACGCCCGAGCCGTTCATGAAGCTCATCCACCAGGGCACGATCCTGGGCGAGGACAACCGCAAGATGAGCAAGAGCTGGGGCAACGTGGTGAGCCCCGACGACATGGTGGACGAATACGGCGCCGACGCCATGCGCATCTACGAGATGTTCATGGGGCCACTGGAGGCGATGAAGCCCTGGAGCACGAGCAGCGTGGAGGGGATCTCGCGCTTCCTGGACCGCGTCTGGCGGCTCTACACGCGCGAGGACGGCAGCATCCTGCTGGACGACACCGCCGTGAGCGCCGAGATGCTGCGCGTGCTGCACCAGACGATCCGCAAGGTCACCGAGGACCTGGACGCCTTGAAGTTCAACACCGCGATCGCGCAGATGATGGTGTTCGTGAACGAGGTGATGAAGCAGCCCGCGCGGCCGCGCGCGCTGCTCGAGCCGTTCGTGCTCGTGCTGTCCCCGTTCGCGCCGCACCTGGGCGAGGAGCTGTGGGCGCGCATGGGCCACCGGGAGAGCCTCGCCTACGCACCGTGGCCGAAGTTCGACCCCGCGCTATGCGAGGAGGACACGGTGACGGTGGCCGTGCAGGTGAACGGCAAGCTGCGCGCGACGCTCGACCTGCCGAAGGGCGCCGACCAGGCGGCGGTGCAGGCCGCGGCGCTTGCCGACGAGCGCGTGAGCCGCCACCTGAATGGCGGGCACATCCGAAAGGTCATCCACGTGAAGGACAAGCTGTTGAACCTCGTCGTGGGTTGAGCGCGTGCCGGCGGCGCAGCGGGGGAGCGCGAAGGGGGAGAGCGCGATCCGGACCGCGCACCCCCGACCGCCGTCGAAGTTCCAGGGCTACGCAGCGGTCCCCGCTCCACCCGGGTGGCGCCAGCGGACCAGGACGACGCCGAACACGATCATCCACACGGGCAACAGGTAGTTGTTGATGTCGGCGACGGGGCCCACGACCGGGGTCACGTTGCGGAACATCCCGATCAGGCCCGCGGCGCCCGTCAGCAGTCCCAACCCGGCGATGATCGGGGACGTCGCGCGCGAGCGCAGCAGGGCCCAGCTCGTGAGCAGGAAGAACGCGCTGAACGCGAGTTCGCCGAGGAACTCTCCGACGTAGTTACCCAGGTAGCTGTTGAGGCCATCGAACACGGCCGCCATCACGCCTCGCTGCGACGCGTCCGCCGTGGCGTATTGCTTCGCAAGTTGCCAGTGGAACGCCGGCCAGCGGCTGAGCCCGAGCACCATGCTCAACGCCGCCACCACGGTGCATTGGAGCGCGAGGAGCGAGCTCCCCGGGTGCGAGCGCCGGAGCGCGAGGTGCGCGCCCACTCCCGCGGGTATCCAGATGAGCGGCAGGAATGCGTACAGCGCCCAGACGAATCGACCCGACGGGCCGGTCGCGAGCAAGCGTGGGAGCACGGTGGCCGCCTCGCCGTCGAGGATCCTCGGGTAGTCGAAGCGGGCCGCGAGGAAGCTGAACACCGCCATGAACGCGATGGCACCGAGGATCAGGGACCAGCCACCGACTCGAACGCTGGTGTCGACGGACATGAGGGAGTCTCCATCGCGGATCACAGAATCGAAGGACTCACCCCATCGAGCGCGGCTAGGTCCGCGGCCCGGTCGCGCCCGCCCCACGTGCGCATGGTAGCGAGCGGGAGGGAGCGACGGGCGGTGCGGCCGGGATTGGAACCGCGACGCCCGGCCCGGGTTATTTGGAGTGGTCCCGCTTCCGTCCCCGTGGAGGCTCCATGCGCCGTTGGCCGTGGCTACTGTCGTCCGCGCTGGTCGTGCTCGCGCCGTCGGCGCACGCGGTCCCATCCGCCGCGAACTCGCACATCCCATCGCACATCCTGCTCGTGGGCCGGAAACTCGACCTCGCCGACACGAGCAGCGGGGCGTTCACCGTGACCGTGCACGACGTCGCGAACGTCCCGGTGGCGAACAGCACGGTGGAGGTCCGGATCCTCAACTGCCCCGGGGCACGGTTGAGCACCCAGACGTACGTCCCCGGCAGCACGATCCGCTGCGGGACCGCCGGCGTCCTCGGCACCACGGACGGCAACGGCGAGGTGCGGCTGACGGTCGTGGGCGGAGGCCAGGCCGGGGCGCCGGCCGGCGCCGGGCCCTGCGTGCAGATCTTCGCCAGCGGCGTCCCGCTCGGGACCGCCACGCTGGCCTACCTGGACATGGATGGCAGCAGCGGCGTCGGGGCCACCGATCTCGCCCTCTGGCTCACCGACTTCGGCTCGGGTGAGGACATCGGCCGGAGCGACTACGACGGCGATGGACTGCTCTCGGCCGGCGACCTGAGCGTCTGGCTGACCGTATGGGGGGCGGGCGACTCGGACCAGAGCGCGGCCTCGTATTGCCCTTGATCGGCGCGGGTCGCCACGGGCGCAGGTTTACATAATAGATATTATGCGGCTTATAGGTCAGGGCCCAGGGGCGGGCTCCAGCCGGCGACGGCCCAGCCGCGACCGCTATGCTGGAGACCCCACCAAGGAGCCGCCGGTGCCTCGCCTCGCCGACTTCAGCCTCGTCGACCTCCACGCCGCGCTCGATGCGCACCGCCACGCGCATGAGCTCTCCTGGTCGCAGGCTGCGCGCGAGATCGGCGTCGGTGCGTCCACCATCTCCGGGCTCCGCGCTCGCGCCGTGGCCGAAGCGGACGGCGTGCTCCAGATGCTCCGCTGGTTGCGCCGGTCGCCTGAGAGCTTCGTTCCCGACCACCCGTGGTCCGACCGCGCGGATACGCGGCTCAAGGCACCGCCGCTCGGCCGGATCCTCCGGATCGACGGGTTCAGGCTCCACGAGGCGCTGGACGCCCGACGCATGGAACTCGGGCTCTCCTGGCCCAGGCTCGCCCACGAACTCACCGTGGGACGCTCCAGCCTCACCGGGCTCGAGTCAGGCGCTCGTACGGCGTTCCCGGCGGTGATGCGCTTCTCGGGATGGCTGTCGCGACCGCTGGCGGAGTTCACGCGATCCTCCTGAGTCCCTCCCGTACTGCACACTTGTGCAGTCGCAAGGCGAGAGCTAGCCTTGGTCCATGTCCGCCGCCGAGTACCGCCTCGAGCCCTGCCGGTCCGCGCTCAATCACGTCACCGGCATGCCGTTCCACTGGTCGCTGAACCCGTACATGGGCTGCGCGCACCGCTGCACGTTCTGCTACGTGCGCGCGTTCGAGCGGCGCGCAGACCGGCCGTCCGACGACCGTTACGGCCGGAGCATCCGGGTGAAGACGAACGTCGTCGAAGTCCTCAGGTCCGAACTCGCAAGACCTTCGTGGACGCGCGAGACCGTGGCCGTGGGCGCGGCCACGGACCCCTACCAGCCCGCCGAGGGCCGCTTCCGGCTCACACGGGGATGCCTGGAGGCATTCCACGACCGCTCGAGCCCGTTCTCGATCATCACCCGCGGCCCGCTCGTCGTGCGCGACCTCGACGTGCTGCAGGCAGCGTCCCATCGCACGCGCGTCTCGGTGAGCCTCTCGATCCCCACGATCAACGACGCGATCTGGCGCGTGACCGAGCCGGGCACGGCGCCGCCCCGAGCGCGGCTGCGCGCGGTGCGCATGCTCGCCGACGCCGGCATCCGCGTCGGCGTGTCGCTGGCGCCGATCCTGCCCGGGCTCTCCGACCGGCCTGAGCTGCTCGACGACGCGATCAAGGCCGCACGCGACGCGGGCGCCTCGAAGCTCTGGACCGAGATCGTCCACTTGAAGCCCGGCACGCGCGAGCACTTCCTCTCCACGCTGGCGGACGTGTGGCCGGAGGAAGCCGCGCACATCGCCGCGATGTACGCGAAGCGTGCCTACCCGACGCGCGAGGAGTCGCAGCACAACGCCGCGCGGGTCGCGGCGCTGGCGCAGGCGCATCCCAGGCGTCCATCGGCGCCACGGCCCATCGAGCCCGAGCCGCCGCGGATCGCGGTGCAGCTGGGGCTGGCGTTCGATCCGAGCTTCGCCGGCGACACCGCGGCCTGAGCTCGCCGCTTTCCGACGGGTGCGGTTGGCACAGAACCGCCGGCTGCGTCATGGTGGCCTTCATGCCCACCGCGAACCTCATGGTTTCGGTGAACCCAGCGACCGGCGAGCAGCTGGCCGAGGTCCCGGCGCACACGAGCACGGAGGCCGGCGACCGGCTCGTGCGTTGCCGCGAGGCGTTCCGCGCCTGGTCGAGGCGGCCGGTCGACGAGCGAGCCCCCGTGATCGCCCGCGCCGGAGCGCTGGTGCGCAAGCGCCGCGACGAGCTGGCGCGCCTCGCCACGCTCGAGATGGGCAAGACCATCGTCGCCGCCGAGGCCGAGGTGGAAAAGTGCGCCTGGGTCTGCGACCACTACGCGGCGAACGCGGCCGCGATGCTCGCGCCCGAGCCGGTCGCGACCGACGCCAGCGATTCCTACGTGCGCTTTGATCCGCTCGGCGTGGTGCTGGCGATCATGCCCTGGAACTTTCCCTACTGGCAGGCGTTCCGCGCTGCGGTGCCCGCACTCGCGGCCGGCAACACGGTGGCGCTCAAACACGCTTCCAACGTCACCGGCTGCGCGCTGGCGATGGATCGGCTGTGGCGCGACGCCGGGCTCCCCGAGGACGCGTTCACGGTGATCCTCGTTCAAGGGGCCGAAGCCAGCGCGCTCGCGGCACACACCGCGGTCGCCGCGGTGACACTCACCGGCAGCGAACCCGCCGGCGCTTCGGTGGCCACGATCGCGGGCCGCGCGCTCAAGAAGGTCGTGCTCGAGCTGGGCGGCTCGGACCCGTTCATCGTGCTCGCTGACGCCGACGTCGCGCACGCCGCCCGGCAGGCCGCGGCGGCGCGCGTCATCAACAACGGCGAGTCGTGCATCGCGGCCAAGCGCTTCATCGTCGTCGAGTCGGTCGCCGACGCGTTCGAGGAAGCGCTCGCGGCGTCGCTGCGCGCGCTGCGCGTGGGTGACCCGCTCGACCGCGCCACCGACGTGGGCCCGCTCGCGCGGCCGGACCTCTTGGACGAGGTCGAGCGACAGGTCGTGCAGAGCGTCGCCAAGGGGGCGCGCCTCGTGCTGGGCGGCAAGCGGCTGCCCGGGCCCGGCAACCTCTTCCCTCCCACGCTCCTCACTCGCGTCGCCCCCGGCATGCCGGCGTTCGACGAGGAGACGTTCGGGCCGCTCGCCGCGGTGACCCGGGCGCGTGACGCGGCCGACGCGGTCGGGCTCGCCAACCGGTCGCGATTCGGTCTGGGCGCAAGCGTCTGGACCGCCGACGTGGAGATGGCACGTGAGCTTGCCGCGAAGCTCGAGGCCGGCGCCGTATTCGTGAACGCCACCGTGCGTTCCGACCCGCGCCTGCCGTTCGGCGGCATCAAGCGTTCGGGCCACGGCCGCGAGCTGGGCCGCTTCGGCATCCGCGAGTTCGTGAACGTGAAGACGGTCTGGGTCGCCTGAGCTGATGCGTCTGGCCGCCGAACCGGCCCCGCGCCCGGCTTCGGGGCGGGACTTCGCTCTC
>DATNFC010000022.1:0-7688 GCA_035606545.1 Candidatus Methylomirabilota bacterium
TGTACTCGACCGGGTCCTCGATCGTCATGATGTGCGCCTGGCGCGTGCTGTTGATGCGGTCGAGCATCGCGGCCAGCGACGTGGACTTGCCCGAGCCCGTGGGGCCGGTCAGCAGCACGAGCCCCTTCTGCCGGTTCGTGAAATCCTTGACGACCGGCGGCAGGCCCAGCTTCTCGAGCGGGATGATCTCGTACGGGATCTGGCGGATCGCCATGCACACGACGCCGCGCTGCAGGTAGACGTTGGCGCGGAATCGCGACAGGCCCTTCACGCCGAAGCTGAAGTCCAGCTCCTTCGTGGTCTCGAAACGCTTGCGCTGCTCGTCGGAGAGCACGCTGTACGCCAGCCCGATGCACTTCTCGGGCGTCAGCACCTCGTACTCGGTCGGCGTTATCGAGCCGTCGATGCGAAGCTCCGGCGGCACGCCCGCGGTGAGGTGAAGATCCGAGGCCTTCCGCTGCACCATGTCATCGAGCAGCTGTCGCAGTGTCAGTTCCGGCATGTCATCCTCGCGTTCCGTGTGGGGCGACTTACAGCTTGTCGGCCGCGGTCTCCTTCAGAATCTCTTCCACGGAGGTGAGCCCCCGTCTCAGTTTCATCAACCCGTCGCGGCGCAGCGTGAGCATTCCGCCCTGCACCGCCGCCCGCTTGATCTCGATCGCCGACGCGCGCTGCAGGATCAGGTCGCGCAGCACCGGCGTGATGGTCATGACCTCGTAGACGCCGGCGCGGCCCTTGTAGCCGGTGCTGTTGCACTCGATGCAGCCCTGGCCCTCCATGATCTTCCCGCCCTGGAGGTCGGCCCGGTTCATCTGCAGCTCGTTCAGCACCTCGTCCGTGAGCTCGACAGGCTTCCCGCACGCCTTGCACACCTTGCGCACGAGGCGCTGGGCCAGCACCAGGTTCACCGACGACGCGACGAGGAACGGCTCGATGCCCATGTCGATCAGGCGGCCGATGGCGCTGGGTGCGTCGTTCGTGTGCAGCGTGCTCAGCACGAGATGCCCGGTGAGCGCGGCCTTGGTGGCGATAGACGCGGTGTCGATGTCGCGGATCTCGCCGACCATGATGATGTTCGGGTCCTGGCGCAGGAACGCTTTGAGCGCCGCGGCGAACGACAGGCCCACCGACTCGTTCACGAGGACCTGGTTGATGCCGTCGAGGTTGTACTCGACCGGGTCCTCGGCGGTCATGACGTTGACGTTCGGCGTGTTGACGCGCGACAGCGCCGAGTACAGCGTCGTCGTCTTGCCGGAGCCGGTCGGTCCCGTCACCAGCACCATGCCATACGGGTTCAGGATCGCGGCGAGGAACTCCTTCATCGCCGCGGGCTCGAACCCGAGCTTCTCGAGGTCGATGTTGAGGTTCGTCTTGTCGAGGATGCGCATGACGATCTTCTCGCCGAAGATCGTCGGCAGCGAGTTCACGCGCAGGTCGATGGTGCGGTTCAGCACCTTGATCTTGATGCGGCCGTCCTGCGGCACGCGACGCTCGGCGATGTCGAGGTCGGCCATGATCTTCAGGCGCGACGTGATCGCGGCCTTGAACTTGTACGGCGGCGCCATCATCTCCTGCAGCGCGCCGTCGATGCGGAAGCGCACGCGCATCGTCTTCTCGTACGGCTCGATGTGGATGTCCGAGGCGCCTTTCTTCACCGCGTCCGAGATCAGCGAGTTGACGAGCTTGACGATCGGGGCCTCGTCCATCCCCGCGAGCCCGTCGTTCTCCGGCGTCTCCTCCTCGTCGACGACCGACAGCTCGTCCTCGAACCCCTTCATGACGTCGGCCATCGTGCTGGCCGAGTCGTAGGCGCGGTCGAGGCACTTCTTGATCGCGGCCTCGGAGGCCACGCGCGGCTCGACGTCGTAGCCGGTGATGAACTTGATGTCGTCGAGCGCGAAGATGTTCGCGGGGTTCGCCATCGCCACGACCAGGCGGCGGCCGACCTTCGACACCGGGAGCGCCATGAACTTGCTGGCGACGTCGCCGGGCAGCAGGCGCGTGAGCGCGGGATCGGGCTCGAAGCTCTTCAAGTCGAGCGCCGGGCAGCCGTAGAGCTTGGACAGGAACTCGAGCAGCTGCTCCTCGTTGACGGCACCGATCTTGACGAGGTTGCTCGTGATGGTGCCGCCCGCAGTCTTCTGCTGGAGCGCCGCCTTCTTGAGCGCGTTCTCGTCGATCAGCTTCGCCTGGAGGAGCTTCTGGCTGATGTCTTCGACCACGGGGGTCCCCGCCGCGAGTGAGCACGATGGAACGGACGCGCACGACCGGACGCTGCATGCGCCGGGTCGGCGGATCCGTGCAGACGGCAAGCACGGCGACGCGCCGACCGCAGCGGTTGCCGAGCCCGCCGTCGTTATCGGGTGGTCCCGTTGCAACCTTGATTCGAATTCCGCACGCCGCCGCGCGAATCACGGCGTGCGGATCGCAATGCGGGATCGTGCCCAGGTCGCGTCAGTGGGTGGGTTCGCGCAGCCACGGTCGCAGGCGTTCGAGCAGGCGCGGACCGATGCCGGGCACGAGCAGCAGCTCGTCGACGTGATGGAAACGGCCGTGCACGCGGCGGTGTTCGACGATGCGCGCGGCCAGCACCGGTCCGATGCCCGGCAGCCGGTCCAAGTCGGCGACGCTGGCGCTGTCGAGATCGAGCGGCCGCGGCGCGGCGGCCGCGCCGTGTGAGGAGCGCGGGGGCAACATCGATGTCGAGTCAGTGACCGAGGGTGCGCTCACGACACGCTCGGGCGCCGGCGCTCGCGCCACGGTCCGCGCGCGGTGGAGATCGCTCAGCGTGCCGATCACGAGCACGATCGTCAGCATGCGCGCCCCGCGCCGCTCGCTCGGCGTCAGCCCGGACATGATCCCCCTCGAGAGGATGGTATTTGCGGGGGCGATCGGTCTTCGCCAGGCGCGGCCGGAGGCCGCAGCATCTACCTAATTAAAAAACGGCCACGACACCTCGAAGCGGTACTGCCTCCCCGAGCCGTCGGCCGGCAGGCCCGGAAACGGGCTGGAGGGATCGGTCCAGGCCTGCGGGTGCGGGATGTCCTCGAGGTTCGTGGCGCGCAACGCGAGGGTGGCGTCGCCGAGCCGCATCGCGATCCCGGCCGCGTACGTCGCATAGCCGTCGAGCGGCTGCGGCGGCGAGAAGTAGCCGGGGATGGGCTCGTGCTCGCGGGCCCCCACCCACGCGGCCTCGACGCGGAACAACACGCCCAGGTCGCCGGCGAACGCTCGGAACCCAGTCTCCGCGCGCGCGCGCGCGCCGACCGCAGGATCCACCTGCGCCGGCTGCGAGCCCCGCGGTCGCACACGCGAGTAGCCCGACGCCTCGAGCGCCCAGGTGTTGCGGCGCACACCGGTCGACAGCGTGAGCATGGCGTCCTGGACGCGCACCAGATCCGGCGTCCAGCCGTAGCGCAGCGCGATGTCGCGCACCGGGAAGTTGACGAGGCGCGCGCGGTTCCCGATCTCGGCGCCCATGCCACCCACCTCGAGCCACTGTCGCGAGGGCAGGCCGAGCGTCACGTCGGCGCCGGCGAGCCATACGTCCTGGATGAACGGCGCCAATCCGGGAGCGAGATCGCTCCACACCGGCGTCACCACGCGTTCGGCGTAGAGCCGCAGCCGGCGTGAGCCCGGTCCCAGGCGCCAGGTCGCCGACGGTGCGAGCTGCCAGCGCTCGTTCGTCGGTCCCGGGGAGTCCACGTGACCCCCGCCCAGCTGCACCTCGAGCGTGCCCTTGGCGAACGGCCGCACGACGCGCGCGGCGAGCCAGGCCGTCTGCTGTGTCCTCGACGTCGCCGGCAGGATGCCCACGATCGCCTCGAGCAGGTGATCTTCCGTCCGCCGCACCTGCGAGCGGTGGAGTTCGAGACGCAGACCGTGCGAGCGCTCGCTCGTTCCGGCGGTGGACTCGATCGTGACCGCATTGTCCTGTGCCTCGCGCTCCGCGAACGCCAGCGTGGCGTCGGGATGCGGCTCGAACGACTCGCGGTGGTCGTGACTGCGCGCCCAGCGCGCGGTCAACGAGCGGTTCTCGCCGAGCCACGTCCATTGCGCGTGCCCGGACTCGCCGTGTGCGGCTTCCTGAAGCGATGCGAACGGCGGGGGAAAGTCGCCCCGGTTGCTCGCGTCATTGCGCGTGCCGCCGGCGACGCCGCGTTGCGAGAAGGCGCCCGAGAACACGTGCGCGCCGTAGCGCCGGCCGAGTTCACCGAACCACACGTGCTGGCCGCGCTGGCCGAGGATGCCCGAGCCCGAGCGCTCCTCGTCGAGCGCGCCCACGCGCGCCCACGAGCGATCGCCTCCACGCGAGATCATGAGCCCGTTGCGGTCCACCGCCGAGCTGCCGTTCACGACCGAGAGCGCCGCCCGCGGCCTGCGGCCCACCGGCGTGCCGGCGATGGCCTGGAGATCCACGAGCGCGGCACCGAAGCCGCGCCAGCCCGCGCCCTCCCCCACGACCACGGCGGTCGAATCGTACCAGGTGCGCGGGACCACGACCTCGTCGATGCCCGGCCACGGCCGCGCGGCGTTCGGCATGAGCCCGTCGCGAAACGTCACCGCGCCGGCCACGAGCCCGAGGTAGTTCCAGGGCAGGCCCGTGCCCATGTGGTAGTCGGAGATCCAGCCGGGGAGGCCCGGCGCCGCCCACACCTCGAGCGGGCTCTCCACGGAGGAGGGCGGGGCGTTGTCCGCGGCATGCGCCGCCGTGGCGACGAGAACGGCGGTCAGGAGGAGCGGCGCATGGATTCGAATGGGGCGGCTCTCCCGGGGAACACGGCGGGTTACGGGGCAGCCCGGGAAAGATAGAGAGCGCTTCGCGCGCGCGTCAACGCGGTGCGGAGCGCGTCAAAGAGCGGGCTCGGAGCGCGCCCGCAGCTCCTCGAGCGCGCGGTCCGGCACCGGCATCTCGCCCAGCCCGACGCCGCGGTGCGGGCCGTGGAAGTCCGAGCCGCCGCTCGCCACCAGGTCGAGCGCGCGCGCCACCTCCCGCCAGCGCTTCTGCGACGAGATGCCGTGCTGCGGGTGCCAGACCTCGAGGCCCGCGAGTCCCGACTCGGCGAGCTGCTCCACGAGCCGCGTGGCGATCAGCGCCGGGTGCGCGAGCACGGCGGCGCCCCCGGCGTCGCGGATGGCGCGTACGGCCTCGCCCGAGTGGAACGCCGGTCGCGGCACGAACGCCGCGCCGCGCGTGCCGAGGTAGCGCTGGAACGCCACGTCGATCGTGGGCACGTGTCCGGCCTTGAGCAGAGCATTCGCGATGTGCGGCCGACCGACCACGCCCGGCCCCGCCGCTGCGAACACCTCTTCCTCGGCGACCGGAACGCCGAGTGAAGCGAGGCGATGCAGTATCTCGCGAGCGCGTGCACGCCGCTCGTCGCGAAACCGGGACAGGCGCGCACCGAGTGTCTCCGAGCGCCAGTCGATGAAGTAGCCGAGCACGTGCAGGTCGTTGCCCTCGAGCGACGACGACAGCTCGATGCCGGCGACGATCTCGGGCGGAGCCGCCCCGCCCCCGGCGCTCGCGTCGCGCAACGCACCCGCTGCGGCGATCGCGGGCGCCACGCCCTCCACCGAATCGTGATCGGTGATCGCCAGCGCGGTGATCCCCCGTTCGGTCGCCAGCGCCACGAGCTCGGCGGGTGACAGCGCGCCGTCGCTGAAGTGGGTGTGCGCGTGCAGTTCGATCCGGCCGCCACGCGCGGGCGGTCGGCCGGCGGTCACGCGGCCTGGCCGAAGGCGCGCCGCCACTCGGCCAGCCGTTGCGTGATGTCGGCGCGACCGGGGAAGCGCATGTCGGCGATCTCGAGCTGCGCGACGGCATTCGCGGAATCCCCGAGCGCCGCGAGGCTCAACGCGGTCAGGTAGCGCAGCTCCGCTTCACCGGCCGCGTCGAGGCCCGGGACCTTCAATCCCATCGTGAACTCGCGCACCGCGCCGTCGTGCTGGCCGGCCTCGGCGAGGCTGCGCCCGCTCATCTCGTGACAGAGCAGCGCGAGGCGCGGGTCGCGCTGCGCGATCTTGAACGAGTCCAGCGCCTGCTCGTGCAGTCCCATCTCGCGGTAGGCCATGCCCATATCGTAGTGCCCCTGCGCGTCGCCCTCCAGTTGGGTGTCGACGCCGCGCTGGAACTCGGCGAGCAGGCCCTCGAGGTCGAACGTCACCGCTTCGGCGCGGCCCACGGCCACCTCGACACGGCGCACCGGCTCGCCGTTCGCGACCGGCGCGGGCGCGGCCGGCTTCGGGTTCAGGCGCAGGAGCCGCCGGCGCGCGGTGTCGTTCGCCGGGTCGAGCGCCGCGGCATGCTCGAACCAGCCGCGGGCGCGCCCGTCCTGGCCGTCGTTGAGCGCGCGGTCGCCCAGCTCGCAGGCGACCTGCGAGCCCTCTGCCTGGTCGCCGCGCTTCTCGCAGTTGGCGAGCCACAGCTCCATGATCGGGATCGGCGCCTGGGCGCCGCGGCCAAGGCTGCGGAAGATCGTGGCCGCGCTGTCGAGCCGGCCGAGCCCCTCGTAGGCTTGCGCTGCCTCGACGAGTGCCTGCGAAGCGAGGTCGCGGCGGCCGGAGCGGAACTCCTCCTGCGCGCGCGCAAGCAGGTTCTCGACGCGCGCGACACCGGCGCCGGGGAGCACGGGCCGGCGCGCGATCATGCTCGGCGACACCGCGTCCTCGTGGCTCTGTCGCGCATACGGGTCTCCCGCCGGCGGCGTGGTCTCGGCCTCGTTCAGTGCGCGCTCGTAGCTGCCGCTCGCCTCGGCGCCGATGTCGTAGACGCCCTCCGCGGGCACCGCCGCCTCCTCGTCCGCGGGCGCGCTCGCGGCGGTGGCCGGCGCCACGAACTGCGGCGAGCGCTCGAACCCGCCCGAGGCGGAGAACGCGGGCGGATCGCCGGGACGCGCGGTGGGCGCCGGCGGCGCCGGCGGCAGAGCCTGCGACGCGAACGGCGACGGTGGCGCGCCCGGCACCAAGCCATCGAGCGGATTCGCGGCCACGGGCCTCGCCTGCGCGCCCGACGGAGAAGCCGGCCTCGCGTGCACGCCCGACGGCGCGCCAGGCACGCGTGCGCTCGATGGATGGGCGACGTTCGCGCGATCGAGGCAGCGGCGGGCGTCGTTCGCCTGCCCGCGTGTCTGCCAGTGCTGCGCCGCCTCGCGCAGCGTCTCGGCGGCGCGCGCGCTGTCGCCTTCGATCAGCAGCGCGTCCGCCGCCTGCTCCAGGAACTTCACGTTCTCCTGCCCGCAATCGAACGCCTTGCGGTAGGCGACCGCGGCCTCGTTCGCGTTGTTCGCACGCAGCATCTGGTCGGCGAACTGCGCGTAGTAGACCGACGCCTCGCTCACGAGCCCGTCCAGCTGGTGCAGGTTCGCGAGATGCTTCAGGACCTGCGTCTGCGCCAGCGACAGGCGGCCCATCTTCTTGCACACCGCGATCGCGTTCTTGTAGAGACCGGCCTTCTCGTACGCGGTGACGGCATGGAGGTAGCGCTCGGCGGCCTGCCCCTGCGCGCCCTTCTTGAACAGCAGGTCGGCGAGCAGCACGAAATTGTAGGGGTCCGATTCGGGAGTCTCGACGAGCTTCTCGTACTCCCGGAGCGCGCCGTCCAGGTCACCATTCTGGACGCAGCGCTGGGCCCGTCGCTTGATCTCGATCGCCTTTTCCAAGTTGGCTGGATCCCCCGGCCTGCCCTG
>DATNFC010000023.1:0-2048 GCA_035606545.1 Candidatus Methylomirabilota bacterium
GCTGGACCTCCAACGCACGCAGCTCCGAGCGCGCCGCGTCCATCTCGCCCGGACGCGCGCCGGTGGAAGCCGCTCGCCACCGCTCGCGCGCTTCTTCGACCTCGTGCTCGGCGGTGACCGCCTGTTCCTCGGAGAGCTTCAACTCCTGGCGGGAGACGATCCCGCTCTCGACCAGCGTGCGGTTGAGCGCGAGCCGGTCCCGCGCGTAGGGCAGGTGGCCCTCGGCGGTCTTGAGCGCGGCCGCGGCCACCTTCACGTCCTCGGGGCGTGGGCCCGAGACGAGCAGCCGGAGGCGCGCTCCTGCCTGGGCGATCTGCGCGTCCAGCACGCCCGCTTCCGCGTCGAGGTCCGTGGTCGAGAGCCGCGCCAGCACGTCGCCGGGACGCACCATCTGGCCCTCGTGCACGGTCACCTCGGCAACGATGCCGTCCACCAACGCGCGCACGTCGGCGTTCTGTCGCGGCAACGTGCGGAACGCGCCGCGGACCTTCAGGTCCACGGGCAGGAACGCGATCAGCACGGCCGCGATCGCGGCGCCCACGAGCCACAGCGTGCGCCGTCGGACACGCGGGGTGTGGGCGGCGCCGTTCGCGGCCTCACCATCAGCGCGCACCGCCGCGACGCCGTTCGTCGGTGCGGCGGACGCGGCCGCGGGCGCGGGCGCGTCGTCCTCGAACGCCTCGGCCTCGTCCTCGCGCCCGGAGAAGAGCCGCCGCAGCTTCCGCGGCAGCTTGACGCTCAAGAGCCCGAAGAAGAGCACGAAGGGCAGCAGGCGATCCTGCGTCACGTAACGGCCGAGTTTGGCGATCGCATAGCCGAGGAAGCCCATGGTCATCACCAGCGCCACCACGCCGTAGCCGAACAGGATGCGGCGCTCGCGCGCGTCGGTCGCTCCCTCACCCGCGCCCGCGCCGCCGAACACGCGGCGCAGGGCGTCGCCGATCGAACGGAACGCGCGGCGGCGCAGGTTCGGCATGTCGAGCAGGTCGCTCAGCAGGTAGTAGCCGTCGAGTTTCAGGAACGGGTTCAGGTTCAGGAGCGTCTTGATGCCCGACGTGGCGACGATGATGAGCGCCACCTCGTTCAGCCCGCTCTCGACGTCGGTGATGCGCCAGGCGATCGTGGCCAGCGCCCACACGCACAGCTCGAGCCACGGCCCCGCGAGCGACACCAGCACGCGCTTGCGCTTCTCGGGAAACAGCCATGCGGCGCTGACGTTGCAGTAGGCGGCGGGCGTGAAATAGATGAGCAGCAGCCCCATCTCGCGCACCGCGCCGCCGTATCGCTTGCACGTGAGCCCGTGCGCCAGCTCGTGCGCGAGCACCACCGACCACACCGTGAGCCAGATCTCGGGGATCGCCGAGACGCGATAGAGCCGGCCGGCGTCGCGGACGATGTCCGGCCAGTCGACGACGGCGATGGCCAGCGCGATCATCATGAGCCCGGCGCCGAGTACCACGCTCACCGGGCTGTAGAGGAACCCGAGCCGCTGGACGAGCCGGCCGAGCAGCGCATCGGGGTCGGCGAGCGGGACCCGCAGGTAGAAGAGGCTGCCGCGCACGCGGCGCGGGCGGTGTTCGCGCTCCCGCTCGTCCGCGCCCGCCGGCGGCTCGAGCAGCCGCGCGCGCTCGAGCGAGGCGAGGAAGCGGTCGAGCGCCTCGCGCGAGAGCACCGCGTCGAATTGCCGCTCCGCCTCGCGCAGCACGTCCTCGATCGGCGTCACGCCATCGCAGTGCTCGATCAGGAAGCGCTCGAGCGCACCCAGGCGGAAGAACTCCCGGCGAACCGGATCCATGACCACGGCGCCCGCGGCCTGCGGGTTCACGGTGATGCCGGTTCGCAGCCGGGGAAGGAAAGCGCTCATGAGAGGGTGGCCTTCCAAATAGATGGGGAAGACCGCCGGAGTGCGCCCCGGCAGCCTTCCCCCAGCCGATCCTGAGCCGTGTCCACCCGGTCGTCACCCGCCGACCAGGCTTCCCTGACCTGCTGACCGTCGTTCGCCTCGGACCGGATCACTATTGAACTCAGGAGCCGCTGCCCGAGCTCGA
>DATNFC010000024.1:0-5578 GCA_035606545.1 Candidatus Methylomirabilota bacterium
CGAATGCGGCCCCGAAGGCCAAAAAGCGTGCGTCGTGCACGACGGGTGTGGCGCCAGGGCACGCCCGCGGCGGCCGACCCGGCTGCTATCCCAGCCGCTAACAATGACTTGAACTTCTCAATCGCGTGGCACAGCCCCTGCTTTCTACTCCCGTGCCCCTGCCGTCCGTGTCGCATGCGCTGGACCCGGACTGCTGTTCAAGAGGGAGGGAGCCATGAAACGACTGTGGATGATCGCGGCAACGCTCGTGGCGATGAGCCTCGCGCCGCCGCTGCATGCTGAGACGCAGACCTGGTTCGGCTTCAACGTGGGGATCAGCGGCGGTTCACCTGCACCGCTGGTGGTGCTCCGCAGCGAGCCGCACTACGTGATGGTGAACGACGTCTACGTGGTCGACGACGACCGCTGCGGCGACGACATCTTCCGCGCTGACAACCTGTGGTGGCGGATGCGTGGCGGCTACTGGTATCGCGCCGCGTCGTGGCGTGGACCGTGGATGGCGGTGGACGTGCGTCGCGTGCCCGAGCGCGTGCTCGTGGTGCCGGCGCGCCACTGGAAGCACCACCCGCGTCATGAGGGGCGGACGGTGATCGTGATGAACGACCGCCATGACAACGGTCGTCACCGCGGCCACAGCAAGGGTCGTGGGCATCACGGCGACCACGACGACGACTAGTCAAGCAGGGCAAGCGAAGCGAGCGAGCCCCCGCGGGCGGCATCCCGCGGGGGCTTTTCGTTGGTCCTCCAACCCCTCGCCCGCGGAGCCTGTCATAGTCGGTCGATGCGCCGCTTCCTCGCGTTGATCGGCCTGTTCTCGCTGCTGCCCGACGCCGTCCTGCCGGCCGGCCCCGCCGCCGCCGAGCCTCGGCTCGTGTTCGGCTCGCCGTCCGGCGTGGCCGAGATCCCGTTCCAGCTCTACGGCAACCACATCTATGTGCGCGGCCGGGTCGGCGACTCCGACTCGCTCTGGGTGGTGCTCGACACCGGGGCCTCCGGCGCCAGCATCAGCGCCAGCAAGGCCTCGAGCCTCAGGCTCCCGGTCCAATCCGGCGGCACGGCGCACGGCGCGGGCGGCGTGGTGGAGTCGGGCCTCGTCCGCGGCGCCACGATCCGCATCCCGGGCCTGGAGCTCCAGGACCAGATGCTGTCGACGCTGCCGCTGGACGGGATCGCGCTCCAGACCGGGCGGACCATGGACGTGATCGTCGGCCACGCGCTCCTGAGCCGCGCCGTGGTCGAGATCGACTACGCGGCGCGCCTGTTGCGCATCACCGACCCCGCGAAGTTCAGGCCGCCGTCGAACGCGACGTCGCTGCCGCTCACGTTCAAGCAGAACCTGCCCTACACGAAGGCCACGATCGAGGTGCCGGGGCGGAAGCCGATCGCGGGCACGTTCGTGCTCGACGCGGGTGCGGCCACCGCGCTGTCGCTGTCACCCGACCTGACCGAGCGCGAGAAGGTGCTCGAGGCCGTGCCGAAGACGCTGCGCGCGCGCGGGGGCGGTGTGGGCGGCCAGGTCGAGACCCGTGTCGGCCGCATCGACCGCTTGCGACTCGGCCCCTACGCGGTCGAGCGTCCGGTCACCACGTTCCGGCTTCCCGGCCCCGGCGGGATCAGCGCCGACGGCACCGCCGGCAACATCGGCGGCGACGTGCTGCGGCGCTTCGACGTTACGTTCGACTACGGCCACCAGCGCATGTGGCTCGCACCGAACTCTGCGCTCGGCGACCCGTTCGAGGCCGACATGAGCGGCCTCGTCACCCAGATGCTCGCGGACTCGACGCACGGGATGAAGGTGCTGTGGCTGCAGGACGACTCGCCCGCGGCGGAGGCCGGGATCGCCGCCGGCGACGTGATCGAGGCCGTGGACGGCCGCTCGATCGACGAGGCTACGCCGGTGGGCGTGCGCGAGATGTTCCGGAAGCCGGAGAAGACCTATCAGCTCACGGTACGGCGCGGCGACGAGCGGCGCGAGGTGAAGCTCACGACGCGGCGGCTGATCTAGCCGCGCGCTTCTCGCGCAGCCGCCACACGAGCAGCGGCGGCGTCACCAGCGTGGTGACGGCCACCATCACCACGACCGCCGCGTACACCGTGTCGCTCACCACGCGCTCGCCATTGAGCGTGAGCGTGCGCCCGATGCTGGCGAAGATCAGCCCCACCTCGCCACGCGGGATCATGCCCAGCCCCACCGCGAGCCGGCTCGTTCCCTTCTCGAGCACGCCGAGCGCGCACGCCTGCTTGCCGATCGCCGCGGCGAGCGTGAGCACGGCGGCGAATCCGAGCACGCCCGGCTTCGCGAACGCCGAGAGGTCCACGCCCATGCCCATCAAGACGAAGAACACCGGCACGAGGAAACTGGAGATCGGCTCGAGCAGCTCGCGCAGGTCGCGCTTCTTCGCGTCGCGCTCGCGCAGGCTCTTGTACTGGATGTCGTCCAGTACCAGCCCGGCCGCGAACGCGCCCACGATCGGCGCCAGGCCCGCCCGGCCCGCGAGGTACGCCACCACGAAGCAGAACGCGATCCCGAACGACACCAGCAGGCCCTCGCCGGGGAGGCGCGCGGCGAACCTGAACGTGAGCCCCGAGACCCAGCGGCCCACGACCACGGCAACGCCGAGGAAACCGAGCGCCTTGGCGACGATCAACGCCAGGCCCGTCATGTCGAACGGCTGTCCCGCGTTCGCCGCGGAGATGAGCCCGCTCACGACCGCGAGCACGATCAGCCCAAGCACGTCGTCGATGACCGCGGCGCCGAGGATGATGCGGCCCTCGACGCTGTTCGTGCGCTTGAGATCGCCGAGCACGCGCGCGGTGATGCCGACGCTCGTGGCGGTGAGCGTCGCGCCCACGAACCAGTGGATGAGCGGGTTCTGGTCGTGGAGGAACATCGTCGACACGCCGAAGCCGAGGAGCATCGGCGTGACCACGCCGAGCACTGCGACCAGCGTTGCCGAGAGCCCGACCGCGACCATCCTGCCCACGTCGGATTCCAAGCCGACCTGGAACAGCAGGAACAGCACGCCGACCTGTGCGAACGCTTCCACGGTCGGCAGCGACTTCAGGTCATCGAGCCCGTGGAAGCCCACGAGCGACAGGTTGCCGAGCACGATCCCGGCGCCCAGCTCGCCCAGCACCGCCGGCAGCCGAAAGCGCTCGAACAGCGCCCCGCCGAGACGGGCGGAGACGAGGATGATGGCGAAGGCCTCGAGGACGGGGAGGATGTCCATCACCGCATGCTACTTCGTCTTCCCGGTCGCGCAGTACTTGGTGCGCTGGCGGAGAACGTACTCGCGGACGTCGGCCTTGGGATGGTCCGCGAGGATCTGCTCGTAGAGCTCGCAGGCATCCACGGCCCTCCCCTGGCGGAGCAGCTCGACGGCGCTCCGCAAGCGCGCCTGGTTCCGCATCTCGGTGGCCAGCGAGTCGAGGCCGGGCCGCGCTTCCATCGGCGCGGCCTTTCGCGCCGCAAGAATGAGTTGTTCCGCCGTCGCGAAGTCGCCGCGCTTTGCGGCCTCGAGTGCTTGTGGGATCCGCGTGTCATCGAAGATGAAGCGATTCCCCGGAGCACCTGCCGGCGGGTTCGCGGCCTTCCCGGGGTCGCCCGTGTCTTTCTCGGGCGCGAACGTCGAAGCGAACGCGCCTTCGGGCGCCGCATTCGCGTTCGGGTTGTCGTGCAGCCAGGAGATCAGCTGGTTCGCTGCGGACTCGACGCCGTGCTCAGGGACGTCGCGCTTCAAGCGAACGAGCAGCGTCTCCGCCTGCTCGTTCTTGCCGGCCTTCGCCATCTTCTCCGCATCGGCGAGCGAGCGGCGGGCGAGCACGTAGCCGGCCCAGTGCTTCCACGCCCGATCCTCGCTCCCCGCTCGCAACTGCTGGTAGAGCACCAGCGCGCCGGCGCGATTCCCCACCCGCGATTGCAGCATGGACAGGCCGGCCGTGGCGTCGGCGCGGTGCGGCTCCGCCTCGTGCGCCGTGAGCAAGGCGCTCGAGCCCTGCACACTGGACGCCGTGTCATCGACGAACGTGAGCCCATACGGGATGAGCCACTCCGCGCGCCCGGGCGTGGCGTCGGTCGCGGCCTCCAGCAGCCGGCGCGCGGTGAGGGCCTTCGCATCCGCGCCGGCGGCGGGCCAACTCGGCCAGTAGCCGTGCTCGAACGGTCGCATCGCCAGGGCAATGCCCGCGAGCGCGCGCGCACGCGGGTCCGCGTGCGCCGCGCGTTCGACCGCCGCCACCGAGCGCGCCACCGCCGGCTCGTCCTTCGCGTCCGTCGCCAGCTCACACAGGAGCCCCGCCGCCAACGCGCTCGCGGAATCGGCCCGCCACGCCGCCTCCAGGTGCTCGCGCGCGACCGGTCGCAGCGACTCCTTCGATCGCATCGCCAGCTCCCCGAGCACGATGAGCACCTCGGCCCGCGACAGGTCGCGCGTTTGTGTCTCCACGTCGGCGACGTCGGTCGCGAACGTGTAGCTGGTGAAGTGGTACGAGCCCTGCTTCACGTACGCGGCGAGCGCGTTCGTGAGCGAGTCCCCGGCCCTGACCCCGTAGGCGTCGCGCAACGCCGTGGTCTGCTCGACGCCCCGGCCCAGCGCGCCGAGGAATCGCGAGAACCGGCTGCCCCCTTCGCCCGGTGTCATCACCAGCATGTGCACCATCGCCCACGACTCGGCGTACACGGTGCCGCGGCGCTTGCCCTCGTTGTAGTCGGGCGAGTTCGTGCCCACGACCATGAGCTGCGTGAGCGGGATGGTGCCATTCACCTGCAGCCACGCGATGTGCTCCGCGATCGGACGGCCGATGTCGGCGGTGCGCTTGCCGTTGGAGAACGTGCTGTAGTACTCGGCAAGTCCTTCGTTCACCCACACCGGGAGTGTGCCCAGATTCCGCCCCAGCACCGCGTGCAGGTACTCGTGCGAGGCGAAGCGCGTCGGGTCGGCATCGGGCGGGACGTGGTACGCGATCAACGCCACATCGGGGCCCGAGGCCTGGAACCCGGCGGTGATGCCGACGTCGTCGTCGCCGACCGGGCGATAGGGCTTGAATGAGTTCAAGTCGCGGAACAGGTAGACGTGCACCTCGCGCCCGCCGTCCACGCGCAGTCCCTGCGTGGTCGACTGGAGCACGTCCGCGAGCCGCTCGAGGTGCCGCGCCGCGCGCGTGGCCGCCTGCTGTCCTGCGTTCGAGTACACGGTGAAGCGCGCGCTCTTCGCTTCCACCCAGCTATCGCCGGTGGCGTCCGGCAACGCGGCACGTGCGACGGGGCAGGCGAGCACCGCGAGGATCAACAGCAACACCCGCGCCAGTCGGTCCCGCGGGGGCGAGGTGCGCTCGTGCGGCCGAGGCATGCGCGCAGTGTAGCGCAGCGCGCTCAGCGCGGAACGGGCCTAGCCTTCGCGCGGGGCCGGGTGGGACGCTGTGGCCGTGGACTCCGGGACCGGGATCGACAGTCCCACGTCGTGCAGCAGCCCGAGGACGCGCTCGGTGCGTTCGGGGCTGCCCCAGCGCGCCAGCTCCTCGCGCGCCACGCTGGCGAACCCGGGATAGGTCTCGAGCAGCCGCGAGACGGCCGCGGCCG
>DATNFC010000025.1:0-3512 GCA_035606545.1 Candidatus Methylomirabilota bacterium
CCGGCGCGCCGAGGAGTATCCGGCGGACGACTTCCGGCGTGGGGACCCGCGCTTCGCCGGAGAGAACTTCGACTCGAACATGCGGGCGGCGGCGGTCGTGCGCCAGATCAGCAATCGCCGCAAGGACGCCACGCCCGCCCAGGTTGCGCTCGCCTGGCTCCTGCACAAGGGCCCCGACGTGGTCCCGATCCCCGGGAGCAAGAGCCGGAAACACCTGGAGGAGAATGCGGCGGCCGTGGACGTGTCGCTGACCGCGGCCGAGATGACCGCGCTCGACGCGGCGCTCGCCGCCGAGAACGTGTCCGGCCCGCGCTACAACCCGCGCCAGATGTCGATGGTGGACCGCTGACGGCCGCGCGGCGCGCGGGGCGCCCGGGCGGGCGGGGAGCGGCCATGCGCATCGGCATCCTGGGCTCGGGGCTCATGGGCGGGAAGCTGGGCACGCTGTTCGCGCGCGCCGGGCATCGCGTGGTCTTCAGCTACGCGCGCGACGCGCGCAAGCTCGCGCGCCTCGCGAGCGGCGCGGGGCCGCTCGCGAGCGCAGGATCGCCGGCCGAGGCCGCGCGTGCCTCCGACGTGCTGCTGCTCGCCGTCCACTGGTCGCGCGTCCCCGACGTGCTCGAGCAGGCGGGGAGCCTCCGCGGCAAGGTGGTCGTGAGCTGCTCGCTGCCGATGAGCGCCGACGACCATCAGCTGGTGGTCGCGCACACGTCCTCGGGCGCCGAGGTGCTGGCGAAGCGGCTGCGCGGCGCCCACTTCGTGGCCGCGTTCGGCACGGTGCCGAGCGAGGTGCTGTTCGACGTGTTTGCGCGCCGACGGCGTGCCGCGCGACCGTCGATGCTCCACTGCGGGGACGACCCGCTCGCGACGCGGACCGTGACGCCGCTCATCCGCGACCTCGGCTTCGACGCCGTGGACGCGGGCCCACTCAAGATCGCGCGCTACCTGGAGCCGTTCACGCTGCTGATCGCGCAGCTGGCCTACGAGGGCCGCCGCGGTCCGAAGCTCGCGTATTCGTTCGCGTGGCTGCGATGATGCGAACGATCTCGTTCGTGGCCGCACTGCTCGGGGGCCTCGCCGCCACGGCCGCTGCGGAGACGCCCGACTCGCTGAGCGCGCCGTCGCGGCCGCGGCCGGTCGCGAGTGCGCCCACTTGAAGTGGCTGACCCGGCGAGGGCGCGCCGCTCCGGGGGAGCGGCCTCAATACCAAGTGGGTGTTCTCGGTGCGCTACGTGGACACGACGCTGGCGCGGCCGAGGTGGCGCATGACCGCGAACGTCCGCGTGCTGCCCACGCTCCAGCTCGGCATCGAGAGCAACCCGGCTGCGGGAGAGGTGGGGCCACTCGTGACCTGGTTCCTGCTCGCCGAGACCGAGCGGCGACCCGCCATGTTCGTGGGCACGAGCTCGGACCGGATCGGGTCTCCGGAGGGAACGCAGGCGTACTATGTGACGACGGCCAAGTACCTGCCCCTGGTTCACGCCTCGCCCTACGTGAGCCTGAACTACTCCGAATGGGATCAGGGCTTGAACTTCCCGTTCGGCGCGAACGTCGAGCTGGGCCATGGGATCTCGGTACAGCCGATGTACGATGGACACCGCACGCACCTGCTCGGCAGCGTCACCGCGGGACGCTTCAGCGGCACGCTCATCTGGGCGTGGCTCGAGCGGTTCGGCGTCGCGGTGGCGGCCGGGTTCTGAACCAGGAGACACATTGATGAGACGCATGCTGCAGGTCCTGCTCGCCACGACCCTCCTGACGGCGTTCGCGGCCCCGTACGGCGTGTGGGCCACTTCCACGATAGCCGTGTGTCCCGTGTGCCGGGTGACGAAGGGGGAGACCGAGGAAGAGCCGATAAAGGCCGTGCGCACGCACGCGGGCAAGGAGTATGGCTTCTGCTCCGAGAAATGCGCCAAGACGTTCATGGCCGACCCTGCGGCGTACGTCCCGCCCGTGTTCCCGCGCGAAGCCCCCGCGTTCTCGCTCGTGGACCTCGCGGGCAAGCCGATCACGAACGAGAGCGTGCGCGGCCGCGTCACGCTGCTCGACTTCTGGGCGACGTGGTGCGCGCCGTGCCGGAAGTCGATGCCGGAGCTGCAGGCCCTGCACGAGAAATACGCGGATCGCGGCTTGAGCGTGGTGGGGATCTCGATCGACGAGGGTGGCGAGCCCAAGGTGAAAAAGTTCGTCGAGTCGAAGAAGTTCACCTACCCGATCGCGGTGGACTCGGAGAAGTCTCCCGCGTGGGACGCGTTCCGGGTGAAAGCGGTGCCGGCGGCGTTCCTGCTCGATCGCGACGGTCGTGTCGTGGCCCAGTGGACCGGGGCGCCGGCGGACGCGAGCGAGCTCGAACGGAAGCTGGAGGAGCTGCTGCGTGTCGATTGAGCCAGCACCGCGCGAGTTCTGCTAAGCTGGTCGCGCATGACGGCGATGGAGTTCGCCGGAACCGCCCGGACCCGGGCTGATGACTCCTACCGGTGACGGTGGGGGTCATTGTCGTTTCAGGGCGGGAGGGAGCATGGAGAAAGCGCTGCTGGTCGGTGCGGGCGGATTCCTGGGATCGGTGCTGCGCTACGTCGTCGGCGGCTGGGTCGGCCGAGTCAAGGCCGGCTGGACGTTCCCGATCGAGACGCTGCTGATCAACGTCACCGGCTGCGTGGTCATCGGGTTCCTCGCCGGGCTGAGCGAGTCACGCGGGATCTTCTCCGGCTCGACGCGGGCGTTCCTGTTCATCGGCGTGCTGGGCGGGTACACCACCTACTCCACGTTCGGCTATGAGACATTCCAGCTCGTGCGCGTCGGCCAATGGCCTGCGGCCGCGGCGTCGCTGGGACTGCATATCGGGCTCGGGATCGGCGGCGTGTGGGCCGGCAGTGCGCTGTCGCGCCTGGCCGCGTGAGGTGGACGATGAACGGGGCCGTGCTTGTGCACGGCCCCGCCACGGGTCCGGTGCCGTGGGAACAGCCTGCCGGCCCGCTTCCCTGCGCGGTCAGCGCTCGGTGATGAGTTCCCTCTCCGCCGCGAGCCAGAACTCCACGTCCCGGCCGGCGGGGTATCCCGCTTCCTCGTAGAGCTCGTAGGCGCGGTTCGCGATCGCCTCGTGCGTGGGCCGGAACGGCACCCTATCGATCGCCTTCTCGATCGCCTTCTCGACCATCTTCTCGACCGGCTTCGGCGCCGGTCCGCGCTTCTCCTCGAGCACGCTCGTCATCCAGTTGGGCTTGTTCATGACTTCCCTCCCTGATTGAGGCGCCCGCTCACCGCGTGAGGAGGCGCGTGGGTTGTTCGCGTTCTGTGGTCGAAGGCCTCTGTCGCTGCCGATGGAGCCACGCGTCCAGCCGCGCCGGAGTCCCGAGGTCCGTCCACCCGCTGTCGTACACGGGGATGACTTTGAGTCGGGGGACGGACCGTTCCAGGATGTCGCGGCTGAAGTCCGTGAACGGCAGCGATGCGAAACATGCTTCCAGCGCCTCGCGTGGCCGATCACGCTCGGGCATCCTCCACAAGTAGGC
>DATNFC010000026.1:0-24537 GCA_035606545.1 Candidatus Methylomirabilota bacterium
CGGCACCGCCTCCACCGCGCCCAGCTCCCCGAGCAGCGTGGCCGCGAGGCGGCGCACCTCGGGATCGGGCTGGGCGAGGGCCGCGACGAAGCGCTCGCGCACGCGCGCGCCATGGCCGCCGTGCGCGGCGAGGTTCAAACCCCAGAGCGCGTGGAGCCGCGCGCGCGGCTCGCTCGCCGTGACCAGCACGTGCGTGAGCGCGTCCACGCGCCCGCGTCGCCCGAGTTCCAGGCTCGCGCGCTGTCGCAGCCGGCGATCGGGGTGCGAGAGCAGCGTCGCGAGCCGCGTGTCGTCCAGCTCGCGCACGCCGCGCGCGAGCAGGTCGCGCGTGGACTCGACGAGCGCCAAGGCCGCGCGCGCGTCCCGCTCGTCGGCGAAGCCCTCGGCGTTCAGACGCGACCCGTCCGCGCCGGCGCGCGGCAGCCGCCACTCGGGCGTGAGCGAAAGCAGCCGCGCACGATCGCTCGGCTGCCACGACTCGCCCCAGTAGAGAACGAACAGCCGGCCGTCGGGCGCGAAGTCCACGTCGCACGTCCCCCACGAGCGGTGATGGCCGGGGAGCCTTTCCGCGAGCTTGAAGCCCGCCCCGTCCGGCGCGAATCGCCACGCATCCACGCCGCCAACGAAATCCGCGAGCCAAAGCGTGCCGTCGTAGCGCGGCGGCAGGCCCGTGCCCGGATAGGCCGCGAGCCCGGCGGGACACGAGCCGGCCTCGGCGATCGGGTGCAGCACCCACGCGGGTTGCGCGGGGTCGCCGTTCGGGAACGCCGGCTCCCACTCGTGCTCGCGCAACCACGGGCCGCACGACGCCGTGAACTGCAGGTAGTACTCCCAACCGCCGTGCGCGCCCTCGGGCACGTAGAGCCAGCGCGAGCGATCGCCCACGTCGGCATTGTTGTCGCCGGTGAACAGGTCGCCGTGGTCGTCGAACGCCAGTTCTTGAGGATTGCGCAAGCCCCGCGCGAACAGCTCCAACTCCGAGCCGTCGGGCCAGCAGCGGAAGACCGCGCCTTCGTGGGCGGCGAGCCGGCGACCGTCTCGCGTGGTGAGCGCGAAGCCGCGGTCGCCGATGCTCCAGTACAGCCTGCCTTCCAGCCCCATGGTCAGGCCGTGCATGTCGTGACCGCCCTGGCCCATGTGGACGCCGAAGCCGCCCTGGAGCACGCGGCGCTCCCGCGCCGTACCCACCGAGTCGCGCCAGGACATGAGCTCCGGGATCGCCGTCGCGTAGACCTGCCGGGGTCCCCACGCCAGCACGCCGGCCATGGCGCCGCGCTCCAGCTCGTTCATCCCGGCCGCCCACACGCGAACGTCGTCGGCCACGCCATCCCCGTCGAGGTCCGCCAGCCGCCGCACCTGCTCGCTGTGGCGGGCGAGCCCGGCGAGCGACACCGGTTGGCCGGGGCGGTCCAGGAGCCCGTTGCGCACCCAGCGCTCGGTCGCTGCCCGGCGCTCTTCCACAGACCCTAACCGCAAGTCGTCAGGGAGGATGCCGCGCCAGGCGCGGACGTCGAAGTGGCCTTGACCAGCTGACCGGAGCGAGTTAGCGGTGTACACGACCCCGCGGTCATCGATGCTGATCGCGACCGGCGCCGGCACCTGGGACGAGGCGGCGAACACGGTGGCGCGGAACGCCAGCGAGTCGGCGATCGCGGGTGCGGTGGTGTTGCCGGAAGTGGTCCCGCCCTGCAGGAGAAGCAGGAGCGCTCCGAGAGATCCGGTCAACGAGCTCGCGGCCATGCCAGCCTCGTCACGAACGGGTGGAATTCGATGCTAGGCGCGCACGTTCCACCGGACCAGCGATTTCCCGCTCTCAGCCCGCCGTGTCAGTAGAACTCCTGAGCCGTTTTGGGTGATTTGCCGTTGTCATCGCGCGAATCGCCGGTTAGTATGTCCCCGATTCCCCGGCGTCTCTCAAGCCGGAACGGGGGTGTGGTCCGCGCCCCCGGGCTCGTGATGGCCCCCCAGACATCTCGGCCGCTCATCCCTAGGACACACACCCGAGCCCCATCCGGGGACCTTGCGCCCGACGCGCAGGGTCATGCCGGCCCGTTCCCCTGTCGCCGAAAGGAATCCCTCCATGCCTCGTCGCGACACCTCTGTGCCACGGCGTCATCTCCTCGGCGTCCTGGCTGCCGCCATGTTGTTCGTGACCGCGGGTTCCGCGTTCGCGCAGGCGCTCGACGCGCCATCGCTGACGCTCAACCGCGCGGGCTTCTTCCGCATCGACCTCGACGTGCACGCTGGCACCAGCGGCACGCCGAACGGCTTCACCATCCAGTGGATGACGAAGGCCGAGTTCGACGAGTACGGCTGGCCCGCGAACGAATACGATGCCGCCACCTGCGACTTCACCGGAACGCCGACGCTGAACACGGACGCGCGCAGCGGCAGCTACCTGCTCGGCGCGAGCGGCGTGATCCAGGTGCAGATGGGCGACCTGTTCGACGAGACCGGTCTCTACGGCTACTACCTCGACGCGCTGCCTTCCGGCGGCCAGTACGCGTTCCGCGTCTGGGCCGAGGGCAACGGCACGCCCGGCTCCGGAAGCGCTCCCTCGGCGACGATGTTCTTCTCGACGTTGGTCGCGCCCGAGTGCACGCAGGGCTTCTGGAAGACCCACCCCGAGGCGTGGCCGGCCGGCTGCCTGCCGATGACGCTCGGCACCGTCGCCGGCTACACGCAGGCGCAGTTGCTCAACATCTTCAACCAGCCGGCGAACGGCAACGGCCTGATCTCGCTCGCTCACCAGCTCATCACCGCGAAGCTCAACATCTGCAACGGCTCGAACCCCGCGAACATCGCCGCCACGATCGCGGCGGCAGACGCGCTGATCGGCGGGCTGGTTGTTCCGCCCGTCGGTGGGGGCTTCCTCGCGCCGGCCACGACGAGCGCGCTCACGCAGACGCTCGACGACTGGAACAACGGCCTCATCCCCGGCGTCGTGAGCTGCGCCACGAAGTCGACGCAGACGACGTGGGGCAAGGTGAAGTCGCTGTACCGCTAGTCCCTTCGGACTTGTCGTTCCGAGACGGCCACCTCTTCCGAGGTGGCCGTCTCGCTTTGTCCCGCGGCGGCCATGGAACCGTACGGGGTTCCCCGCGTATCGTGCCTGCTGCGGCCCGCCCCACCGCTCGATCCGTGGAACCGAACCCCGGAGGATCCAATGCACCGCTCGCCCGTCGCGCCGGCCGTGTTGCTCGCGCTGGCGCTGCTCGTCCCAGGCCCGATCGCCGGCGCAGCCGCCGGCGCCACCGCGCCGCCGCTGATCCCACGTGCGGTGTTGTTCGGGAACGCGACGCGGGGCTTCCCGCAGCTCTCGCCCGATGGCCGCCGTGTCTCGTGGCTCGCGCCCGATGCGGGTGGCGTGCAGAACGTCTGGGTGCAGGGGGCTTCGGGCGACAGTGCGAAGCCGATCACGCACGAGACCCACCGGCCGATCTACTTCTACCGCTGGGCGGCGGATTCGCGCCACCTGCTCTATCTCCAGGATGGCGACGGCGACGAGAACAACCACCTGTTCTCGGCCGACCTCGAAAGCGGTGTCGTGCGCGACCTCACGCCGTTCCGGGGCGTGCGCGCGCAGAACGTGCTCGTGAGCAAGGAGCACCCGAACGCGGTGCTCGCCGGCCTGAACCTTCGCGACCGGCGCTTCTTCGACATGCACCGCGTCGACCTCGAGACCGGCGCGGTCACGCTCGAGGCGAAGAACCCGGGCGACGTGCTGACGTGGACCACGGACTGGGATTTCGTGATCCGCGCCGCGACCGCGTTCGACCCCAGGACCTGCAACACGATCATCCGTGTTCGCGACGCCGCGGACCAGCCGTGGCGCGACCTGGTGACGATGCCGTTCGAGCAGGCGCTGTTCGACGGTCAGGTGGTGAACGGCTCGCTGATCGCCGCGTTCGGCCCCGACAACAAGAGCCTCGTCATCCACTCGGCGCTGGGCGGGAACTACGGCCGACTCGTGCGCGTGGACGGCGACACGGGCAAGGAGCTGGAGGTACTCGCCTCCCACCCGACGTCGGATGTGGCGAGCGACGCGCTCCATCCCGGCGTGATGCTCGACCCCGCGAAGCGGCGGGTGGTCGCGGTGGCGTTCGATGCCGGCGAGCCGGAGTGGAAGTTCCTCGACTCCGACCTCGCCGCCGACTTCGCGAAGCTCGCGAAGACGGCGCCCGGGCACGCGGACATCGTCAGCAGCGACTCGGCGAACCGGCGCTGGGTCGTCGTCATCAGCCGCAGCGACGCGCCGGATCGTTACGTCCGCTACGACCGCGGCACGGGGGCCGTCGAGCCGCTGTACACGCTGCGGCCCGAGCTGGAGCACGTGGCGCTCGCGCCCAAGCAAGTCGTGTCGATCCCCGCGCGCGATGGCCTCAAGCTCGTGAGCTACCTGACGCTTCCGCCCGACGTCCCGGCGAAGAAGCTGCCGCTCGTGCTGCTCGTCCACGGCGGACCGTGGGTGCGCGACCACGCGGACTTCGATCCCGAGGTGCAGCTGCTCGCGAACCGCGGCTACGCCGTGCTGCAGGTCAACTATCGCGGCTCGACCGGATTCGGCCTCAAGTACCTCAACTCGAGCACGCACGAGTGGGGACGCGGCACGCAGCAGGATCTCTACGACGCGGTGAAATGGGCGCTCGCGCAGGGCATCGCTGATCCCAAGCGCGTCGCCTGCTTCGGCTGGTCGGGCGGCGGCTACGCCACGCTCATGGCGCTCTGGCAGCAGCCGCAGATGTTCACGTGCGGCGTGGACGGCGTGGGTCCGGGCGACCTGCGCACGCTGTTCGGCTCGTTCCCCACCTACTGGGACGGCATCCTCGCCCGCTGGCGCCGGCGCGTGGGCGACGTGGAGAACGACGACGCGTTCAACCGCGAGCGCTCGCCGATCTACCACGTCGACGCGATCCGCTCGCCGTTGCTCGTCGGCCAGGGGGCGAATGACCCGCGCGTGAAGCTCAAGACCGCCGACGCCATGGTGAAGGCGCTGCGCGACGCGGGTCGCGAGGTGACGTACGTGGTCTACCCCGACGAGGGCCACGGCTTCAGGCGGCCCGAGAACCAGCTCGACTTCTACGGCCGCGTCGAGGAGTTCCTCGCCAAGCATCTCGGCGGCCGCGCCGAGAGCTGGGCGAAGATGGACGGCGCCACGGCGGAACTGAAGTGAGGTCGCGGGCGCGGCGCGCGCTCGGCGCGATGCTCGCCGCGACGCTCGCCCTGCCGGCGTTCTCGGTAGCGGCGCTCGGCGCGCCGCCGACGGCCGTCGCGCGCGCCACGGCGGCCGCAGGTGACGCTCGTGCCTGGCGACGGGCGCACGAGTCCGCGATCCTCGACGAGTTCGTGCGCTTCCTCGCACTTCCGAACGTGGCGAACGATCGCGCCGGCATCGAGCGCAATGCCGAAGCGCTCAAGGCCATGCTCGAGCGCCGCGGTTTCGCGGTGCGTGTGCTGCGCCAGGGCGATGCGCCGCCGATCGTGGTCGGCGACCTCGCGGGTGCCAAGGGCGCGCGCACGATCGCGTTCTATGCCCACTACGACGGCCAGCCCACGGACACGCTCAGCTGGCGTGGCCTGCCGTGGACGCCGGTGCTGCGAAGCGCCAGGGGCGCCGAGTTGCCGCCGCCGTCCGAGGCGGACCTGTCGCGCAGCGGCGGCTCCGATTCCATCGATCCGGAGTCGCGCCTCTACGCGCGTTCCGCCGGCGACGACAAGGCGCCCATCATCGCGATGCTCGTGGCGCTCGACGCGATGCGCGCTGCGAAACGTGCGCCCGCGTTCAATCTCCGGCTCGTGTTCGAGGGCGAGGAGGAGGCCGGCTCGCCGCACCTCGAGCAGTACATGGCGGCCGAGCCGGCGCTGCTGCGACCCGACGCCTGGCTCATCTGCGACGGCCCAGTCCACCAGAGCCGCCGGCCGCTGCTCGCGTTCGGCGTGCGCGGCACCACGAGCGTGGAGCTGACCGTGTACGGCCCGGTGAAGGGGCTCCACGACGGCCACTACGGGAACTGGGCGCCGAACCCGGTCGCACGCCTCTCCCACCTGCTCGCGGGCCTGCGTGACGAGCAGGGCAAGCCCACGATCCCGGGCTTCATGGACGAGGTCGTCGCCCCCACGGCCGCGGAGCTGGCCGCGATCGCGGCGATCCCGCCGGTGGAGCCGGCGCTGCGCGCCGAGTTCGAGATCGGCGGCAGCGAGGGTGGCGGCGCGCCGCTCAACGAGACGCTGCTCGCACCGGCGATCAACCTGCGCGGATTGAGCGCGGGGCGCGTCGGGGAGCGCGCGACGAACTCCATCCCCACCGAGGCCCGCGCCTCGATCGACTTCCGGCTCGTGCCCGCGCAGACGCCCACGTCGGTGCGCGCGCACGTCGAGGCGCATCTCGCGTCCCTGGGCTGGACCGTCGTCTCCGCTCCGCCGGATTCGGCCACCCGCGTCGCTCACGACAAGGTCGTGCGCCTGGAATGGGGCACGGGCTATCAGGCCGCGCGCACGCCGCTCGACGCGCCGTTCTCGCGCGAGGTCACGCAGCTCGTCTCGGCGCTGGGTCGCGAACCCGTGCTCACGCCGACGCTCGGCGGCAGCGTGCCGATGTACCTCTTCCGCGAGCCGCACGGAACGCCCGTGATCGTGCTGCCCATCGCGAACCACGACGACAACCAGCACGCACCGAACGAGAACCTGCGGCTGCAGAATCTCTGGGACGGTATCGAAACGTTCGCCGCGCTGTTCGCGGGGCTCGGGAAGTAGCGCCTACTCGCGCGACGGCGACCCGTCGCAGTCGTCGGCGAGGCCGAGGCCCCCGATCGGCGGCCCGGGAGGGATCTCCGGCGCAGCACCCGGCGTGGTCGCGGCGGGCGGGCGCGCGAGCCAGCGCTCGAGGTCCGCGGCGAGCAGCGCGCGCAGTGCCCGGTCGGCCGGCTCGCCCGATCGCGCGCCGCGCGCGAGGTCTGCCGCGAGCTGCCGGAGCGTGCTCTCGAGCGCGGCGCGCACGGCCGGCGTCTGCGCGGGCAGCGAGGCGGCCGCGATCAACCTGCGCACGACCGCGGCCTGAACGACGCGGCGGATCTCCCGCAGTCTCGGGCTGGATGGCTCGGCACCTGCGAACGCGCGCTGGACGATCCCGCTCAACACTTCGTCGCAACCCGGAAGCGACGGCTCGCGCCGATGGAAGTCCACGCAGCGCGCCAGCCGCTCGCTCGGCAGCAGCGTCGACAGCGTCAGCTCCGCGGCGGTGCCCGCCGCGCCCAACGCGTCGAACGCCGGCGCCGTGCGCGCGCCGAAGAACTCCCGGTGGGGTGGGTATTCCACCGCCGCGGGCAGCAGCAGGGCGAGCAGCGGCTCCGGCAGGTCGAGCTGCGCGGGATCGAGCGTGCCCAATACCGCGGCCAGCGCCGCGCGCTGCCGCGCGGCCGGGACCGGCCGCGCGAGCGGCGACCCGGATCCGCCCGCGGTGGGTGCCTCGCGCACCGCGTACGCATAGTCGAGTCCGCCCACCGACTTCGCCGCCGCCTCGAGCGCGTAACGGTGGTGGAAGTAGAGCGGCACCAGCACCTCGGTGAGCGTGCTCATGGGCGTGCCGGCGGGGATGTTCCGCTCGCCGAACGTTCGCAGCGCGAGCCGGCGTACGGCCAGCTCGTGCGTGAGCTCGGCCACCGGGTCGTCACCGTTGTCCCACATCGCCGCGAGCGGGTGCGCGGCGCCCGCGGGCCGCGTGTCGCCGTCGCTCATGTAGAGGTAGCCCTTGTCGCGGTTCTCGCGCAGGATCGCCTCGAGCCCCGCGCGCTCCTCCGCATCGGATGCGAACTCGGCATACGCGTAGCGGGTTTGCTGCAGGTCCCAGACACCCACGCCCGTGCCGTACGCGTTCGCGAAGTCCAGCGTGCTGTCCGCGCGCACGCCCACGAGCGGCGCCGGGTAGTCCATGACCGAGGCGCGGCCGCCGTACGTGCTGGCCGCGAAGTTGTGGTTGAACCCGAGCGTGTGCCCCACCTCGTGCGCGGCGAGCTGCCGGATGCGCGCGAGCGCCAGCTGCACGGGATCGTCGCTCGTTCCGGTGCCCGTCTTCTCCGCGCCCGCCAGCCCCTCGAAGATCATGCGGTCCTGGCGGATGCGCAGCGAGCCCAGCGTCACGTGGCCTTTCAGCATCTCGCCGGTGCGCGGGTCGACGACACCGCCGCCGTACGACCAGCCGCGCGTGGCGCGGTGCACCCACTGGATGACGTTGTAGCGCACGTCGAGCGGGTCCACGTCCGCTGGCAGCAGCTTCACCTGGAACGCGTCCACGAACCCCGCGGCTTCGAACGCGCTTGCCCACCACGACGCGCCCTCGACGAGCGCGCTGCGAATGGGCTCGGGCGCGCCGGAATCGACGTAGTAGACGATCGGCTTGCGCGCGCGCGAGTGCGATGCGGTGGGATCCACCTTCTGCAGCCGGTGGCGCACGAGCCAGCGCCGGTCGATGTCGGCGGCGACCGGCTGAGCGTAGTCGGCGTAGAGCACCTCGAACGAGCCCGAACGCGGGTCCCACGCGCGCGGCCGGTAGCCCGCATCGGGCAGCCGCACGAGCGACTGGTGCTCGACGAGCGTCACCGCCTGCGGCGTGGGCGCCGTCTCGCGCACCTCAGGGCCCGGCTCCTCCGAGGCGAACGTGAGCAGCGCTCCGAACTCGAGGTTGTCGGGGAACGCCTTGCACGCGTCCGGGTCGAGCGTGCTGCGGTCCTTGTCGAGCGAAAACGCGCCCTGCCCGGTGCGCTTGAGCGTGGCGACGACGCCGTGCGCGTCACGCACGAGGAGGCTCGTCAGGTCCACGAGCAGCCGGCCTTCCGGCGTCTCGGCCGCGACCTCACCCGCCCACAGCACGCTGGTCGCGAACGACTCGCGCACCGCGCGCACCTCATGGCTGTCCGCGCCGACTGCCCGATAGCGAAGATTCGGCTGCTCGAGCAACACGCGCGCGCCGACGCGGCGGAACGTCACGACCCGCGTCTCGCCGGCCTGGCCGCGATCCAGGCCCACCGGGTTCGAGCCCAGCCCGGTCTCGATGCCCTCGAGCAGCAGGAAACTGCCGCATTCGTTCCGTGGCCCGGCGGGCCGCGGCAACTCGAGCAGCAGCTTGCCGGCCTTGCGATCGACCCACGTCACGAGCAGGCCGTCGCGCCGCGTGAAGCCCTTCGTCTTCGTGGCGAACCCGGTGGCCGCGGCGGCGGGCTTCGCCTCCACGGCGGACGCGGAACCCACCGCCACGAGCGACCACAGCGAACACGCGATGCACGCACGACGGAGCGCCTGCCGGTTCATGTCCTCGCCTCGGTTGGGGTGGTGGGACGGAAGCCGGCGAGGATAGGGACGTGCGTCAGTGCGTCAACTGGACCGGCGATCCGCCATCCGCGTTCATCCGCCACACCTCGAACCGCCCGCTGCGCGTGCTCTGGAACACGATCGTCTTCCCGTCCGGCGACCACGACGGCGTCTCATCCATCCACGCATCGTCCCCGGGCGTGAGGTTCGTGGCGTTCCCGCTCGCGACGTCGATCACCCAGATGTCGGCGCGGTCGCGCGAGTGGTCGGTGCGGTCGTAGCGACCCACCTGCACGGCAATGCGTTTGCCGTCCGGCGACCACGTCGGCCACTGCGCCCTCCCCGCCGAGTCCGGGATCGCCCCGGCGGCCCGCGCGTGCCGGCCGTCCGCATCCATCACCCAGACCGCGAGCGCGCGCGTCGAGTCCAGGCGGGTGACCGCGATCCGCTTGTCGTCGGGCGACCACGCCATGTTGAACCAGGACGCCGAGGAGTCGGTGATGGCGCGCGCCCCGCGGCCGTCGAGCGTCGCCACCGTGAGCCGGCTCCGCGTCCAGGCGCCGACGCTGTAGGTGACGCGCTTGCCGTCGTTCGACAGCCGCAGCGACTTGCCCACGATCCGCGTCATCAGGGCCGGCGCGCCGCCTTCGACCCCGATGCGGTACAGCAGTGTTGTGTCCCCGTGACTGATCACGTACGTGGCCTCGCGGCCGCGCGGCATCCAGCCGCCCATGATCGTGCCGTCCGGGTCGCGCGCCAGCGTGCGCGCGTTCCCGCCCCCGGCGTCGACCACCACCAGCTCGGCGCTCTTGTCCGGAAGGTCGCGCACGTAGACGACGTGCTTGCCGTCCGGCGACACGAACGGCAGCGTCGCCGCCCGCTCGGGCCCCTGTGCCATGCTCGTCGCGGGAAACAGCGCCGCGACCAGTGCCACGGCGGCGACCGCGCGCGCGGCCAATGGCGTACGTCGCGTCACGGGTTCCTCGGTCGGTCGCGAGCGGCCCATCCGCCCGCGAAGAGCCGCGAGCTTCAACGCGAGGCCGGTGCGAGCGCAGCGGGAAGCTCGCGAACGCCGTCCCGCGGCGGCCAGACGCGTCAGGACGGCGTCGAGCGGAGCGCGCGGCTCAGGAAAGAAGCGGGCTTGCCCGCCTCAGGCGATCTCGCTCACCGGGCCGCCTGGCGAGACGCGGGCCCGTCCCATGTCGTCGAACTGGATCAGCATGTCGCACGTCCGCAGCGTGCCGAGCCGGTGCGCGACCATGAACGACGTGCGGCCCCGCATCAGCCGCTCCAAGGCTTCGAGGATGCCCGCTTCGGTGCGCGTGTCCACCGAGCTCGTGGGTTCGTCGAGCAGCAGCAGCGGCGCGTCCTTCAGGAACGCGCGGGCGAGCGCGATGCGCTGGCGTTCGCCGCCGGAGAGCCGCATGCCGCGCTCGCCCACCAGCGTCTCGTAGCCCGCCGGCAGCGCGGAGATGAAGTCGTGCGCGTTCGCGGCTTTCGCCGCGGCAACCACCTCGTCGCGCGTGGCCGCGGGCTTCGCGTAGGCGATGTTCTCGCCGATCGTCGTGGAGAACAGCATCGGCTCCTGGAGCACGATCGCGAGCTGGCTGCGCAGGTCCGAGACGCGGTAGTTGCGCAGGTCGATGCCGTCCAACCGGATGCGCCCCGACGAGGGATCGAAGAACCGCGACAGCAGGTGCAGCGTCGTGCTCTTGCCGATCCCGGTTCGACCCGCGAGACCCACCCGCGTGCCCGCCGGGATCGAGAGCGTGACGTCGCGCAGCACCAGGCGGTCCGGCTCGTAGCCGAACGAGACCTTCTCGAACTCGACCGCGCCCTTCGCCCGCACGATTCGGCGCGCGTGCAAGTGCTCGTGCACGTCGGGCTCCATGTCGAGCAGCGCGAACGCGCGCTCGGCGCTCGCCAGTTGGCCCTGCAGGTTCGCGATCTTTCGCGACGTGGACTTGAGCGGATCGTAGAGCTGGGTGAGGTAGCTCATCAGCAGCAGCATCTGGCCGAGCGTGAGCTGGCCCGCGAGCACGTGGCTCGCGCCGACCCAGAGTAGCGTCGCGGTGCCCGCCGCGGTGGCGACGCCGACCCACAGCCCCAGCCGGCCCTGCGACATGGCGAGCCGCGTACGCTCGCGCACGCCGCGCATCGACGTGGCGGCGAAGCGGTTCGCTTCGCGCTCCTCCTGGCCGAAAGCCTTGACCACGCGCAGCGCGGTGAGCACCTCGTAGACCACGCCCAGGGCGTCGGCCTCGAGCTTCTTCACCTCGCGCGCGCGCTTGCGCAGCCGCATGCGATAGATGCGCGACAGCACGAACACGATCGGGGTCACCGCGAGCGCGATGATCGCCAGCTGCCAGTCCAGATGCAGCATGACCACGAACATCGACACCAGCGTCACGCCCGAGGTCACGAACGGGATGACGCCGTCGACCGCGATGTCCTGGATCGAGACGGCATCCTGCTGGATGCGGTAGACCGCGTCGGAGCTGCCCTTCGAATCGTGGTAGAGGAGCGAGAGCTGCTGCACGTGGCGGAAGAGCCGGGCGCGGAAACCCTGAACGAGCCGCTCGGAGGTCCACGTCCGCAGCACGTTGACGAGCAGCGTCTGGAGCTGGAGGAGCAGCGCGGTGACCACGACGAGCGCCGCCGCAAACGCGAGCACCATCTCCCGAGAGCGCAGGAACGACTCCGGCGCCAGCGGGCGCAGGAACGCCGGCAAGGGCTCGTGGCCGATCACGGAGTCGACGACGATCCGCAGCGGCACGGGCGCCAACAGCGTCAGCGGCGTGGCGAGCAGGCCGAGGAAGAAAAGCGCGGTGATCGCCAGCCAGTGCGGCCGACTTTGCTCGAGCAGGCGCCGGTAGAGCTTGAAATCGTGCACGGGGTCAGCGCTCCTCGGCGGTCGTCTTCCCCAGCACATCCGCCGTGGCCGCGGCTCGCGCCGCCTGCCAGCGCCACGCGGTGTCCACGATCTCATCGAGACTCGAGTGTCTCGGAGTCCACTCCAGCACCTGCCGGGCCAGAGAGGGGTCGGCGACGAGCACCGGCGGGTCGCCGGCACGACGCGGCGCCTCGCGGACCGGGACGTGCAGCCCCGTCCCGCGCTCGACCGCGCTCACCACCTCGCGGACCGAGTGTCCGTGACCCGTGCCGAGGTTGACCGCCAGGCTCTCGCCGCCGGTCATCAGGTGCTCGAGCGCGCGGACGTGCGCATCGGCGAGATCGGTCACATGGATGTAGTCACGGACGGCGGTGCCGTCGGGCGTGGGATAGTCGGTGCCGAACACGTCCACGTGCGACAGCCGGCCCATCGCCGCCTGGATCACGCGCGGGATGATGTGCGGCTCGGGGTCGTGGTCCTCGCCGATCTCGCCCTGCGGGTCGGCTCCGGCGGCGTTGAAATAGCGCAGCGCCATCCAGCCCAGGCCGCGCGTGGCGCCGAGCCAGTGCAGCGTGCGCTCGACCATGAGCTTCGACTCGCCGTAAGGGTTCACCGGCCGCTGCGGCGTTGTCTCGCGGATCGGCATCGTCTCGGGAATGCCGTACGTGGCGCACGTCGACGAGAACACCACGTGCTGCACGCCCGCCGAGATCGCGGTCGAGAGCATGTTCGTCGTCTTGGCCACGTTGTTGAGGAAGTACTTCTCCGGCTCCTGCATCGACTCGCCGACATAGGCGTAGGCGGCGAAGTGGACGATCGATCGGACCGAGTGCTCGGCCAGGATGCGGCGGAGCAGCGCGGTGTCGGCGATGTCGCCGGCGTAGAGCGGACCCCAGCGCACGGCGCTGGCGTGGCCGCGATCGAGGTCGTCGAGCACCACCGGCGTCCAGCCGCGGGCGGCAATCGCCTTGCAGGTGTGGCTGCCGATGTAGCCGGCGCCCCCGGTGACGAGGATGCAGTTCTTCATGTCCGCGGCCTCAGGCAACGTGCCGGGAGATGCGTCCGTTGGCGACGGCGGCGACCTTGGCGCCGGGCGCACGGAGCTGGCGCTCGAAGTACTCGATCGTCTTCATCAGCCCCGCCTCGAGCGAGGCGGTGGGCCGCCACCCGAGCAGCTCGTTCGCGAGCGAGATGTCCGGCCGCCGGCGACGCGGGTCGTCGCTCGGCAGTGGCTTGAACACCAGCGTCGAGCTGGAGCCGGTGAGCCGGAGGATCGTGCTCGCCAGCTCGCGCACGGTGAGCTCCTGCGGGTTCCCGAGGTTCACCGGGCCGGTGACCTCGTCGGGCGTGCCCATGAGCCGCACGCAGCCCTCGAGCAGGTCGTCCACGTAGCAGTACGAGCGCGTCTGCAGCCCTTCGCCGTACACGGTGAGCTGCCTGTTCGTGAGCGCCTGGACGATGAAATTGGAGACCACGCGGCCGTCGGCCGGGTTCATGCGCGGGCCGAACGTGTTGAAGATGCGCGCGATCTTGATGCGAATGCCGTGCATGCGCCGGTAGTCGAAGAACAGCGTCTCCGCGCAGCGCTTGCCCTCGTCGTAGCAGGAGCGGGTGCCGTTCGGGTTGACGTTGCCCCAGTACGACTCGCGCTGCGGGTGCGTGTCCGGGTCGCCGTAGACCTCGCTCGTCGAAGCCTGGAGGATACGGGCCTTCAGCCGTCGCGCCAGCCCGAGCATGTTGTGCGCGCCATTGACGCAGGTCTTGAGCGTCTGCACGGGGTCGGCCTGGTAGTGAATCGGCGACGCGGGGCACGCGAAATTGTAGATCTCGTCCACCTCGACGTGCAGCGGGAAGCAGACGTCGTGGCGGGCGAACTCGAACCGGGGATCGTCCAGCAGGGGCAGGATGTTGTCGCGGGAACCGGTGCTGAAGTTGTCCACGCACAGCACGTCCTTGCCTTCCTTGAGCAGGCGCGCGCAGAGGTGGGATCCGAGGAATCCCGCGCCACCGGTGACGAGCACCCGTGCGGGATGGAGCTTCTCCATGCCGATCTAACTCCGAGAGAGGCCGGGGGGAGGTCCGGCGGGACCGCTGTCGCGAGAGCCGTGGGGGCCCAGCACGAGAACGTTGTTCGGGAGCTCGACTGCGACGGCAGAGCACCCGATCGATGACATGCGACGCACGAGTCGTGTCAGTATTTCATTGCCTATGTGAAGCGAACAAGTAATAAGATGATTTGATATTTGGTATCACCATACAAATCCGGGGCGGGCATGGCGTTTTGCAACGCGCGGGCACGCGAGACGGCCGTCGATGCGGACGCCTGCCCGGAGGCCGGTTCGGTGGTGCTGACAGGCTTGCCGAAATGCCGGGGCCCGGAACGGACACGGGCCGCGTGCTCAGTCGAGGCGGGCCACGGTCTCCGTGATCCAGCTCAGCGTCTCCGCGCCGCCCGCGAAGCCGACGCGCTTGGCGTAGCGCCCCGTGCCGGGCGAGAACACCACCAGCGTGGGAAACGCCTGGACGTCGAAGCGACGCTGCAGTTGGTCGAGCGCGGGCGGGTTCTCACCCTGCTCGCGGACGCGGTCCACGAGCGAGACCGGGATCACGGCCGACTTCACCGTGGCGGCTGCGGCCTCGTTCTCGAACACCTCCCGCTTCAGCATCTGGCAGGGGCCGCACCAGTCTGCGCTGAAGTCGAGGAGCAGGGGCTTGCCGTTGTCCCTGGATTGCCGGATGGCGTCGTCGTAGCTGGTCCACTCCGAGTAGACGATCGTCGGGTGGGACGCCGGCGTGCGCTGCGCGGGCGCCGGCGCCTCACCCCCTCCCGCGGGCACGGGGGCGCTCACGGGGGCGATCGAGACCATGGGCTCGCTGCGGCCCGGTCCGGGCATGCGGCCCGCGAGCCAGCCCACGCCGAGGATCATCGGGGCGATCAGCAGCAGCCACCACGGCGAGAACGGGCGCTGCTCGGGCACGGGAGACTCCCTGGGGCGGTCGGACACCGGGGCGGACCCCTGGGTCATCGGCAGGTGCCGAGACCCGCCTGAGCGCCCCTTCCGCGCGCGCGGCGCGTGGCCTACCATCGCCCCCATGACCGAACTCGACCTCAGCACCTCGCCCTATCTCGCCGCCGCCCTCGCGAACGACCGCGCCCACGTCTTCCACTCCTGGTCCGCCCAGGGCGCGCTCCAGCCCACCGTGATCGCGGGCGCCCGGGGCTCGCGGATGTGGGACGACAAGGGCCGCACCTGGCTCGATTTCGCGAGCCAGCTCGTGAACGTGAACATCGGCCACCAGCACCCGAAGCTCGTGGCCGCCATTCACGAGCAGGCCTCGAGGCTGTGCACGATCGCCCCGTTCATGGCGAACGACATGCGCAGCGAGGCCGCGAGGCTCATCACCGAGCTGGCGCCCGGCGACCTCGATATGGTGTTCTTCACGAACGGCGGCACCGACGCGGTGGAGAACGCGGTGCGGCTGGCGCGCGGCCACACCGGCCGGCTCAAGGTGCTCTCGGCCTACCGCAGCTATCACGGCGCCACCGGCACGAGCATCGGCCTGACCGGCGATCCGCGCCGCTGGGCGAACGAGCCGGCGACGCCCGGCGCGGTCAAGTTCTGGGGCCATTACCTCTACCGCTCGGCGTTCCACGCCACGACCCCCGCGGAGGAGTGCGAGCGGGCGCTGCAGCATCTTTCCGATGTGCTCATGGTCGAAGGACCGCAGACGGTTGCGGCCATCATTCTGGAGACGGTCGTCGGCACGAACGGCATCCTGGTGCCGCCCGACGGCTACCTGGCCGGCGTGCGCGCGCTCTGCGACCAGCACGGCATCATGATGATCTGCGACGAGGTCATGGCCGGGTTCGGGCGCTGCGGCGAGTGGTTCGCGGTCGACCGGTGGAAGGTGACGCCCGACCTGATCACGTTCGCCAAGGGATCGAACTCCGGCTACATCCCCGTGGGCGGGGTGATCATCAAGCGGAAGATCGCCGACACGTTCAAGGACCGCGTCTTCTTCGGCGGCCTCACGTACAGCGGCCACCCGCTCGCCTGCGCCTCGATCGTGGCCAGCATCGGCATCTTCAAGGAGGAGCGCATCGTCGAGCACGCGCGCGCGCTCGGCGCCGACGTCATCGGGCCCGAGCTGGCGAAGCTGGCCGCGAAGCACCCGAGCGTGGGCGAGGTGCGCGGCCTCGGCGTGTTCTGGTGCATCGAGCTGGTGAAGAACCGGAAGACCCGCGAGCCGCTGGTCCCGTTCAACGCCAGCGGCGCCGACGCCAAGCCGATGGTCGACGTGATGACCGCGTGCAAGAACGCCGGGGTGTGGCCGTTCGCGCACTTCAACCGGCTCCAGGTCACGCCGCCCTGCACCACCACCGCGGACGAGATCCGCGAGGGCCTCGCCGGGATCGACCAAGCGCTCGGGGTTGCAGACCGCCTCGTGACCGGCTGAACGCCGCGTCCGCGACGCGATAACGAAGCCCCGCCTCGCAATTCCCGTGGTGCGGAGCCGGCGCCCGGGCGTAGGCTCGTGCGCACGATCGGCGCTCTCTCACCCTCGGCCAGGAGTCTCCCATGCGCTCGTTCCGCCTGCTCTCTCCGCTCGCCCTGCTCATCGCGCTCCCCGCGATCGCGGCCCCCGCTCCCACCAGCTCGAGCCGCGTCACCCGCTGGGAGGAGTTCGGCACCACCACGATCGAGGAGTTCGTGGCCGCCCCGACCGCCGTGGCTCCGGCGTCGATCGGCGCGGCCGAGCGCCCGTCGCTCGCGCTCGCCGCGGTCTCGCGCAACCCGGCCCACAGCGGCGCGCTCGTCGTCGAGGTCGTGCTCCCGAGTGCCCTTCCGGCGCGGCTGGAGCTGCTGGACGTCATGGGCCGCCGCGTGGCCTCGCTCGACCTCGGCGCACCGGGCGCCGGGCGCCACACGGTGGAGATGGGCGTGGGGCCGCAGCCCGCGCCGGGGCTCTACCTGCTCCGGCTCACCCAGGCCGGGAACGCCAGCATCACCCGCGTGGCACTCCTCGACTAGCGGCGCACGGGCCCGGTCGACCCGGCGCCTGGCTCAGTCGACGCGGCGCAGCCGCGGCTGGAAGTCGACGTTGTTCGCGACCCACGAGAAGAACCGGGTCTGCTTCTCGAACGGCGTCTCCGGCAGCAACGTCTTCGGGTCCTTCCACTCCGTCATCACCACCGCGTCCTGCGTCCACACCTTGACGCGCTTGCGCGGCATGTCGTCCAGCCAGTTCTTCGCCGTCACCGCGTTCGTGTAGAGCACGCGCACGGTGATGTTGCGCGACAGGCCCTCGAGCGAGCTCACCGAGAGGCGCTTGAACTGGGCGTCCTTGTCGGCGCTCGCGGCGTTCGCCTCACCCAGGTCCGGGTCGCCGTCGGTCAGGAGCACGATGGAGATCGGCTTCAACAGCAGCTTCTTCTGATCGACCATGTCGCCGACGCGGGTGAAGAACGCGTTGAAGTCCGTGTACGTGTTGACGCGCCCCCTGGGGAAGATCTCGCGCAGCCGCGCCTCGATCTGCTCGATCGAGCGGTTCTGGAACGACTCGATGGGGAACAGCGTCTTCGCCTCGTCCTTCGTCGCGCCACCGATCGAGCCCACGAACAGCGAGTGCGGCACCTCCATCCCGCCCACCCCGTTCAGGTGACCGTAGAGGTAGCGGGCCAGGAACTGGATCGAGTCGTCGAAGTAGCGGCCGTTCATGAACGAACCGCTGATGTCGATGCCAACGAACATCACGAGTCGCGGCGCCACGACGTCGGGCGCCTTCGCCGTGCTCGCGCCCAGCTTCGGCAGGCCCTTGAACTCCGGCACGGACGGCTTGCAGCTGGTGGCGAGCAGCACCATCGTCAGGATCGTGATCTTGAGCAAACGCATGGTCATGCCACCTGCTGGTTGCCAGGGTCGCCCAGCTCAGCCTGCAGCGTGCGGGCGTCCTTGAAGTCCTGGATGCTGTTGAGCGGCAGGTCGAGCAGGTGCCGGTTCGCGCACAGCATCGTGATGAAGTTGAGCGTCGCGGCCACCATCTGCATCGGCGGCACGAGGAACGCATCGAGCAGCTTCTGGCCCTCGTTGCCGGCCCACTCGAACTCGGTGCGGAGCTGGTTGCTGAAGCCGTCGGAGAACAGCTTGAACTCGTCGGGCGGTGCGCCGCCCTGGATCGCCGCCACGCCCTGGCCGGAGATGATGTTGAGGATCGTGGGCGTGCCCGCGTTCGCGAACAGGAACCACGACAGGCTGCGCACGCCGAGCCACACCATGCCGGCGATCGCCAGCGTGCCGCCGATGCCCAGCTCGAACTTGCCTGACGTGTGCTGCGCGAACCACGGCACCAGCGCGTCCACGAACTCGCGATAGAGGAACACCACCTCGACAAACAGCGCCACCGATTCGACGACGCCGATCTTGATGATCGTGACCCAGTCGCGACTCTTCACCGCCTCGGTGAACGACGACAGCACGGCATAGCTGCCGAGCGCGATGAACAGCATGAACAGGAACAGCGGGATGCGGATGCCGTTCTCGGTGAGCTGCGTGCCGGCCACGTTGGAGAGCGTGTCGATGACCAGCGACGTGGTCACGAACGTGAAGATGATGGCCTCGAACACGCACCAGAAGAACGTCATCGTCACCGCGATCCACGGCACGCCCGGATTGAGCACGTTGCTGCCCATGCGGCGCACGAAGCGGAACGGCAGCAGCACCAACTCGCTGACCAGCGTCCACAGGCCGATCGCAAGCATCTGGCCCGCTCCGAGCAGCGTGACGAATAGCTGGAGCGCGAACCGGAACACGCCGCCCCAGAACGCGAACATCGCCCGCGCCAGGTCCCACCACGTCACGAGCATCAGGCTCACGAACGTGCGGCGGCGCGAGCGCACGACGATCGTCGGGACGCTCAGCACGGTCGACCAGTAGCCGAGGAACGCCGCGCCCAGCGGCAGCAACAGGAAGATGCGCTTGAGCATCGCCAGCCAGGTCGCGTCACCCGCGCCCCAACACCAGGCGAACGCCGCTTTGATCGGCGTCCACAGGGCGACCAGCTCGATCCAGTGCCGGGCTTCCGTGCTCACGGTGGTCCTTTCGTTCAGGGCACACGCCTTCCGGCGAATCCATCGGCAATCCGCACGACGGACTTGAGCCGGGCGGCCGCGCACGTCATGGACATGCAAGCCCCGCACTCGCGACCGCTCCAGCCGCGGCCATCCTTGCTGACCGCCGGGCCACGACCGAGAATGGGCCGCTCGACCCACTCCATTAGAAGGAGGCCCCCATGCGACGGCTGTCCTGGTTCCCCGCTCTCCTCCTCGCCGGCGGTACTTGCGCGCTCGCGCTCGCGGCGTTCGTCGGCTGCTCCTCCGGGCTCAAGAAGCCGGTGCACGAGGTGACGGCCACGTCCACCGACAGCCTCCAGCACGTCACGATCAAGACCCACACTTACTGGTACGACCCCAATCGTGTCGTGCTCAAGGCCGGCAAGGAAGTCGAGCTGAAAGTGAAGAACGGCTCGATGATGGTTCCGCACAACCTCACCTGCTTCGAGAAGGATGCCGGCATCGAGGTGAGCGCGAACGTCGGCATGTTCTGGGGCAGCAAGACGGTGCGGTTCACGCCCACGCAGCCCGGCGAGTACGAGTTCTTCTGCCACGTCGACTCGCACTCGAAGCACGGCATGAAGGGCACGTTCGTGGTGGTGCCATGAACCCCGCGCCGGCAGGAAGCGCGCGCGCCGCGGTCGGGGCCGACGCGAAGCGCGAGACGTTCCGAAAGCTGCACGCGTCCGGGTGCTTCGTGATCCCGAACCCGTGGGACAGGGGCAGCGCCCGCTACCTGCAGAGCCTCGGCTTCAAGGCGCTCGCGACCACGAGCTCCGGCTTCGCCTGGTCGCGCGGCCGGACCGACAACGGCGTCTCGCTGGAGGACGTGCTCCAGCACATGGAAGACCTGGCCGCGAGCGTCGAGGTGCCGGTGAACGCCGACTTCGAGGGCGGCTTCGCCGTGGATCCAGCCGGCGTCGCCACGAACGTGCGGCGCGCGGTCGCGACGGGGGTCGCGGGCCTGTCGATCGAGGACTCGACCGGCGACAGCGCCTCACCGCTGTTCGAATTCGAGCTCGCGGTCGAGCGCGTGCGCGCGGCGGTGGCCGCGGTCGCGGGCACCGGCGTGACGCTGGTCGCGCGCTCGGAGGGCTTCATCGCCGGCCGACCGCACCTGGCGGAGACCGTGCGCCGGCTCGCCGCCTACGCCGAGGCCGGCGCCGACTGCCTGTACGCTCCCGGCATCCGCACGCGCGAGGAGATCACCGGTGTCGTCCGCGCCGTGGCTCCCAAGCCTGTGAACGTGCTCGTCGGCTCCTCCTTCACCACCGTCGCCGAGCTCGCGGCGCTCGGCGTGCGGCGCATCAGCGTCGGCGGCGCGCTCGCGCGCGCGGCGTGGGGTGGCTTCGCCCGGGCCGCGCGCGAACTCGCACAGACGGGGACGTTCACGGGTTTCTCGATCGCACTGCCGTCGTCGGAGCTGGAAGAACTGTTCAAGCGGGGCTGAACCCACTCGGCCCCTTCGACCCCTGGGGAGGAAGCAATGAAGCGCCCGATGCGAGTGACGCCGTACGGGATCCTTGCCGCTGCCGTGTTGACCGTGGGCACGCTGGTCGCGCTGCACGGCGCCACGGCCCAGGAGAGCCCGGGGTACAAGAACCTCAAGGTGCTGCCCAAGGACATCTCGCGGCAGGAGCTGCGGGCGATCATGGGCCAGTTCACGCGCGCGCTCGGCGTGCGCTGCGGCTACTGCCACACGAACAAGCCGGGTGAGCAGGAACTCGACTTCGCGCTCGACGACAAGGACGAGAAGAAGACCGCCCGCGTCATGATGCAGATGACGCACGACTTGAACGAGAAGTACATCGCGACGCTCGAGGACCACTCGAACCCGGCGATCCAGGTGCAGTGCGTCACCTGCCACCGCGGCATCGCCCACCCGCGCCCGCTCGCGGACGTGCTCAAGCTCGAGTACGCGAAGAGCGGGCTCGACTCCACGCGCGCGCGCTACACCGCGCTGCGCGACCGCTACTACGGCAGTGCCGCCTACGACTTCGGTGAGGTGCCTCTCACCGAGGTGGGCCTGGCGCTGGCCGACAGCGGCCACGTCGCGGACGCCGCGAACCTGTTCAACCTGAACGTCGAGATGAACCCCAAGTCGGGATACGCCGCCCGCCAGGCGGCGAGCGCGAACGTCCTCCTGGCGTACTACGAGCAGGGTGGCGATGCCGGCGCCGCGGCCTTCCAGGCCGTGAAGTCCCAGTTCGGCCAGCCGCGTGATCAGGAGAACCTCGTCGCGAACCTCGCGGACCGGCTCACGCGCCTGGGCAAGGCCGATGCCGCGCTCGCGGCGTACAAGCTCAACACCGTTGAGCACCCGAAGTCCGGCGACGCATTCGACGACCTCGGTGGCGCGTACATGAAGCGGGGCGGCAAGGACGACAAGAAGTTGGCGATCGACAGCTACCTGATGGCGGTGTCGCTGGACTCCACGAACACGAACGCCGTGACGCAGCTCGAGTCGTTGAAGGTCAGCAAGAGCAAGATCGAGAAGGCGCGCAGCGGAAAGCACCCGTGAATGGCACGATTCGTCCTGGTCCTGGCGCTCGTCGCGGCCGGCGTCCAGCTCGGCTGCTCACACGACCCACCCACGGCGCCCAAGGGTCCGTTCACGATCCGTGGTCACGTGCGGCTCACGGGTTACCTCGTGGCCACGGACGGCCACTTCGCGGGCACGCGCGTGGTGGATGACGCGGACAGCGTCGAGGTCGAGCTGCGCTACGGTCATGCGAGCCTCGCTCGCACGCTCACGACCCGCGGGGGCTATGCGTTCGGCGGGCTCAGCCCCGGCGCCTATCAGGTGGTCGCGAACGTGATCGGAGACGTCGCGGATGCGACCACCGAGCTGACGGTCGTGGATCGGGACCTGACCTCGGGCGACACGCTCGCGCTGTCCTCGCTCGGCGACCTCTACCCCGTTCCCAACCCCTCGGTGGAAGCCGTGGCCGTGTACTTCGACGTCCCGGACTCCGCGGACGTGGACGTGCGCATCGTGGGCCTGCACGGCAATGTCGTTCAGCGCCTGCTTTCCATGCGCGTCCAGGGTCTCCAGCAGGTGCTGTGGACCTGGCATGACGAGCAGATGAACCTCGTGACCGGTCCCATGTACTGGATCACGTACGAGGCCGGCGCGGACAAGCGGGCCCAGCTGCTGTTCCGTTGATTCCCCGGCCCCCGCGGCTCAGTGGATCATCACGCTCCGGCCCGTCCACGCGCCACGCGGCGTGACGACGCGGTAGAGATAGATCCCGGCGGGCAGCGGGACGCCGCTCTCGCCGCGGCCGTCCCAGAGGAAGCCGTCACCCGCGGGCGCCACCATGTGGCGCACGAGCCGGCCGGAGATGTCGTGCACGTCGAGCGTCGCCTGCTCGGCCCCACCCGCGGGCGCGAAACCTGCCAGCGCGATGCGCACGTTGCCCTTGTGCGGGTTCGGCGAGATCGCCAGCGCCACGGGGCCCGGCGCGGGCGGCACCGCGGCCGCGACCGGAGCCTCGACGAACGGCGCGAACGGGTAGTCGTACGTCAGCACGGCCACCGCGCAACTCCATCCGGGGGCGTCGAACGTGTACGTGCCGGGCGCCAGCGTCGAGACCATGATCGAGCCCGAGCCCAGCTCATCGTAGTAGGGCCGGGTGACGGTCTCGAGGACCTGGTAGCGCCAGTCGTAGTCGATCTCTTCCGCATGCAGCTCGAGCCGCAGCTCGGTCTCCTCGGGAAGCACGAGACCGTCGTACAGGAGCTCGGTGAAGCGCTGATGTTCGCCCGCAGCGTTGAAACGCCGCAGCGGCGCCACGGCGCCCTCCTTCTCGCGCACGCTGAGCGGCTCGTGAATGCCCCATCGCGCGGCCACGGCCGGCGAGCTGACCCGGCTCTCGAGCACCACCTCGGCCGGTCGCCAGTCCCAGAGTGGACCGGTGGGCTCGCTGATGTTCTTGAGTGTCGCGTCGGTCATCACGATCGCGACGCGCCGGCGCTGCGTCAGGAACGTCGCCACGTCGGCCCGGCCGCCGCGATTGTACTTGATGTCGAGGTGGTTGTTGCGGAGCAGGCCCATCGTTGGCGGCAGCCCGAGGTACTGCGAGCGCGAGGTCACGTGGAGGAACAGCGCATCGGAGACGAGCTGCAGGCCGTCGTTGGGCTGCCAGTCGCGCTCGGCCAGCATCAGGTCGCTCAGCGCGCCGTTCTGGTACTCGTCGTCCGTGGACGCGAGCGAGCCCATGAGGATGTTGGCGTAGAACGGGCTGTCCACCTCGTCGCGCGGGGAATGGATGTTCGCCGCGACCCAGTCGTACTTCATGTGGTCCACGTCGATTGGGAACGGCTCGACCAGCTCGATGAGATCGACGAGGTGATCCCGGCTCGCGGCCCAGTTGCCCGCGATCAGTCCCTCGACCGAGAGCCAGCGCGCAATGGCGCCGCTGCTCGCGAGCGCGCCGAGGTCCTTCTCGATCATCCAGCGCACGATCAGCGAGCCGAAGCTGCCGGAGACGATGTTGACCTGTCGGGCGCCCGAGCGCCGCATGAGCTCGCGCGCGTACTTGGCGACAATGAGCGCGTATCGCGGCACGCCCCCGCCCCATTGCGTCGTGACCTGCGCCAGCTCCGCCCTATCCGCGTCGGTGTAGTAGGGCGGCGGCGTATCTCCGTAGTAGAGCATGTCCGCGGCGACGTTCGGGGCCAGCGCTGCTTCGCCGTGGGCGACCGGAACGCCGACCAGGGCCGCGATGCTGTCGAGCAGCGCTTCGCTGCCGTCGACACCGAACACACCGGTCCGGCTCGCGCCGACACTGGCGAAGCCGCCGACGAAGACCGTCGCGGTCTGATTCGGGTCCTGGGCGCGGGCGCGCGGTACGCAGACGCTGAGCAGCGCGAAGGCGAGGAGCGTGGCCGCGACTCGCGCGCCCTTCCTGCGCGTGATCTCGTTCGAGCCGATGCGATGCGGCCACCGCGATCGGCCATCCATGGCGCTGACGCCAACCATGGATCAATTCTCGCATGGTGGACCGTCATTGTTCCAGTCGGAACATCCCCGACCGTTTCGTCAGGCCATTCGTGCGTCAAGCGGCTGCGGCTTCCTCACCCTCGCCGCCGTCGTCTTCGCGCTTGCGCTGCACGGTGACGAGCCGATCGATCAGCTCGTAGAGCTCCGCGGCGCGGATCGGCTTGCTGACGTAGGCATCCATTCCCGCCGCGAGACAGCGCTCGAGATCACCCTTCATCGCGTGGG
>DATNFC010000027.1:0-4338 GCA_035606545.1 Candidatus Methylomirabilota bacterium
CCGGGAACGCGGATCCACGAGAAGTCCTGGCGGTAGCCCGTGGACCAGAGCACGGTGTGGATGCCCTCGGCCGCGAGGTCGATCGTCGCCGGCGGCTTCAACTGCTCGACCTCCGTGTCGCGCCAGTGGCTCTCCAACTCCGGCTCCGGCACGTCGTCGCCGCGGCCGCGTGCGAAGTCGCGGACACGGCGGATGAACTCGCGGGCGACGTTGTCGCCGGCGCGCAGGAGCGGCACGAGGTCGGGCGCGAACGCGACGCGCGTGCCGTCGACGCCCACCAGGTGGCCGGCGAGGCGCACGCCCGACTGCCAGGCCGTACGGACGTTGAAGTCGACGGTGCCCCAGCGCGCGAGGAACGTGAACGGGTAGTCGGCCTTGGGGCGCTCGGCGTGGCCGACCACGGTGCGGTAGTCGCCGTTGTCCATGCGCCACCACATCTGGTCGCGGCCGTAGACGCGTCGCGGGACCCAGCCGTGCGTGCCCACGGCAACGATGACCGGGCGTCCGGCGCGCGCCAGCTCATCGGCGATCTGCAGTCCCGACTGGCCCGCGCCCACCACCAGCACGCCGCCCGGCGGCAGGTCTTCCGGCGCCCAGTAGTCGTCCGTGTGCAGCGAGCGGATCGTGGGCGAAAGCGCCGCGGCCAGCGCGGGTACGCTCGCGCTTCCGAACGCGCCCGTCGCGACGACGACGTGGTCGGCGTGCCATGTCGTGTCGGCGGTATGGACGAGATGGCCACGGCCGTCGTTCGCCCGTACGGCTCGAACCACTGTCCGCGTGCGGATCGGGGCTTTGAACGAGGTCGCATAGCCTTGGAGATAGTCGAGCAACGCGGCGGTGTCGGCGAACCCATCCGGATCGGGGCCGTCGTACTCGTAACCCGGCAGCAGGTTGAGCGAGTTCGGGCTCACGATGCGGAACGAGCGCCAGCGCCGCGTGCGCCACGTGTCGCCGATCTCTCCGCGCTCGAGTACGGCGTGCTCGATGCCGCGCGCCGCCAACTCGTGGCTGGCCGCGAGCCCGGCCTGGCCGGCGCCGATGACGACCGCTTCGAACCGTTCCATTCGGCGCAGTCTCTCATGGGTTCACGCCGAGGGCCCGCAGGCCGGGCTCGCTGGCTCGAGCCATGCCCGGCCGCGTAAACTCATCACGGCCGTTCGTCGAGAATCCGATCCCATGGGCCGGGCGGAGCGGGGGAGCCTGCTGAAGCCACCATCGAAGCCTGCGGCGCTGCTGTTCGTCTGCCTCGCGCTCACCGGCTGGCCCGGCGCCAGTCGGGGCCAGGGCCAGGGCACGACTCCGTTCCACGTGAACTCCGAGATCCATCCCACGTTCTGGGTCTATCGCGACCCCGACGGCGATGTTTCGGTGAAAGAGTTCGCGTTCTACCGCAACGTCGTCCCGCACGCAGACACGACGGTCTCATCGGACTCGGTCGTCATCAGCGTCAAGCTGCGCGAGCTGTTTCACCTGATCTACCAGCGCAGCGGCGGGCTCCACCGGTCGGAGCGCACGTTCGGACATGCCTGGTCGCCCGACCTGCTGCACTGGGCGGTGGACACGCTGGCGTTCGCGGTGGACACGACGTGGTGGAACCGCAGGCACGTGTGGTCGCCGAGCCTGATCGAGCTCAACGGCCGCACGTACATGTTCTATACGGGCGTGGACGACCAGGAGGACCAGCGGATCGGTTACGTCTCCACGGCGGTCCTCGACACGACGAACACGGTGTGGGATTCGCCGCGCGTGATGGTGTGGGAGGCCGCGAACACGGGCTGGGCCGTTCCCGACCCGCCTCTCTACAGCGGTCAGTCTCAATTCCGGGACTGCTACCTGATCCACGATCCCGAACATCCCGGCTGCCTGCTCATGTACTACGACGCGCACGACTCCGTCGACACCAAGCTCAACCGCGGCGCGCTTGCGGTCGGCGTGGCACGCAGCGACTCGGGCAGCGTCGACACCTGGCACGACCTCGGCTACTTCCCGAAGACGCTCCGGGGCTTCACCGGCATCCAGCAGCTCGAGGGGCCGCACGTCTTCTCGGTGGACGGTTCGGCGACGAACTGGCGGCTCATGTTCACGAACGCGGGCTCGCCGCCCGGCGAGAACGGCCACACCACGATCCGGTTCGAGAACCTGGTACCCGGCGCGAGCGTGGCCGACACGACGCCCGCCAACTGGAGCGCGCCGATCATCCTCGAGCAATACCTGAACAACGTGCCCACCGCGTTTGGCTGGAGCGGCAGCGAGGAGCTCCACGTTCCCGGCGCGGACTACCTGGGCGGGTTCACCGCGTGGTCGCTGGGCTCGACCGGGTTCGCGTTCACGCGACTCAATTGGAACGGGAGCGACTTCACGCTCGGCGCCCCGAGCGTGGTGTCGGTTGACGAGTACCGCTCACCGGCGCGCGGCGTGAGTTTGAGCGTCGCCGATCGGAACCCGGCCGCGCGGTCGGTGACGTTCCTCATCGATTCACCGATCACGCTGGTGGCGAAGCTCGAGTTGTTTGACGCCCAGGGACGTCGCATCGCGACGGCCTTCGCGGGGGCGCTCGAGGCGGGTCGCCGCGCCGTGACGTGGGCGCTCACGTCGGGCACCGGCGCGCGCGTGCCGAACGGCGTGTACTTCGCACGACTCGATTTTGCGGGTGGAAACCGCTCGGTTCAGATCGTGGTCGCGAGGTGAAGGGCGGATCGCGGGGCGATTCCTGTTGAAACAGCGCATTCTCCTCGTGCGCCACGGGCGGCCATTGTGCGACGAGCGGACACCGATCCGAGGGACTGACTTCGGCGCCTGGGTCCACGCGTACGACGAGGCACCCTCACTCGGTCAGGGCTGAATCGGAACCCGCCCGGGCGTCGGCTACTGGGGGCATGCGGAGCTGTTCCCGAGCGGCTCCCGCTAGCCGCACGAAGGCGTTCGCTACAGCTCCTTCTTGAAGAACTTGAGCAGCTCGGCCCACGACTTCTGGTCGGCCGACGCGTTGTAGGCGAGCCCGGGCACGCCCGCCTTGTCCGCGGCCGGGTTCGTGAAGCTGTGCTTCGCACCGGGGTAGGTGATCACGCGGTAGCTGGCACCCGCGGCCTTCATCTCCTTCTCGAACGCGGCCACCGCTTCGGCGTTGACCATGGGGTCGTCCGCGCCGGTCTGGACCAGCAGCTTCGCCTTCACCTTGCCGGGCTCGGCGGCGTGCTGCGTGGCGAGCGCGCCGTGGAACGTGCCCACGGCCTTCAGGTCCTCGCCCGCGCGCGCCATGCCCAGCACGACCGCACCGCCGAAGCAGTAGCCGATGGCGCCGATGCGCGCTCCATCCACGTGTGAGTCGGCCTTGAGCAGCGCGAGCGCCGCATTGAATCGCGTCGGGATCGCTTCCGCGTCGCCCATCGCCTCGGCCACGAACGCCTGCGCGGAGTCCGGATGCGTCGTCACCTTGTCCTTGCCGAACATGTCGAGCGCGAACGCCACGTAGCCGGCGCTCGCGAGCTTGTCAGCGGCGTGGCGTGCGTGTGCGTTGTGGCCCCACCACTCGTGGACGACGATCACGCCCGGTCGCTTGCCCTTGGCGGCGTCATCCCAGGCGAGGTAGCCCTGGAGTGCGACGCCGTTGGCTTCGTATTCGACGACGCGGGACTTGACGGCGGCGTTTGCAGACGCGGCGAGCACGGCGAGGAGCATCGCGGCCGCTGGGATCATGAAGCGCGTGCGCATGGGAACCTCGACGGATGGGGAACACTGGCGACGATGACGACCGATTCCGCCCGGCACGGCCGTGGGCGGGCGGGTCAGGATACGATACGGGAGCCGTGAGACGGGTGTGTGGGGTCGACGGGTCCCAGCACGGAAGCCGGGGCCGTCGCGGGCGGGCGCGTCTCGAAGCCATCGACGGGAGCAGCCATGAAGACAAGTGTCCTGGTCGCAAGTGCCATCGCATTGCTCGCGGGGGTCGACGTCGAGGCGGCGGTGTGGGAGCCGGCGCCGGGTCACACGCAGATGCCGATCTGGCCGGGGGAAGCTCCGCTCGCGCAATCCGTAGAGGGGCCCGAGACGCTGGCCGTGGTGAACAATCTCATCGCGGGCAAGCCGTGGACGGCGGCGATGCGCGTTGCGCGGCCCACGATGACCGTCTATTCGCCGGCGACGAGGAACACGGGCGTCGCGGTGATCGTCTTCCCGGGCGGTGGCTACAAGACGCTGGCGATCGATCTCGAGGGAACGGAGATCTGTGACTGGCTCGTGGACCGCGGGATCACCGCGATCCTGCTCAAGTACCGCGTGCCGGACTCCGGGCCGCACTGGGACGCGGACGTTCGGCACCACGTGGATCCGAAGACCCCG
>DATNFC010000028.1:0-2917 GCA_035606545.1 Candidatus Methylomirabilota bacterium
GCGCCAGCTTCACGTCCCCGATCTCGGTGATCGCGCCCGGCAGCGCGCGGGCGCCGGCACCGAAGCCGAAGATGTCCGCGGCGGTCGACGTGTAGGTCATGCGGTCCTGGAATGTCACGCCGGACTCGATGCCCTGCGAGATCGAGAACGCCCACGTGCGCTTGCCGGGGAAGTCCTTCGTCCGCACCTCCACGTCACCGCCGCCGAACTCGCCGGGGCGGTCCGCGGTGTACGTCTTCTGCACGACCACGTTCTCGAGCAGGCTCGCCGGCACCAGGTCCAGCGGCACGACGCGCTTGTTCTGCTCCGGGCTCGCGATGCGCACGCCGTCCACCTCGGTGGAGCTGTAGCGCTCGCCGAGGCCGCGCACGTAAACGTACTTGCCGTCCGACACCGAGAGCCCGGTGACGCGCCGCAGCACGTCGGCGGCGTTGCGGTCGCCGGAGCGACGCACCTGCTCCGCGCTCACGGCGTCGCCGACGGTGCCGGCCTTCCGCCGCTCGGTGAGGACGCCGGTCTCGGTGTTGAGCTTCGCCTTGGCCTCGACCAGCACTTCCTTCTGCATGATCGCTTCGGGCGAAAGATCCGCGTTCAGCGCGACCACGCCGCTGTCGGCCAGAACCACGTTCTCGAACAGCTTCCTGGCGTAGGAGAGCGCGCGCACCTGCACGGCGTACGTGCCGGCCACGGCCTCGATCGTGAACGTCCCGTCCACGTTCGTGAGCCCGCCGACGCGGGCGAGCGTGGTGTCAGCCGGGATCAACAGGACGTCGGCGAACGCGACCGGCTCGTGCGTGTCCGCCGCGAGCACGCGGCCCTGCACCCTGCCCTTCGCGAACGCCGGGAGCGCGGCCAGGCACAGCAGGGCCAGCGCGACGAGCAGCCCCCGGCCGCGGAAACGGCCGGGGGCGCTGGACGTGGGGGGATGGGTCATCGGCGGGACCTCCCGGGTCGGATCAGTCAACGCGGATCACTTTCCCGCTCGCCTGCCGGCCGTTCGCGAACACCTTGTAGAAGTAGACGCCGCTCGGGACCCTGGCCGCGGGCTGCCAGGCGATCGAGTGCGTGCCCGCGGGCAGCTCGCGGTTCACGAGCGTCTCCACGAGGCGGCCGTCGGCGCCGTAGACCTCGACCGTGACCTTGCCCGCCTCGGCGAGCGAGAACTGGAACGCCACGTCGCGGCGGAACGGGTTCGGCGCGCTGTTGGCGATGAACACCTGGCCCTGTCCGACGACGCCGGTCGTCGCGGCCGAGCAGAACAGCGCCTGGTCGGGCGGGATCGCCGGGCAGTGCGCGAGCCAGGTGACGTCGTCGTCGATCTTCACCGCGCTCGACTTGTAGTTGTAGACGATGAAGTTGAGGCAGGTGCCGGCGGTGGCGCGGCGCAGGTTCACGCCGGCCGGCGAGCCGGGGAACGACGCGCCGGCGCGCTTGTCGCCGACCAGCGTGAAGTTCGCCACGATCGGATTCGACCGGCCCGCGCATACGAGCTGCGTGAACGGCGCCACGTCGTTGTTGTCGGCCTCGATCCCCTTGTCACCGTTCTGCGTGCCCGAGGGCGCGAACTCGGGGCTGGTGCGCACGATCACGAACTGTGCCTTGCCGCGATAGCCCTGCTGCCAGTCGAAGCCGTCGTCGCGGCCGTCGCTGCACACCAGGTGCTTCACCTGGGCGGTGCCGCCGAACGTCTCGAAGCCGTCGTCCGCGCCGCGGTGGGCCTGCAGGAAGTCGAACGTGGTGGCGTCGCCGACGGCGTTGTTCGTGAACGAGTTGAGCTCGTTGTTGGGCGTGATCTCCTTGCCCGCGTACTCGATGCGCACGTAGCGGAGCGCGCCCGAGTTGTCGTGATCGTCGTCGCCGCCGTAGAAGCCGACCGCGCCGCCCTCGGCGGACGCCGAGTCGCCGGCGCAGGTGTTGGCGTTGTTGACGCGCGCGCGGCCGTTGATCACGAGCCCGCCGCCTGCGCCCACGGTCTGCGAGCCGGGGGCGTCGTCGGACGTGACGATGATCACCGAGTCGGCCTTGCCCAGCGCGAAGATCTTGGAGCCGCGATCGATGCGGATCGTGCCCAGCGTGGCGCGCTCCTCGAAGATCACGGTGCCCGCGGCGATGGTGAGGCTCGCGCCGCCCTGCACGCGGAACTGGCCGCGCACGAGGTGATTGCTGTCGGCGCCCCAGAACTGGTCCACGTTCGCGATGATGTTGGCGTGCACCACGGTCGGCCGCGGGTCCGGCATGCCGGGCAGGTGCAGGTCCTGGCGCGAGGCGCCGGTGGAATCCCAGTACGTCCAGCCCTTCGTCCAGTCGTCCGCGACATCGGGGCCGATCGCGCCCACGTAGCAGGTCTGCTGGAAGAAGCCGTCGTTCGGCACCGTGACCGCGAACGAGTAGGCGGGGCTCCCGAGCTTGGGCTGGAACACCGGCACGCGGTTCGGCGCGTACGCGGCGAGCGGCAGCAGCGGGTCCTGGTAGGTGTTGTGCGTGAAGCTCAGCGTGCCCAACGCCGCGGCGTTGTAGCCCACCGGGCAGGCGGCGATCGCGGCACCGCCGGTGGGGCCGCCCACGAACTGCCCGGCGACGCTCGGCGTGGCGCTGTTCTGGTAGAGCACGCTGCCGTCGAAGATGAGCTGGGCGGACGCGTGGGTCGCGCCGAGCATCAGGACGGTGAGGGCGAGGGCCACGCGGTGGAGCAGGGCGTGGCCGGGGCACCCGGCGAAGCTGGGTCCGGCGACGTTGCGCATGGGTTCTCCTGGCAGGGGCATTCGGGGGTGGCGTCGTCAGGCGCGGCAAGGGTGAGAGCGGGAAGCGGCGCGTTGCCAAGGCCTGTGCAGTGGTTCGCTCGCGACCGGGCGCGATGCTCGGGCCAAGGGTGCAGGTCCGACCGGTCGCCGCCGTTCCCGTCTCACTGCGAACGATG
>DATNFC010000029.1:0-2994 GCA_035606545.1 Candidatus Methylomirabilota bacterium
GCGGATGCCCCACGAGCAGCAGCTTCAACGTCTGGTCCGCGGCGATCGCCGCGCTCTCGATGCGCCCGACCTCGGCGAGCATGTCGAGGCTGTACTCGTGCGCGTTGTCGACGACCAGCATCGGCGTGCTGCCGCGCTCGGAGATGTCGTTCAGCGCGTGCGCCATGCGCGCGATCAGTTCGGGCCGCTCATCCTTCGCCCGGCCGTGGCCGCCGAACGCCCGGATGGTCTTCAAGAGCGTCTTCTCCGCCGGGCCCGCTTCGACCTCGAACCACACCGCGGTGACGCGCGAGCCCCAGCGCGCGAGCGCCTCGCGCACGACGGTCGTCTTGCCCACGCCGGGCTCGCCGGTGAGCACAACGACCGGCGACGCATCTTCGAGCCCACGCTCGAGCTGCGTCAGCACCATGCTCGCGGGACCGGAGTCGAAGAACGAGCGACGGTCCTGCGATGGGATGAAAGCGTCCTCGGCGTTCACAGTTGTGGCGCCTCGTCCGAGTTGAGAGTTTGCCGGTGCCGCTCCGGGCACGGGGTCGCTCGAGTTCAGTCCCCGTTATCGGCCGGAGGGCGCGCGCAGTTCACGGCGGATGGGTGTGGGCGCAGAGGAAGCCTGTAGAATCGTTGACGAATGCCCCGAACCCCTGAAAAACCAGTGAGCCCGTCCGGGGAAGGTGCCCCGGGGCCGGGCGTTCCGCTGCGCCTCGCCATCGTCGGGACCGCCGGCCACATCGATCACGGCAAGACCGCGCTCGTCCGTCGGCTCACCGGCGTCGACACCGATCGGCTTCCCGAGGAGAAGAAGCGCGGCATCAGCATCGATTTGGGCTTCGCGCCGCTCGTGACCCCCGCCGGCGTGCGCGTCGGCATCGTGGACGTGCCCGGCCACGAGCGGTTCGTGAAGAACATGCTCGCCGGCGTCGGCGGCGTGGACCTGGTGCTGCTGGTGATCGCCGCCGACGAAGGCGTGATGCCGCAGACACGCGAGCACTTCTCGATCGTGAAGCTGCTCGGCGTCGAGCGCGGCGTGATCGTGCTCACGAAGCGCGACCTCGTGGAGGACGAGTGGCTGGCAGAGGTGACGCGCGACGTGCGCGCTCTGGTGCTTGGATCGTTTCTCGAGGACGCGCCCATCGTGCCTGTTTCCGCGGTGACGGGCGCAGGGACTTCTGAGCTCCTGGCGGCGATCGATGCGCGGCTCGCGGCCGGCGACTCGCACCGCGAGGGCGACGCGATGCGACTGCCCGTCGATCGCGTGTTCACGGTCGAAGGCTTCGGCACCGTGGTGACCGGCACGCTCTGGCGCGGAAACGTACGCCCCGGCGACGTGCTGGAGCTGCAGCCACGCGGCGCCCAGGTGCGCGTACGCCGCGTGCAGGTGCACGGCGAGACCGTGGAGGAAGCCCTCGCCGGCCAGCGCACCGCGCTCGCGCTTCACGGCGTCGAGCGCGACCAGGTGGAGCGCGGCGACTGGCTGTGCACCCCCGGAAGCCTCCGCCCCTCGCGCGTGGTCGATGTGCGCTTCGAGCTGCTCGACGACTACCCGCGCGAGTGGAAGCCCGACACGCGCGTGCGGTTCCATCTCGGCGCCTCGGAGATCATCGGGCGATTGCTGCTGCTCGGCCGATCCGCCGTGGGCGGGTTGCGCGCCGGTGAGTCGACGCTCGCGCAGTTGCGCCTCGAGCAGCCCACCGTGGCCGCACGCGGCGACCGGTTCGTGATCCGCTCGTACTCGCCGAGCCGAACCGTGGGCGGCGGCGCGGTGATCGAGCCCGTGGCCGAAAGGCGACGGCGTGCGGATGTCGAGGGGCTCGACTCGCTCGAGGTGCACGAGACCGGGACCCTGGAGTCGCGCGTGCTGGAGAAGCTCTCCGGCTGGGTGAAGCCAGCCGGCACCGAGCAGCTCGCGACCGAGGTGGGAGAGAGCGTGGCCACGGTGTCAGGCGCTTTGGAATCGTTGGTCCGTCGCGGAAGTGCGGTCTCGCCCGTGGCAGGTCGCTGGCTCTCGGATTCGCGCTGGGGCGATGCGCGCGAGCAGGTGCTCAACGCCGTGCGCGAGTACGCCGAGAAGAACCCCGCGCGCTACGGGATCATGAAGGGGGAGTTGAAGGCCGGGCTCAAGTCGTCGCTCGATGCCGGGCTATTCGACATGGCGTTTGCCTCGCTGCTTTCGGATGATGAAGTGGAGCAGACCGGCGAGCGCATTCGCCCTGGAGGGATGCCGTGGGAGCCGCCGGCCGCTGCTTTGGCCGCGCTGCAGAAGCTCGAGGCCATGCTGGAGGCGGGCGACTTCCAGGTGCCTGAGAATGCCGCCTGGCAGAAGGCGCTGGGCGCGGGCGCCGCGGACGCCGCGGGCCTGGGCTTCTTCTTGGGCCGGCTCGTGCGCGTGAACGCCGAGCTGACGTACACCGCGACTCAGATGTCCCGCCTCCAGACATTATTGTCCGGCTGGTTCAGCGGCGGCCACGCTGCGTTGACCGTTGCGGATTTCCGCGGCATCACCGGCGCGTCACGCAAGTACGGCGTGCCGCTGCTCGAGCACTGCGATCGCATGGGTTGGACGGTGCGCGTGGGCGATGAGAGGCGAAGGGGGTAGCTCTCGTGAGCACGGTGCGGGTCGCGCTGGCGAACATCAGGTTCCCGAAGTCTCCCCACGAGTCCGTGTCTCTGGCTGTCGATGCCGTGGCGAAGGCTGGCGTCGAAGGCGCGGCGATCGTGTGCTTCCCCGAGGCGTACGTGCCCGGCTACCGGCGCAAGTCCGTGCCGGCGCCGCCGCCCGACGCCGCGTTCCTCGAGCGCGCTTGGGAGCGCGTCGCCGCCGCGGCGGCGAAGGCATCCGTCGCGGTCATCCTCGGGACGGAGCGCGTCGTGGACGGGGACCTGTTGATTTCCGCGCTCGTGATCGACCGCGACGGCAAGCGGCTCGGGTGGCAGGATAAAGTGCAGCTCGATCCATCGGAGGACGGGCTCTACGTGGCGGCGCGCAGCACAGCGCGA
>DATNFC010000030.1:0-4405 GCA_035606545.1 Candidatus Methylomirabilota bacterium
TTCGAGGTCGCCCCACTTCTCGAACAGGCCCACCGTGACGCGGGCCGCCGGGGCGCCCACGGGCGTGTTCACACCACCACCGAGCACCTCGTTGCCGCTCGGGCTGATGGCTGGGTTCAGCGTGATCGGCTTGCCGCTGCCGTCCACGAAGAACTGCGACTTCACGATACCGTGGTTCCACACCACGCCGATGGACTGGATCGCGGAGGCGTCCACGTCGACCAGCTTCGCCGTGATCTCGATCTGCGGCGTCTGCGAGTCGAGCTGGAGCGCCATCTGTGCCACCGCGTCGAGGTTCGACGGCAGGTCGGTGATGATGAGCGAGTTCGTACGCTTCTCAACCTGCACCGAGCCGCGCTTCGACAGCGAGCTCCCGAGCGGGCCGGTGAGCTCGCCCGCGTTGGCGTAGTTGAGCTTCACGATGCGCGTCTCGAGCGGAACCAGCTCAAGCGTGCGGGCGTTCGCCGTCTCGCGCTCGACCTTCTCGGCATTGAGCTTCGACGCATCGTCGACGCGAATGACGGAGCCGTCCTCGACGTAGTCGAGACCGTTCGCGCGCAGCACGGCCTTGAGCGCGTCCTGCCACGCCACGTTCTTGAGCTGGATGCGGACCACGCCGCGAGCGTTGTTGCCGAGCACGATGTTGCGACCGCTGAACTCCGCGATCGCGCGCAGCACCGTGCGCAGGTCGGCGCCGTCCACGTCCAGGCTGAAGCTGCCGGTCGCGGTGCGGACGAGGCCCACGTCGCGACCGGCCGTATTCTGGGCTGCGGCCGGAGCCGCCAGGGCGGCCGCCAGCAACACCGCCCCAAGGATGCCGATGCCGGCATTCTTAACGAGCATTTGGGTCTCCCTTCCGCACGAACGGAATCACCACCGTCTGACTCGTCCCATCCGCGGTGATGTTCACCACCACGGCATCCCTCCGAAGCGACTCCACATAGCCGTTCTGCAGCTTGTCACCCTTGCGGAGCACGTAGCTGTTGCCGCGCGCGTCCTCCACCATTGCGAACTGATCGGTGGCGCCCCACACGATGCCCACGACCTTCATGCCACCCGGATCCGGCGGCGTCGCGTTGCCCGCCTCGTCGTGCTCGGACACGTACTCGCCGGTGAGCAACGACTGGAACGGGTCACGACGGCCGAGCGCGTTGTACTGATAGGTCACGTGCTCGTCGATGCGGCCGGCGCCGGCGCTCGCGCCGACGGGTTCCGGCGCCACCGCCGTCACCAGCGCCGAGCCCGAACCACCCGTCGAGGCCGCGCGCGTGCCGGGACGCCGCGCAGGGGCGGCCGGCTCGGCGGCCGGTGCATCGAGGTCAGCGACGCCGCCGGCGGTGCCGGCGGCCATCTTCGCTGCGGGCGAGCCCGGAGCGGCCTGGGGCAGGCCGACCTCGGCGGGAGCGTCCTGGGACTTCGACAGCACCGCGTCTTCGTTGGGCGAGCCCGGAAGATGGATGAACCCCATGCGCACGGCGCCAAAGCCCACCGCGGCGAGCGCGAGGACGACCACGCCCACGATGCGCAGCGCGCCGCCGCCCTTCTGGCCGCCACCCGTATCGTCAGCTCTTGCGGCCATTCTTGTCCCCCTTCTTCTGGTCAGCCGCCGGCGCTGCGCCCGAAGGCGTGGAGCCGGTGCTCGCGGTCGCGGTCGTCGCCGCCGGCGCCGTGTTGAGGCTGTAGGCCGATGCGGTGAACTCCGCCACGGTCGAACCCGTGCCGTCGTTCTTGTTGTTCGTGGTCAGCTTGAGGTTCGAGACGGTCACGATGCGGCGCATGTTGGCCAGCTCGGCGAGGAACGAACCCACCGAGTGGTAGTCGCCGGCCACCGACACCGCGATCGGCATCTCGGTGTGGTAGTCGGACGGCTGCACGGCGCCAGGACGGAACATCGTGAACGTGACGCCGGTCTGCTGGCCGGCGAGCGTGATCTTGCGCAGCAACGTGGGCAGCTGGCGCTCCGTGGGCAGCAGCTCGGACGCCATCTCCCAGCGCTGGTGGAGCTGATCGTACTCGGCCTCGAAGCGCGGCAGGTCGGCCACCGACGCGCGGGCGCGCGCCAGCTCGGCGGACTTCTGCTCGTACTGCGACTTGAGCTCGGCGATCTTCTCGCTGCCGCTCGGGAACGTCCACGGCAGCAGGTGCGTGCCGAAGTACACGCCCACCGCGCCACCCGCAAGCAGGATCGCAAGCAGGAGCTTCTGCGCGCCCGGGCTCTTGATGTCGAACGTGGCCATGGTGCGGATCTCCTAGTTCGCGCTCTTGTCGGGGTTGACCGTGCAGCTGACCTGGAACTTCACGACGCTCTTGTCGGTCACATTCCCGCGCTCGGCCACCGCCAGCTCGACGTTCGAGAACATCGGCGAGCGTTCGATCCGCGACATGAAATCCGACACGACCAGGTTCGAATAAGTGACCCCCTCCAGCTGAAGGTGGTTGCCCGCATCCTGCGAGACCCCGGTCAGCCAGAGGTGGTCCGGAACGCACCGAGCCAGCTCATCCATGAGCCGAACGCTCTGGGTACGCCCCTTTTCCAGTTTGGAGATGATGCCCATGCGCAGATCCAGCTCGGCGCGCTCCTGCGCGAGCTGGTTCACGCGCGCGATCTGCGGCGCGAGCGCGCGGGACTCCGCCTCGACCTGCTGGATCGACTTCTCCAGCCCGGCCTGGCGAGCGCGCTGCGACATCGTGGAACCGAGGATGAACAGCGCCGCGGCACCGAGGATGATGCCCGGCAGCACCATGTCGCCGATCTTGAGATCGACCGGCGCAGCGGACTTGCGCTTGGCCTTCTCCTCGCGCGGCAGGAGATTGACGCGGATCATCGCTTGTCTCCCTGGCGGCGCAACGAGAGACCGATCCCGACGGTGAGAAGGGGCGCCACCTTCATCACGTCCTGGCCCGCGAACAGGCCCGGGTCGTACTGGATGCGCGCCAGCGGATTCACGACCTCCGCGGGCACATGGAAGCGACGGTTGAGGAAGTCGGTCACGCCCGGCGTGAGCGCGCTGCCGCCGCACACGAGGATGCGGCTGATCGCGCCCGCCTCACCCGCGGTGCGCAGGTAGGCCTGCGCGCGATCGAGCGCGGTGGCGATGCCCTCGCACGACTGCTCGATCACCGGCGTCACCTCGAGCCCCGGTCCCGACTCGCCGCGCACCGCGGCCGCGGCCTCGGCCTGGCTGAGGTTGAACTTGCGCTGCACCGCCTCGGTGAACGTGCTGCCGCCGACCTGGAGGTCCTTCGTGAAGTACGGCACGCCGGCCTGCACGATGTTGATGTTCGTCATCTCCGATCCCACGTTCAGGATCGCGACGACCTCCTCGGGCGCCATGTCGTAGTTCGCCTCGATCGCGTTCTGCGCCGCGAACGAGTCGACGTCGACGATGATCGGACTCAGCCCCGCCTCGCGGATGAGATCGCTGAACGAGACCACCATGTCCTTCTTCGCCGCGACGAGCAGCACCTGCATCTGCTGCGGATCGTTCGGCGCGCTGCCGAGGATCTCGAAATCGAGCGACACGTCGTTGATATCGTACGGGACGTGCTGCTCGGCCTCCCAGTAGATGGCCTGCTGCGCGTCCTCGGCTGAGAGCTTGTTCATCGTGATCTTCTTCACTATCACGGCGCGCCCGCTCACCGCGGCGACGACGTTGCGGTTGCGAATGCCGCGCGACTCGAGCAGGTTCGAGATCGCGTCCGTCACCAGCTGACGGTCCATGATCTCGCCGTCGACGATCGCTTCGGCGAGCGGCTGCGAGATGCCCCAGTTGATCAAGCGATGCTGCTTGTTCGACTGGGCTTCGAGCTCCACCACCTTGACGCTGTGGCTGCCGATGTCCAGGCCCACGAGCGACTGCTTCTTACCGAAGAACATGGAGGTCACTCCCTCGAGGTGGTGCCGGTCCGGATCCGTTCGCGCGACGCGCCGCGCGGCGGGCTCGCGGATCGAGAGCGCGGGCAGTGGCCCGGATGCACCGGGCATGCCTCACCTGACGCCGTGGTCATCGGTCGTCGTGCGGATTAACTGAAGCGGGATTTTCGACTGCAGGACGCCACCCGGGAGGTTTCACACCGGGTGCGCTGACTCAGCGGAGGATCACCGCCGGAGTGCCCATGCGCCGCACCGCTATCTCCTCACGTCCCGTGGCGATAGCCTGCGCGATCTTGTCGAGTTCGCGCCCCGCGATCTCGCGCAGATACGGGTTGGGTGAATTCGCCCGCACCTCCGCCCACAGCTGGTACGCCATCCTCAGGTCGCCAGCGTTCTGCCTCGCCGATGCGGCGAAGCGCGCGGCCGCGGCCGGACTTCCCGGGAGTCGAGACGCAAGTTCGAAGTACTCCGCCGCCTTGCGCAGGTCGCGACCGCCCGGGCGCACGAAGTATAGGAATCCCAGCTCGAACG
>DATNFC010000031.1:0-8716 GCA_035606545.1 Candidatus Methylomirabilota bacterium
GGCCGCCTCGGCGCCGGTGAGCCGCACGAGCCAGCGCTCGGGCCCGATGCCGCGGTCACCGCGCTCGCCCTTTTCCAGGTCGTACTCGAGCGACGAGTAGCCCGCGGCGACGTCGGCCACCATGCGGCGCGCCTGCTCGGAGAGCGGCGCGCGACCGAGGTTCGTGTGCAGCACGATGCCGGTGGCGTTCAGCACCCGGCGCAGCGCGGGCGCGCCCGCGAGCCGGGCGCGATGGGCCGCGGCGCGGGCCAGCGTGTCGCTGTCGATCGAGTCGGCGTCCTTCGCGCCCTTGAGCGCGGCGCGGGCTTCCGCGAGCGTGTCGCGCACCGCATCGGTGACCACCGAGCGCGGCAGGTCGCGCAGGACCTCGGCCAGCAACTCGTGGCCGAGCAGCTTCTCCACCGACGGCAGCGCCCTGAGCGAAGAGCTGGACATGGCGGGGCACGCTAGCAGAGCCCGGGCGAGCGTGCGACGGTGGGCTGGGTCCAGCAGGCTCCATGCGCCGGCATCACCCGGCGGAGGCGGGGCCCCTACCCTCCCAGGTACGCCGCCCGCACCTCGTCGTTCGCGGCCAACTTCGCGGCGGTGTCCTCGAGCACGACGCGGCCGGTCTCGAGCACGTAGCCGCGCTGCGCGATGCCCAACGCCATATGCGCATTCTGCTCCACGAGTAACACGGTAGTCCCCGCACGATTGATTTCAGTAATCGTCCTGAAGATGTCGCGCACGAGCAGCGGCGCGATGCCGAGCGAGGGCTCGTCCAGCAGCAGCAGCCGCGGCCGGCTCATGAGCGCACGGCCCATCGCCAGCATCTGCTGCTCGCCGCCCGAGAGCGTGCCGGAGAGCTGCTTCTTCCGCTCCAGCAGCCGCGGGAACAGGTGGAACACCTTGTCGCGGTCCTGCTTGATGCCGTCGCGATCGCGACGCCGATAGGCGCCGAGTTCCAGATTGTCCTCGACGGAGAGGTTCGCGAACACCATGCGGCCCTCGGGACTCTGCGACACGCCGAGGCCCACGATCTCGTGCGGGGGCGTTTTCGTGATGTCTTTTCCCTCGAAGCTGACGTGCCCGGATCGGGACGGGACGATGCCGGAGATCGTGCGCAGCAGCGTCGTCTTGCCGGCGCCATTGGCGCCGATCAGCGTGACGATTTCGCCCTGCTCGACGCGCAGCGAGACGCCCTTCAGGGCGTGCACCGCGCCGTAGTAGACGTCGAGCGACTCGACGAGGAGTTGGCTCACTTGTTGTGCGTCTCTTCGCCGAGGTAGGCCTCGATGACCTTGGGATTCGCGCGGATCTCGGCCGGCAGGCCCTCCGCGATCATCAGGCCGTAGTCGAGCACGGCGATGCGCTCGCAGATCCCCATCACCACCTTCATGTCGTGCTCGATCAGCAGGATCGTGAGCTGGAAGCGGCGGCGGATGTCCTGGATCAGGTGCATCAACTCGTCGCTCTCCTGGGGATTGAGGCCAGCGGCCGGCTCGTCGAGCAGCAGCAGCCGCGGCTCGCCCGCGAGCGCGCGCGCGATCTCCAGCCGGCGCTGCTGGCCGTAGGCGAGGCTCGTCGCGGGCTCGTGCGCGTGCTCCTCCAGCCCCAGCACCGCGAGCATCTCCATGGCGCGCTGCTTGAGTGAACGCTCGTCGCGCTCGAACGCCGGCGTGCGCAGCACGGCGGCGGTGAGGCCGGCCTTCCGGTGCGGATGGGTCGCCACGCAGACGTTGTCGAGGCAGGACAGCCGCGAGAACAGCCGGATGTTCTGGAACGTGCGCGTGATACCGCCGCAGGCGATGCGGTTCGCCTTCATCCCCGAGATGGTGTTGCCCTCGAACGTGATGCGTCCCTGGGTCGGGCAGTAGACGCCGGTGATGACGTTGAACACGGTCGTCTTGCCGGCCCCGTTCGGGCCGATCAGCCCCACGAGCTCGCCCTTCCGGATCGAGAGGTCCAGGTCGCAGACGGCCTTCAAGCCGCCGAACTGCATGGTGACGTTCTCGATGCTGAGGAGCGGGTCGCGCGGGGGCCTCGTTGCTTCGCTCATCGCGGACTCCAGTGGCCGCTCACGCGGTCTCCTTCGGAGTCGGACGACCGCCGAAGCGCTTTCCGAACCAGCGCCCGAGGTCCAGCTCGCGCGTGCCCATCAGGCCCTGCGGCCGCGTGATCATGAGCACGATGAGCATGAGCGAATAGATCACCATGCGCAGTTCCTTCACCGAGCGCAGGACCTCGGGCAACAGGGTCAGCACGATCGCCGCCAGCACCGAGCCGGTGATCGAGCCCATGCCGCCGAGCACCACCATGGCGATGACCTCGATGCTCTTCAGGAACGTGAACGAGCTCGGGTTCAGGTAGCTGAGAAAGTGCGCGAACAGCCCGCCGGCGACACCGGCGAAGAATGCGCCCAACACGAACGCCAGCACCTTGTACTTCGTGGTGTCCACGCCCAACGCCTCGGCCGCGACCTCGTCGTCGCGGATCGCGAACAGCGCGCGCCCGTGGGTGCTGGTGGCGATGCGGCGCGCCACGACTATCACCAGTACCGCCGTGCCGAACACCCAGAAGAACGTCGAGTACTGCGGGATCCCCGGGAGCCCGCGCGCGGCGCCGATGGCGTCGATGTTGAGGATCAGCACACGGATGATCTCGCCAAAGCCCAGCGTGACGATCGCCAGGTAGTCGCCGCGCAGGCGCAGGCTCGGCAGACCCACCACCCAGCCGGCCACCGCCGCGAGCAGCCCGCCGGCGACCAGCGCCATGAGCAGCACCAGCCCCTGCGCCACCGGCGACGGCAGGAACGACCACGATGCGGCGAGCGGCGCGCCCAGCTTCAACGTGAACATCGCGGAGGTGTAGGCGCCCACCGCCATGAACCCTGCGTGCCCGATCGAGAACTGGCCGGTGAACCCGTTCACCAGGTTCAGCGACACCGCGAGCACGATGTTGATGCCGATGAGCATCAGCACCTGGAAGTGGTAGGGGTTCGTGACCCGCGGCAGCAGGACGTTCAGCGCCACGAGCGCGAGCAGCGTGCCGCCGAGCGCGAGCGCGCGCTTCATACCTTCTCGGCGACGGCCTTGCCGAAGATGCCGGCCGGCCGCACGAGCAGGATGACGATCAGGAGCACGAACGCGATCGCGTCCCGGTAGCTGGGCGAGAGATAGCCGGTCACCAGCACCTCGGCGATGCCCATCACCAGCCCGCCGACGACGGCGCCCGGAATGTTGCCGATGCCGCCCAGCACCGCGGCCACGAACGCTTTCAAGCCTGGCAGGATGCCCATGTAGGGCTCGATCCTCGGCGACTGGAGCGCCACCAGCACACCGGCCGCGGCGGCGAGTGCCGAGCCGATCATGAACGTGAACGTGACGATGCGGTCCACGGAGATGCCCATGAGCGCCGCCGCCATGTGGTTGTGTGAGACCGCCTGCATCGCCTTCCCGACCCGCGTGTGGAGCACGAGCCAGCGCAGCGCCAGCATGAGCACGAGCGAGACCACGATGACGATCAGCTGCTGGTTCGAGATCGCCACTCCGGGCGCCAGCGGGATCGCCTTCTGCGCCACGATCTGCGGGAAGAAACGCGGGCTCGCGCCGAACAGCAAGACGCAGCCGTTCTCGATCAGCAGCGAGACCCCGATCGCGGTGATGAGCGCCGACAGCCGCGGCGACTTCCGCACCGGCTTGTAGGCGAAGCGTTCGATGACCATGCCGATCAGCGCGCACGCCAGCATGCTCGTGAGCAGCACGACCAGCGCCTTGCCGAAGCTGGGCGACTCGCCCGCGTGGAGCCAGCGCGAGGCGTACAGCCCCATGAACGCGCCCAGCATGTAGACATCCCCGTGCGCGAAGTTGATCAGCCGCAGGATGCCGTACACCATCGTGTAGCCGAGCGCGATCAACGCGTAGACGCTGCCCCACGTCACGCCGTTCACCAGCTGCTGCAGGAACTCGCTCATGCGTGGCGACGGGCCGCGAGTGGGTCACCCGCGGCCCGTCCGGACCCTCGTCGGATCACGGGTTGATCGAGGTGTTGAACACCTTCTTGCCGCCCTTGATCTCCAGCACCACGAGCGGCTTCGAGGCGTTGCGGTTCTCGTCCAGCGTGATCGTGCCGGTGACGCCGTCGTAACCCTTGGTCGCCGCGATCAGCTCGCGCAGCTTGGCCTCGGCGGCCTTGCGCTCCGGCGTGCCGGCCTTGGTCGAGCCGAACGCCTTGAACATGCCGGGGTCATCCGTGGCGATCTGCTTGAGGCAGGCGAACAGGACGTTCGCCGCGTCGTAGGCGAGGCCGGCGATGGCGTCGGGATCCGAGCCGCCGTTCTTCTCGCGGAACGTCTTCAGGAACGCCTGGAGCTTCGGGTTCGGCATGTCGAGCGCCCAGTGGTTCGTGTAGTACGAACCGTTCAGCGACTCGCCGCCGATCTCCAGCAGCTTCTCGCTTTCCCAGCCATCGCTGCCGAGCAGCGGCACGGTGATGCCCAGCTCGCGCGCCTTGCGCGCGATGAGCCCGGCCTCCGTGTAGTAACCGGGGATGTAGATCGCGTCCGGCTTCTTCGCCTTGATCGCGGTCAACTGGGCGCTGAAGTCCTGGTCGCCGGCCTGGTAGGACTGCTCGGCGATGATCGTGCCGCCCAGCTGCTTGAACGCGGTGCCGAAGAACTCGGTGAGGCCGGCGGAGTAGTCGCTCTTCAGGTCCTTGAGGATCGCCGCCTTCTTGATACCCAGCGTGTTGTACGCGAACTGGGCGACCGAGCGGCCCTGGAAATCGTCGAGGAAACACATGCGGAAGACGCAGTCGCCGACCTGCGTCACCTTGGGATTGGTGGACGAGGGCGAGATCATCGGCACGCCCGCGGCCTGGCAGATCGGGCCGCCCGCGAGCGAGCGCGACGACGCCACCTCGCCGATCACCGCGATCACCTGGTCCTGGTTGATGAGCTTCTGCACCGCGGTCGCGGCCTCCTGCGCCTGCGACTGGTCGTCCTCGACCACGACGCGCACGGGCAGACCGCCGATCTTGCCCTGCGCCTCGCTCGTCAGCTCCGCCATCGCCACTTCGACGCCCAACTTGGTCGAGCCGCCGAACGTGGCGTCGCCGCCGGTGAGCGAGCCGTACTCGCCGATGACCAGCTCGTCCTTGCCGCCCCCTCCGCAGCCCGCCGCGAACAGCGAGACGGTCAGGGCCAGAAAGGCGAGCTGTGTTCCATGGCGAAGCTTCATGGGCGTCCCTCCCGTGAGGTCCGCGGCTGGCCGGCGAACGTTCTTCTTCGCACGGCGCGGCCCCGAACGCGTGTCGGATGCGCTCCGGATGAGCGCGGACAAGCCTTGAGAGGTAGCACGCCCGCATCCGGCGCCGCAAGGGGCGGTTGCCGCGGCGTTTGCACGGGTGCTACGGTCGAGCGCATGCGGGCCACGGTCGCAGGGACGCGCCGTTTCGCGCGGGCGCACTCGCTCGCCGCCGGCTCGCTGGCGACGGGCGCGGTGGCCCTGCTCCTGAGTTGGGGATGCGCGGCCCACCGGGCCGTCCCGCCCGAGGAGGTCGCGCCTCCCACCCTGAAGAAGGCCCCCGCCGCGGGGTACGACGGCCGGCGCGACTCGCTCGACTCGGTGGATGCGCGCGTGCTGCGCGGCAGGAAGATCGTCCTCGACCCCGGCCACGGCGGTTTCTTCCCCGGCACGATCGGCGTGGGCGGGCTGACCGAGAAGGAAGTGAACCTCGGCGTGGCCCTGGAGCTTCGCGCACTGCTCGTCGCCGGCGGCGCCGAGGTGACGATGACGCGCGAGACCGACCGCGACTTTCTCTCACCTGCCGATTCGTCGCTGCGCACGGATCTTGCCGCGCGCGTCACGATCGCGAACGGGGCCTCGCCCGACCTGTTCGTGAGCGTCCACCACAACGCCGACCCCGGCGGGCTGCACGACGTGAACGAGACGCAGACCTACTACCAGCTGGGCGACGAGGGCCCGTCGTACGACGCCGCGCAGGACGTGTACCGCGCGCTGACGCGCAACCTCGGCATCGAGGTGACGAAGATGATCCCGGGGAACTTCTTCGTGGTGCGGAACTCCGAATCCCCAGCGCTCCTGACCGAGGTGAGCTACCTCACGTACCCGCCCACCGAGGAGAAGCTGCGTACGCCGGCGGCGCGGAAGCTCGAAGCGGAGGTGCTCTACCTTGGCATCACGCGCTGGTTCATGCGTCATTCGCCGAAGCTGGCGTCGTTCGCAGCACTCGATGCGGCGGGGCTCGCGGACACGACGTTCACGTCCACGCCGCGGCTGGCGGCCGAGATCGACGGCGCGTTCGACGCGGCCACGATGCGGATCGACGGCCAGCCGGTGCCGACCGTGGTGACCGGCGGGCGCGTCGAGTGGAGCGGCGCGCCGCCGCTCGCGGGCGGCCTTCACGATGCGAGCTTCTCCGCGCGCTTCGCCGGCGAGGGTGCTTCGCGCTCGCGCCGGCTTCGCTTCCACCTCTCGAAACCGCCGGCGCGTATCGAGCTCGAGGTGCAGGGCTCACCGCTCGCGGCCGCGCGCGGCCCGTTCGCGGTGCGCGCGCGGCTGCTGGACCGCGACGGGCTGCCCGTGGCGGACAGCTTCGCGGTGCGCCTCTCGAGCATCCCGCGCGGGACGTTCGTCCCCGCGGAGACCACGATCAGCACTCGCGACGGCGAGGCGTGGGGCTACTTCGTGCGCTCCCGGCGCGTGACCGCAACGACGGCCGCGCGTGCGACGATCGTGGCGCAGCTCCTGCACGTCTCGCCCGCGGTTCCGTCCGCGAAGGCCTCGCCCGCGGACGCCCGCGCGCTCACGCGCACCGGCTTCGCGCGGCGCTTCCCCTCGGACTCGGCGCTGGTCCTGAGCCCCGCGTTGCGGCCGCGCTGGCTCAACCGTGATGGTTTTCTGTCGCTGCCGCTCGATGCCGAGGGCGGGGTCGCGATCCCGCGGCTCGCCGGCTTCCGCCGCGTCGACGAGGACTCTCTCTGGCCGCCCCGGTTCGCGGCCGTGGCCGGCGGCGCGCTTCACGGCCGCCGGATCGCACTCGACCCGGAGGGCGGTGGTGACGACGCCGCGGGCGCCGGCCCGGGCGGCACGCGGGCGTCGGCGCTGAACCTCGAGGTCGCGCGCGCGCTGGCCGCCATGCTCGAGGCCGCGGGCGCGTCGGTGGTGATGACGCGCGACGGCGACCATGCCGTGAGCGAGCTGGAGCGCGTGCAAGTGGCGGAGGCTTTTAGAGCCGAACGGTACCTGCGGATCGGACACGCCAACGTCGCCCCGGTCGCCGGCCACTACTTCAACAGCGGCGGCGGCAAGCGCTGGGCGCAACGCACGACCGCCACGTTCGCCACGCTCGGCCTCGACACGATGCGGGTCGCAGAGTCCGCCAAGTACCCGCTCGCCCAGGTGAGCGCGGTGGCGCTCTACGTCTCGCCCGCGCGCGTCGACAGCTCCGAGGCGCGCCTGCGCGCGACGGGCCGGCTCCGCGCCGAGGCGTACGCGCTGCTGCTGGCGCTGGCGCAGGAACTGGCGCCCGCGGGCAGCGAGTGGCCGCTCGACTCGCTGCGCGTGCTCGATGCCGACGGCGCGCCCCTGCCCGGCGCGGCGGTGACGTTGGGCGCCGCGCTGGTCGTGGCCACCGACTCGTCCGGTGTCGCACGCTACGCCCGCACCGAAGCGGGAGCCATGCCGGTGGAAGTGCTCGCGAACGGAATACGAATGCGGGCGCTTCTGTTAGACTCCGAGCGCGGACGCGTGCTGCAAGTGCCGCGCTGATCGAGCTCCCCGACCGGACCACGGCCCCGTTCGTCCGCGCCCGGGAATCCAGCGCCCATGCCGCATCCCCTCACGCACGGAATCGACACCTACTTCCGCGAGTTCTTCGGGAACCGCCGCCGCGTCGCCGTCGTGCTGCTGATCGTCTCGGCGGCGCTCGGCACGCTGATCGCGGTCGCCGGCCGGCGCGCCTCGAACCTTCTCGACGACCCCAAGCGATTCGGGTTCGAGGGCCCGAAGCAATGGGTGGAGCGCATCCGGCTCGAGGAGATCGCCGAGCAGGAGAGCCCCGGCCTGTTCCAGATCACGTACCTCACCGCGGAATCGCGCAAGGGCGGCAGGAAACCCCGGCACGTGTCGACCCACCCTCAAGCGGAGCCGGAGCTGACGAAGGTGGTCGGGATCGGCGAGGACGAAGTGGACCTGCTCGCCAAGGCACGCATGCTCGCGCTCGACGGACCCGTCATCCGCTCCGAGGAGCTCGTGATCGAGCGGCTCGTGCGCCCCGACTATCCCGAAGAGGCGCGCGACAAGAACATCGAGGGTGTCGTGGAGCTGGTCGCGCTCGTCGACACCACGGGCTCGGTGGAGCAGATCCAGATCGTGGGCGGCACACGCGAGCCGATGCTCGAGCACGCCGCCGCGAGGGCGATCCTCGAATGCCGTTACCGGCCGTACCGCGTCAGGGACGAGGCCCGGCGCGTGTGGGCCGCGTTCCGGATCGCGTTCTCGCTCTACTAGCGGGCGTTCACCCGAGCGGTTCGCCGTCCAAGACCGCAGGGTTTGTCGCGCGCGGCAATCGCTAACGTCGCGGGTGTGAGCTCCCGCGCTACTGTGACCCGCCCGGCCCGACCGACACCACCTTTCCGCGCTGCACCACGAACACGGACAGCGTGGCGCCGTCGCGCTCGCACTCCATCTGACCGGCTGCGGCCAATGTGGCGTCC
>DATNFC010000032.1:0-4449 GCA_035606545.1 Candidatus Methylomirabilota bacterium
TCATGTGACTACCTCCATCGTCGCAATGCATGGGCAATGCGAAGTCTTCCGAAGTACGGATTGCGAGCGAGGTGTCGCCAAAACAAATCGCCGACGGACGCTCGACATTAGAGAGCATTCCGACGGCTTTGGCTGCACGACTGATCCTTTCCCCCCTTTCCGCTGTCCGGCGTATCCCTTAGGCAGTTCGGGACACGGCGAACCCATTGTGCGGTATCTCGTCTTGAGCGCCTCGTGCGGGCGACCGCTGCCAGTCGACACGCGAAACGAGGCGCCGCGGAACTCTGAGGTGCGATGAGGGGCGGAGGGAACGATCCCCGGACCCCAGCACGAGACAAAGGCTAGGCGGGGTTCATGTATCTGTCAATCCGTTTTTTCCCAGGTGACAGGCCATTTCACACGTCACAAGACGCGGAATGACAACGCACTGGCGAGGTCGAAGGCTCACGTTCAACGACCCCTCAGGGCGTCGAAGGTAGCCCCTCGACCGCCCTCATCGCCGCCGCCGAGACCTCGTGGACGGTGGCCCCGGTCCGCTTCGCGGCCTGGAGCACCGACTCGAACTCGGGAACGGCGCGGGCATTCCCTCCCGGGAGAATCGCGAGCTTCACCTGGATGGCCCCGAACTCGGTGGTAACGTCCAAGATCTTCCTGGGCAACTCGATACGGCTCTCCTCGCGGACCCTGACGCCCAGCGAGCTCGTGAGCGTGAGCACGGAGGTCGCGAGCCGCGTCGCATCCGCGGGCTCGCACACCACCACGAGCCACATGCCGCTCCGCCCCTTCTTCATGGTGACCGGCGCGACCATGGCGTCGAGTGCGCCCTGCGCCAGCAGCTCGGTGACCGCGGCGGCCAGGAACTGCGGGTTCTCATCGTCGATCGCCGTTTCGAGCACGGCCACACGCCGCTGGCCCGCTGCCGCTCCCGCGGGGAGTGGCTCACCCAGGAGCACGCGGAGGATGTTCGGGTGGTCGGGGAACTCGCGCGTCCCCGCCCCGGTGCCGACCGCGGTGAGTCGGAACGTCGGCGCGTCCCCCCAGCTCCGGACCAGCGTCGCCAGCAGAGCCGCGCCGGTGGGGGTGACGAGCTCGCCCTCGACCGGGCCGCCCCGCACGGGCACGCCGCGGAGCAACAGCGCCGTGGCCGGAGCGGGGACCGGGATGCGGCCGTGCTGCGAGTTCACCGAGCCGCTCCCGAGCGGCAGCGTCGTGGCGCTCACCGAGCCCACGCCCAGCGCTTCGAGGCCCGCGAGCGCGCCCGCGATGTCCACGATCGCGTCCACCGCCCCCACCTCGTGGAAGTGCACCTTTTGAACGCTGGTGCCGTGTACCTCCGCCTCGGCCTCGGCCAGGCGCCGGAACACCAGCTTCGCGCGGTCGCGCACGGTCGCGGGCAGGTCGGCCTGGTCGAGGATCGCCTCGACGTGGTGGAGGTGGCGGTGCGGCTGGCGCTCGGGGCTTTCCACGTCCACATGCTTCGCCGCGAACGGACCCCGGCGGACGTCGCGGACGTGGATGCGCACCCCCTCCAGTCGCAGCCGGGCGGGCATTCGCTCGAGCTCGGCCACGGGCCATCCGGCCGAGACGAGTGCTGCGAGCGTCATGTCGCCGGCGATGCCGGAGACGCAGTCGAAATGGGCGTGCTTCATATTCTCATGTACGCCGCTTCTTCGAACGGCGCCTCGCCTTGCTCGGCGCCGAGTGCCGGGGCCGGCTCGGCGCCGCCTGCCGGGGCCCTCCCCGTGCCGGGCGGGCGCCGCTCCCCATATTGATGAGGTGCGCCGCGTAGCCGGCACCGAAACCATTGTCGATGTTCACCACCGTGACCCCCGCTGCGCAGGAGTTGAGCATGGCGAGCAGCGGCGCCACGCCCTTCATATGTGAACCGTAACCGATGCTGGTGGGCACGGCGATGAGCGGCCGGTCGGTGAGGCCGCCGACAACACTCGGGAGCGCCCCCTCGAGCCCGGCCACCACGACCAGCACCCGTGCCGCGCCCAGCCGTTGCCGGTGCGCGAGCAGCCGGTGGAGCCCGGCCACGCCCACGTCCGCGATCAGCTCGGCGCGGCTGCCCATGGCCCGCGCGGTGACGACGCACTCCTCGGCCACCGGCAGGTCGGCCGTGCCCGCGCACAGCACGAGCACCTGTCCCCGCCCACGCGTCTCGCGGGCGGCCGTGCGCTTATGCAGCACGACGCAGCGCGCGCGCTCGTGGACCTCCGCGTGCGGGAAGGTCGCGACGAGCGCCTCACGAGCCGAGGGCTCCACCCGGGTCGCGAGCACCACCCCGTGCCGAGCGTGCAGCCGGCGGACGATCGCCACCATCTGCTCGGGCGTCTTGCCGAGTCCGAACACCACCTCGGGGAAGCCGTTCCGGAGCGCGCGCTGGTGGTCGAGCGCCGCGAACTCGAGCCGCTCGAGCGGGGCCTCGGCGATGCGCTTCGCCGCCCGGGCCGGCGGCACGCGACCGCGCTTCACCGCGCGCAGCAGCGAGTCGAGCTCAGCCCGTCGCACCCAGGGATTCCTCCGGAGCCTGACCCGCCTTCGGCGGGTACCCCGGCGGGTCCACCGGCGCGAACGCTTCGAGTCCAAGTGCTGCGAGATCACCCAGGTAGGCGCGCAACAGCTCGGCCATCTCGCGGGCGGTGCGCGTGTGGTTCACCTGCTCGCGCACACGTGCCGAGTGCGGCAGCCCCTTGATGTACCAGGCCACGTGCTTGCGCATCTCGCGCGCCGCGTGCTCCGGGCCGACCGCCGTCTCCATCATCGCCAGGTGGCGGACGCCGGCCTCGAGCCGCTCCGCCGCGGTGGGCGGCGGCAACGCCTCGCCACGCTCGACGAGCGCGCGGATGCGGCGGAACACCCACGGGTCGCCGAACGCGGCGCGCCCGAGCATGACGCCGTCGCAGCCCGTCTGCTCGAGCATGCGCACCGCATCCTCGGCGCTGCGCACGTCGCCGTTGCCGATCACCGGGATGCTCACCGCGCGCTTGGCCTCGGCGATCATGTCCCAGTGCGCCTGGCCCTCGAACTTCTCGGCGCGCGTGCGGGCGTGGATCGCCACGGCGCGGGCGCCCGCGGCCTCGAGCGTGCGCGCGACCTCGACCACATTGCGCGAGTTGCCGTCCCAGCCGAGGCGGATCTTCGCGGTCACCGGCAGCGGCGTCGCGGCCGACATGCGCTCGACGATCGCCGCGATGCGCGGCACGTCCTGGAGCAGCGCCGCACCCGCGCAGCGGTTCACGACCTTGCGCACCGGGCAGCCCATGTTGATGTCGATCAGATCCGGTCGCTGCCCGGCCGGCATGTCGTTGAGCACGCGCGCGGCGTCGGCCATGATGCCCGGGTCGGAGCCGAACACCTGGATGCCGATCGGCCGCTCCATCGCCTCGAATGCGCAGTAGTCGAGCGTGTTCCGGCTGCCGCGCACGAGGCCGTCCGACGACACCATCTCGGTGTAGACCGCGGACGCGCCCTGCTCGCGCGCGAGCTGGCGGAACGGCGAATCGGAGACGCCGGCGAGCGGCGCGAGCACGAACGGCGAGTCGATCTCCACGCCGCCGATGCGGAAGGCATGGGCAGGCCTCGGCTTCGCCTCGGCCGCCCCACTCCGCGCGGTTTCCGGCGTCTCGGGCGGATCGAGGATCACAGCGCCGCCCTCCGGGAAGGCGCGCTCGGGTGCGTGACCGGCCGGCGCGCGAACGCGGCCACGTCGCGGAAGTCGTCGATCGGCACGTGCGGCAGCCGCGTGTCGCGGCACCACTCGCGCAGGTGGCCGCGCGCGAGCACGCCGTCCGCCGCGAGCGCGCCGTGGCGGTCGCTGCCACCGTCGCCCACGAGCAGGACCCGATGGCCCAGCGCCTGGAAGCGGCGGACGTGGCCGGCCTTGCAATTGCCGCAGTCGTCACACGCCGGGTCGGCGAACGGGAACTCCGGCGTGACGCGGCCGTCGGCCTCGAAGCGGAGGTGGTTCGCCGCCCACGGCAGCGCGCCCAGGCCCTCGCGCTCGAGCAGCTCGCGCACGTAGAAGTCGAAACCCTCGCTCACCACCATCACCACCTCACCGCGGTCCATCGCTTCGCGCGCGAACGGCGCGAACGCCGGGTCGAGCGTGAACCCGCGCACGAACGCCAGCGCCTCCTCGCGCTCCGCGCGCACGACCGCGCACTGCGCGCGGGTCACGACGCGGTGGCCGCAGCGGCCGGCGAACCAGTCCGCCAGCTCGGGCACGCGCGCGGCGGCGCCGTCGGGCGAGAACCGCTTGGCGAACGCCGCGCCGATGTCGCGCGGCGACACCGTGCCGTCGAAGTCACAAAGCCAGGCGACCGACATGATCAGCGGCGCGCGCCCCCCGTGGCATTCGGGAGCGCGAGGCCGGCGGCCGTGAACACGCCGCGCGCGTCGCTCGCCTTCTTCACCAGCTCGAGCGCGCGCAGGTAGACGGGATCG
>DATNFC010000033.1:0-3336 GCA_035606545.1 Candidatus Methylomirabilota bacterium
GGGCAGAACGGCGTCGTGAGCATCATCCGCACGAGCGTCTTGCCGTCGAGGAAGTGCACCTCGCGGATGAGCCCCAAGTCGATCACCGAGAGGCCCAGCTCGGGATCCATCACCGTCTCGAGCACCGAGCGCACGGCCAGCTCCTGCGCGCTCGGCATGCTCGAGAGCTGCGGCGGGCCGGACTGCTTCGCCGCCTCTCCCACCTTGGCACTCGCGGCGGCCGCGTCGGGCGTGCCGGCCGGCGGCTTCGGAGTTCCGGACTCGTCGGGCAGCGGCTGGCCGGTGTGCGGGTTCACGGCTCGCTTGTCGTCGTTCATGGCCACTCCACTTGCACCTCGTCCCCGACCACGCGCACGGCGTAGGTGGGAACCGGTGACACTGCGGGGAACGTGAGCGCGGCGCCGGTCCTCACGTCGAACGTCGCCCCGTGCCGCGGGCACTCGATGATGCAGCCCTCGAGCCTGCCCTCGGCGACGGGACCGCCGTCGTGTGTACAGATGTCCTCGATCGCGTACCAGCCTTCGGACAGGTGGAACACCGCCACCGGCACGTCCTCCAACCTTACGATGAGCGAGCCGCCCACGGGGATGTCCGCGACCTTCGCGACGCTGATCCAGCGCCCCGTGGTCGGCGTCACTGTTCGGTGTCCTCGTCGGACCAGCTCGGCACACCGTACGCGGCAGCCTTCACGGTCTTGAGCGCCAGCATCGCACACTTGCTGCGCACGGGGCCCAGCTCGTCCACGCCCAGCAGGTCGAGCACGTCCTGTCGCGTCACCGACTTCACCTCGTCGAGCGTCTTCCCCTCGATCGCCTCGCACAGGAGCGAGGCCGAGGCCTGGCTGATCGAGCAGCCGCTCCCGGTGAAGCGCACCTCGGCCACGCGGCCATCCGCGAAGCGGAAATCCATGCGTAACCGGTCGCCGCAAAGGGGATTGGCGTCCTCGACGCGCGCATCCGGCTTCTCCAGCGTGCCGTGGCATCGCGGGTTCCGGTAGTGGTCGAGGATGTGGTCGCGGAAGAGGGAGTCCATGTCAGCGATACGATACGTCATCCCGGGCGTGAAGGGCATGACCCGCATGGGCTTCCGGGGCCGCCGGAAGCGGGGTGTAAGACCGTGGACCGTCGTACGTCAGCAGGGGTGGAAGCGCCGTCGGCGGGCCCCCGGGCGGGGGCCGCGAGACGGCCACGAACCTCGAAGGAGATCGCCATGACCCGCCTCGACGATGCCCGCTCCCGTGCCGCTGCCTGTGACTGCGCGAGCCGTTCAGAAGCTCCGAAGGATGTCGCGGCCTGCGCGTGCGGGTCGAACTGCCCGTGCGGCCCCGGCTGCAGCTGTGACTCGGGCTGCGGCTGCGGGCTGTAGCATCCACAGGGTCCCGGCCGGGCTGTTCCCGGCCGGGACCCGATCGGTCGCTCCAACGGAGACCACGTGCTCGAACCGAACGACACCGCCACCCAACCAACCTCGCCGCACGTCGTGCAGGTGCTCGTCGACAACCACCGCCGCTTCCTCGAGTTCGTCGAGCGGCGCGTGGGCTCGCGCGAGGTCGCCGAGGACATCCTCCAGGAAGCGTTCGTGCGCGGCCTCGCGAGCGCGGGCCGGTTGCGCGACGAGGAGTCCGTCGTGGCGTGGTTCTATCGCACACTCCGGAACGCGCTCGTGGATCACTGGCGCCGCCGCGCCGCCGAGCAGCGCGCCACCGATCGCGCAGCGAGTGCGACCGAGACCACCGCCCCGGCCGCGGACGAGGCGCTGCTGAACGCCGTCTGCGGCTGCGTGCGCGAGATGCTGGACACCCTCAAGCCCGAATACGCCCTCGCCGTCCGCCGTGTCGACCTGGAGGAGATGAGCGTCAAGGCGTTCGCCGAGTCCGCCGGCATCACGCCGAACAACGCGTCGGTGCGCCTGTTCCGCGGCCGCGAGGCGCTGCGCGAGCAGCTCCGCCGTTCGTGCGGGACGTGCGCGACGCACGGCTGCCTCGACTGCACCTGCGGTGGGCCGAGCGCGCGACCCTGCTGAACGGGCTTCAGCGCCCGAACAGCTCGCGGACGTGGTGGAGCCCGGTGATCAACGCGTCCACGTCATCGCGCTGCGAGTAGCAGTGGAACGATGCGCGCACGCTTGCCGGGATCCCGAGCAGGTCGTGGAGCGGCATGGCGCAGTGGTGCCCGGCGCGCACGCAGACGCCGTCGCGGTCGAGCACGGTCGCGACGTCGTGCGGGTGCACGCCGTCCACGGTGAACGCCACCACGCCGCCGCGCTTTTCCGCCGGGGGTCCGAGCAGCCGCACGCCCTCGAGCTCGCCGAGCCGCGCCATCGCGTAGGCCGCGAGCTCGCGGTCGTGCGCGAACACGCGGTCCATGCCCAGGCGCTGGAGCCATTGCACGGCGGCGCCCAACCCCACCGCCTCGGCGATGCACATCGTGCCGGCCTCGAACTTCCATGGCAGCTCGTTCCACGTCGACTCGGTGAGCGTCACCGTGCGGATCATCTCGCCGCCGCCCAGGAACGGCGGCATGGCTTCCAGCAGCTCGCGCCGGCCCCAGAGCACGCCGATGCCGGTGGGCCCGAGCATCTTGTGCGACGTGCAGGCGAGGAAGTCGACGCCCAGCGCCCTCACGTCGATCGGCATGTGCGCGGCGCTCTGCGAGGCGTCGACCACGACGGCCGCGCCATGCGCCTTGGCGACGCGCGCGATCTCGGCCACCGGGTTCACGGTGCCGAGCACGTTCGAGACGTGCACGAACGACACCAGCTTCACTTTGCCGTCGGCGAACAACCGCGGCAGTGCGTCCAGATCCAGCTCTCCCGAGCCGGTGAGCGGGATGAAGCGCAGCTCGAGCTTTCGCTCGGCCGCGAGCATCTGCCACGGCACCAGGTTCGAGTGGTGCTCCATGGGCGTCAGCAGCACCGCGTCGCCGGGCTCGAGTTTCCACGCGCCGTACGCACGAGCCACCAGGTTCAACGCCTCGGTGGAGTTGCGCGTGAACACGATCTCGCGCGGGCTGGCGTTCACGAACGACGCGAACCGCCGGCGAGCGTCCTCGTAGAGTGCCGTCGCCTGCTCGGCGATGGCGTAGACGCCGCGGTGGATGTTGGCGTTGCACGTCCCGTAGTACTGGGACATGGCGTCCAGCACCGCCTGCGGCTTCTGCGACGTGGCCGCGCTGTCCAGGTAGACGAGCGGCTTCTCGCGCGGCGCGGAGAAGATCGGGAACTGCGCCTTCAGGAGCCGCGCGTCGAATACGGCGCCCGCGCCGGCGCTCGCCCCGGCCGCCGGCACGGACCCGGTCGTCGTCATCAGTCGATCTTGCGCTCGATCTCGCCGCGCAG
>DATNFC010000034.1:0-22215 GCA_035606545.1 Candidatus Methylomirabilota bacterium
CGAGGATCGCGGCGGCCACGCCGAGGCTTCGCCGATCGCGTGCGCGCCACGCCGAGGCCGCGGCGGCATTGAGCAGCAGCAGCCACGAGGTCACGAGCGTCACGCCGCCCAACGACGCCAGCTGCAGCACCGGCAGCACGCCGTGCTGCGTGTACCCGGGCTGGAACCACGGGAAGCCCAGCTCACCGGAGCCGCGCAGCTCTTCGAGCAGCAGGAACGCGGGCACGAACGTCCACCTCGGAGCGATGCCCGAGCGCTTGGCGAGCCAGCCGGCGAGCCACGTCGCGGCGCCCCAATAGAGCGCCAAGTAGAGGCCGCCCAGCACCCAACCCAGGTACTTGAGCCAGCCGACCGTCAGCGCCACGTCGGAGAGCAGCGCGATCCAGTGCGTGCCGATCAAGAAGAACACCGCGCCACCGGCGTAGCCGAGCGCAAACCACGAGCGCGGCCCAGCGGACGCGACGCGGCGTTCGAGCGCGAGCAGCAGCGGCACGAGCGCGAACCACGCCACCACCCCGGGCACACCCGGCACGAACGCGAGGCCGAGCATCGCGCCCGAGGCCAGCGCTCCCCGCAGGCTCAACTCAGCTTCACTTCCTTGCCCTGCTCGGCGCTCCGGTAGATCGCGTCCATCAGCTCCATCACCGGCAGGATCTCGGCCGCGAGCCCCATCGGGTTCTTGGCACCCCGGAGCGCGTCGGCGAAGTGGCGGATCTGGGCGTCCATCGACTGCCGGTACTGGTTGCGCGACGTCTCCAGCTCCGGCGTCACGTTCACGAGCGTGCCGTGCATGCCCTTGTGGACGCGGAACGGATTGAGCAGCGCCGCACCGCCGGAGCCGAACAGGTTCAGGTAGGCGAAATCCTTCTCCATGAGCAGGCCCCAGGTGAGCTCGAGCGTGAGCGTGGCCCCAGAGGCGAGCCGCAGGAACGCTGTTGCCGAGTCCTCGACGTCGCCCTTTTTCGTGCGGTGCACACTCGCGGTGACCGACTCCACCTTGGGATCCCCGAGCACCCACAGCGCCATGTCCAGCATCTGGAAGCCCAAGTCGAGCACGACGCCGCCACCGGACTCGCGCTTCTGCGCACGCCAGGCGTCGGAGTCCCACTCGGTCTTCTGCCTGAGCCAGCCGCCCTTGGCGAGGAAGATGTCGCCGAGGTCACCCTTGTCCACGAACTTCCGCAGCAGCTGGGCGTCCGGCCGGAAGCGGTGCTGCACCGCGCACATCAGCAGCCGGTCGGAAGCCTTCGCCGCCTTCGCCATGGTCGCGGCCTCGGCGCCGTTTCGCGCCAGCGGCCGCTCGCACAGCACGTGCTTGCCGGCCTCGAGTGCGGCCACCGCCATCGGCGCGTGGAGGTAGTTCGGCGTGGTGATGTCGACGGCGTCGATGGCGTCGTCGGCGAGCAGCTCCTCGAAGCGGTTGTACGAGGCCGGGATGCCGAACTTCTGCGCCACGCGCGACGCCTTCTCGGGGTCGCGGTCGCAGAGCGCGACCAGCTCGACATCTTCGAGTCGCTGGAGCGAGGGCAGGTGGTTGATCTGCGCCGCCGCCCCCACGCCCACGAGCGCGACCTTCAGCGTCTTCTTCGTCACGCCCACCCTCCCTGTGCTTCGCGCGCCGCGACACATGCTCGGAGCGTCCGGCGGCAAGGGGCCGCGGGACGCTCCGAGAGCATGCGGTCAGGCGGGGCACGCTAGTCAGCGCTCGGAGCCTCGTCAAGCTCGTGCGGCGCGCCCAAGCCGAGCCGGCGGAGCTTCTTCAAGAGCCCCTGCCGCGAGAGCCCGAGCGCGCGCGCGGCCTGGGTCTTGTTGCCGTGCGTGCGCCGGAGCGTCTCCTTGAGCCGGCGCTCCTCGAGCGCGCGCGTCTCGGCGTGCAGGCCCGCGCCCTCGGCCACCGCCTCGGCGAACGGCGCGTCGGGCCAGTGCTCGCCGCCCACGCGCGTGCGCGCGCCCGCCACGCCGACGGCGAACGCGCACGCGTTCGCCAGCTCGCGCACGTTGCCCGGCCACGCGTGCTTCAACAGCCGGTCGGCGAGGTCCGGCGCCAACTCGGGTACCGGCCCGCCGACCCGCGCCGACGCGCGCGCGAGGAAGTGCCGCGCGAGCAACAGCACGTCGCGCCCGCGCTCGCGCAGCGTCGGCAACCTCAGCCGCACCGCTGCAAGACGAAAGAACAGGTCGGCTCGGAATGTCCCCTGCCCGACCGCCCGCTCGAGCGAGCGGTGCGTGGCCGCGACCACGCGCACATCCACGCGCCGCGCCCGCGAATCGCCGACGCGCCGGGCTTCGCCCTCCTGGAGCACGCGCAGGAGCTTCATCTGCAGCATCGGGCTCGCGTCGCCGATCTCGTCCAGCAGCAGCGTGCCGCCCTCGGCGGCTTCGAACAGCCCGGTGCGATCGCCCACGGCGCCGGTGAACGCGCCGCGCGCGTGCCCGAACAGCTCGCTCTCGATCAGCGTGTCGGGCGTGGCGCCGCAGTTCTGCGCCACGAACGGCTGCCGGCGTCGCGACGAGTGCACGTGGATCGAGCGCGCGACCAGCTCCTTCCCCGTCCCCGTCTCGCCCAGCAGCAGCACCGGGAGCCCGCTCGCCGCCACGCGCGGGATCTGCTCCACCAGCGCCCGCCACGCCGCGGACTCGCCGACCAGCTCGGGGGCTGCTTCAGCCAATAGCTCGCCACTTCCCACTCGCGTCTGCCGCTCCATGCCACTCCTCCTTCACCGAACCGGGGATGACTCGGGGCGGGGGCGAATCGCCGTGGGGGCCGATCGGGAGCGGGGCGGATACACGGGGCGATGATCTCAGCTCATGCGGGGGCCCAGTCCACGCCGCGCTCACCGGCCACCACGTCGCCGACGTTCCACACCGTCTCGCCGGCCGCGGTGAGCGCGCGCGTGACGCCGTCGACCTGCGCGGGCTCGACCACCGCGAGCATGCCGAGGCCGAGGTTCAACGCCACGCGCGCGTCGTCCTCGGGAACGGCGCCCGCCTCGATCAGCCAGCGGAACAGCGCGGGCCGCGGCCACGCGCCGGGCGAGATGCGGGCGCGCGCGCCCGCGGGCAGCACACGCACCAGGTTGCCGGCGATGCCGCCGCCGGTGACGTGCGCGAGCGCGTGCACGCGCTGGGCCTCGACGAGCGGCATCAGCGCCTTCCCGTACCAGCGGTGCGGTGTGAGCAGCGCGTCGCCGACACGCTCGCCCGAGCCGCCGGGCAGCGGCGCCTCGAGCGCCAACCCCGAGGCGGCGAGCACGCGGCGCGCAAGTGAGTAGCCGTTCGTGTGGAGCCCGGTCGCGGCCAGGCCCAACACGCGGTCGCCGGGGCGCACGCGCGTGCCGTCGAGTGGCGCGACCGCGACCGTGCCGAGCATGCAGCCGGCGACGTCGATCACGCCGGGCAGGTAGGTGTCCGGCATCTCTGCGGTCTCGCCGCCGAGCAGCGCCGCGCCCACCTCGCGGCAGGCGCGCGCCAACCCGCGCACCACGGCGAGCACGTCCTCGGGCTCGAGCGTGGCCTGCGCCACGTAGTCGAGGAACGCGAGCGGCCGCGCCGCGTGCACGAGCAGGTCGTTGGCGCCGTGATACACGAGGTCGGCCGCGGCGTCCGCGAGCCTGCCCGCGCGCTTCGCGAGGTGGAGCTTCGTGCCGACGCCGTCCATCGTCGCGGCGAGCATGGCGTTGGCACCCGCTGCGCCTGGCGCGCCGGGAGTACCAGGCTCGCCGGCTCCGCCGGCCACCGCGGGAAACCGCATCACGCCGGCGAAGCCGCCCGTCAGCGGCGCCACGTCCGCGCTCCACGTCGAGCGGATCTCGCGGATCACCTCGTGCTTGATCGCGTCCGAGCGCGGGACGTCCACGCCCGCGTCGCGGTAGCGCGTCATGTCCCGCCTCCTCCCCCTCCTCCGCCGCCGCCGCCGACGCCGCCCACGCGCGTGCGCAGGCGCAGCAGTTGGAGATCCTCGCTGCTCGGGCTCGGCACCAGCGGGAACGCGTTTGCGTCGTGGAGCCGGAGCAGGCAGTGGACGACGCCGTCGTCGAACTGCGTGCCGGCGCCGCGTTCCAGCTCGCGCAGGGCTGCGTCCACCGGGAGCGCGCGCCGGTACGGCCGGTCGCTGGTCATGGCGTCGAACGCGTCGGCCACGTTCAGGATGCGCGCCCCGATCGGGACGTCGTCCGCCCGGAGCCCGAACGGGTAGCCCTGTCCGTCCGGGCGCTCGTGGTGCGAGCGCACGATCTCGGCGACGCGCGTGAGCGTGCGCACCTTCGCCACGATCTCCGCGCCCGCCGCCGGGTGCGCGCGCAGCGTGCGCTGCTCCTCGTGCGAGAGCGAGCCGGGCTTCTGCAGGATGTACTGGTGCTGCGGCCCGATCTTGCCGAGGTCGTGCACGAGCGCCGCGTACTCGATCTCCTCGACCTCGCGCTCGGGGCGGCGGAGCCCGCGCGCGAGCCGCACCGAGTAGGTGGCGACGCGCACGCTGTGGTGTCGCGTGTAGGGATCCACCTCTTCCAGCACCTCGGTGAGCGTGCGCACGAAGTCCTTCAAGTCGCTCTTCAGTTCGACCGACAGTTGGAACGCGTGACGCGAAACGAGGACCGGCAGCGCCACGAGCCCCAGCCCCCAGACGCCGGTCGCGCGCCACACCACGGCGGCGAGCGTGCCCAGCGCCACGAACACCAGGTGGTGGAGGATCCCGCTCTGGAAGTTCCGCTGCCACACGCGCCACGCGCTCGGGCCCTCCGTGAGCCCGATCGCCACCGACACGCACAGCGAGTTGACGACGAAGAACGACACGCCGCACGCGGCGAGTGCCAACGCGCCTTCGGGGAATTCCACCTCGCCGATCTTGCCCCCGAGCTTCGTGTACGCCCCTGCGGCCGCGAACGCGCCAATGACGTAGATCGCGGCGTTGTGCGCCACGCGCACGAGCGGCCGCCGGCGCAGCAGCCCCTGCACCACGAGCGTCGCCGCGACGTCGACGGCAGCGGTCCAGAACGGGCCGACGACGAGCAGCAGCGGCAGGTCCACCATCGTGCCCGCAGTCATCTGGCCGCCGCCCGGCAGGCGCACCGGGGCGGCCTCGGCGATCACGATCAGCGCCAGGCCGGCGCACACGATCGGCCACGGCGGCTCGGGGCGGGCGTTCCAGGCGAGCGCGACCAGCGCGGCAGCAGCCGCGAGCACGAGCCCGTAGTAGAGGCGGAACAGGATCGGGCGGCGCATGGCGGATGACGGATTCACGACGTCCTATCGTGGGGGCGCGTCACGGACCCACCCGCGGTGGGTCCGTTCGCTGCGGTGGTCGCCGGGCGGGCACCGACGCCGCGCGTGCGTCGCGCGCCCGGCCGGGCTGCGTTCGCGGGGGAGGGACAGGTGGGACCGACAACGAAGACGAGGAGGTCACTGCTTGAGTGCGCTACAGCTCACTTACCAACCAGCCTTCGTCAGCAACTCGAGAATCTCGTCGAGGATGAAGTCCATGAACGGCCCACCTCCTTTTATGGATTCCGCGCCGGCGCGAGCCGGGCGGGTGGGTCGCTTCGCTGGTCATGAACCTCCGCTTCGCTGGTCTCCCCGGGACGTTGCCGGTCCCCTTTCGATGACGGTGGTGGCGCCTTCGGCGCCGGTCAGGGTTCGTTGGCGTAGCTCTCGGCCCGCAGCACGTACTCGGTGGGCTCCTTCGCGCGCATGCCGGCGACGAGCCGGTTGAGCGAAGCGAGCGTCGCGAGCACCACGGCCTGCGGCGTATCGTGCTCCACGGTACAGCTTCCGCTCAGGACTTTCTCGTGCCGGTGCGCAAGCAGCGCCAGCACCACGACGGCGACGCGCTGGCCGCTCACGTCCACGATCGTCACGTCGCGCACCTGGAGCGCCACCGGGTCGGCGAGGAACTCCTGCACCGCCAGCGTCGTGGCCTGCGCCACCAGGCGCTGGGCGTCGTCCCGCGCGCTGAAGCCCGAGGCGTTGCCGATGCGCGGCAGGCCCTTCCAGCGCAGCTCCACCTGCGCCTGCGTGCGCTGGCCGTGCACGATCAGGTTCACGTTCTCGTAGCGGATGCGGTCGTCGCTGGCGGCATCGTCGCGACCGGCGGAGGGATGGGCGTGCGTGCGCGCCCCTGGGGCGCGACCCGGACCCGCGTCGTGCGTGGGCGGGAGGTCGCGAGGCTCGGGGCGCTGCGGGCCCGCGCCGGCGCCGGAAACGGCATCACGCGCCAGGGCCACGCTGACGACGCGGTGGTCGATCGCCAGCCCGAGGTCGGTCCGCAGCACCGCCTGCACGTCGCGCACGATGTGCTTCGCCGGCCGCTCCGAACGGCTCACGACGTGGATCTCCACCAGCTCGTTGCCGTCGGCGAGCACGCTCACGCCGTCCACGTCGCGCAGGCGACGGATGGCGGCCTCGGCCCGGCTGGCAAGGGGGGATTCCATCGTGGACATGCCTCGAGAGGTTCCGGGGGACCCGCTACTGACGCAAGCGGCAGCTTAGCACACAGCCGCAACCATCAGTGAAGACTTAAGTTGTGTCCACCGCAGATCGAGAGTTAAGGGTCAGAACATGGGAAAGAGGTCGTAGTGAACCAGCTCGTGCAGCTCGCGCACCCGGCCCTCGATCTCGCGCGCGGTCGTGTCCGCGAGCCGCGCCGGCGAGAACGCCTCGATCGCCATCGACGCCATCGCGGTGCCGCACGCCATCGCCTGGCGCAGCGCCTCGCCGTCGTTGCGGTCGGTGCGCGCGAGCAGGCCCATGAAGCCGCCCGCGAACGAATCGCCGGCGCCGGTCGGATCGGTGAGCGCCTTCACCGGGTAGGCGGGCGTGAGAAAGCGCTCCTCGCGCGAGTGGAAGCTCGCACCGTGCTCGCCTTTCTTGATGATCACGGCATGGGCTCCTGCGGCCAGCAGGCTCTCCGCCGCGCGCGTGAGGTGGGTCTCGCCCGCGAGCGCGCGCGCCTCCTCCTCGTTCAAGAGCGCCACGTCAACGCGCCTGAGCACTTCCAGGACCCGATCGGGTTTGCGCGCGATCCAGTAGTTCATCGTGTCGGAGAGCACGAGCCGGGGCTTGCGCACCTGGCTCAGCACCTCGAGCTGCAGGTCGGGATCGATGTTCGCGAGGAACACGTACGGGATGCGGCGGTGCACATCGGTCAGCTTGGGATGAAACTCGGCAAAGACATTGAGCTGGGTCTCGAGCGTGTGCGCGTGGCCCAGCTCGGCCATGTACTCGCCGCGCCAGCGGAACGTGCGTCCCGGCGCGGCCTCGAGCCCGGAAAGATCGATGCCGCGCTCCGCGAACAGCTGGCGATGGGTCTCGGGAAAGTCCTCGCCGACGACGGCCACGACCGAGACCGGCGCGAAGTGGCTCGCCGAGCACGAGAAGTAGCTCGCCGAGCCGCCGAGCGCCTCGCGCGCCTCGCCGTACGGCGTGCGGATGGAGTCGAGCGCCACCGAGCCGACGACGAGGATGCGCTGCGGCGTCACGCGCCCGCCTCGGCGGGACGCTCGAGCCGCTCCGGTGCGGTGACGCCGAGCAGCGCGAGCCCGTTCCTGAGCACCTGCGCGGTGGCCGCGCACAGCCGCAGCCGGTGACGCGACCGCGCCTCATCCTCGGTGACCACGCGGCAGGCGTGGTAGAAGCGATGGAACTCCGCCGCGGTCTCGATCAGGAACGCCGGCAGGCGGTGCGGCTCGCGCGCGTGCGCGGCGCCACGCACCACCTCGGGCCAGGTCGCGAGCTGGCGCACGAGCGAGACTTCCGCAGGCTCGGTCAGCGCCGCGCCTTCCCCCGTCGCCGGCGCGAGACCGCGCTCGGCGCCCACGCGCATCACCGAGCGGATGCGCGCGTGCGCGTACTGCACGTAGAACGCCGGATTCTCGTCGTTCTGACGCTTCGCCAGCTCGAGGTCGAAGTCGAGGTGCGAGCTCGACGAGCGCATGAGGAAGAAGAACTTGGCGCAGTCGGCGCCCACCTCCTCCACCAGGTCGCGCAGCGTGTCGAACTCGCCCGCGCGCTTGCTCATCTTCACCGCCTGGCCGTCGCGCAGCAGGTTCACTTGCTGGACGATCAGGATGTGCAGGAAGTCTTTCTCCAGCCCGTACGCCTGGAGCGCCGCGGTGAGCGTGCCCACGTAGGCGTGGTGGTCAGGGCCCCAGAGGTTGATCGCGCGCCGCCAGCCGCGCGAGCGCTTGTCGGCATGGTAGGCGATGTCGGGCAGCAGGTACGTGGGCCGGCCGTCGCTGCGGATGACGACGCGGTCCATGGCGTCCGAATCCCGAGGTGCGCAGCCACGTGGCGATGCCGCCGCCGGCGGCGGCCCCGGCCTCGGCGCGGACGCGAGTCTCGGCCGCCTCGGTGACGCCCTCCGGGCGCTCGGCGCGATAGGTCACGCCGCGCGCCTCGAGCGCCTGGCGCGCCTGCTCCACCGCGGCGGGGTGGAGCGAGCTCTCCTTGAACCAGCGATCGAACGTCACGCCGTAGTCGGCGAGGTCGGCGCGCTGCCAGTCGACCACGAGCGCGAGCGCCTGGTCGCGGAACCAGGCCGCGCCGTCGGCGCGGGCCAGCGCGGCGCGCGCCTCGGCTTCCGGCAGCCTCGCCGCCAGCTCGCGCACGTATTCGCCGCGATAGCCTTCCTCGGGCATGGGCCGCGACTGCCCGATCCGCTCCGCGAAGCGCGCGGCGAGGCTGGCGCCGAGGAGGTCGACCTGGTTGCCGGCGTCGTTCACGTAGAACTCGCTGCCCGCGACGTAGCCGGCGTGGTCGAGCAGCCGCACCAGCGCCGAGCCCACGGCGGCCGCGCGCGCGCTGACGATGTTCATGGGCCCGGTCGGGTTCGCGCTCACGTACTCCACGAGCACGTGCTCGCCGGCCCCGGCATCGGAGCGGCCGAAGCGCTCGCCATCGGCGACGATGCGGCCCGGCAGCGAGGCAAGCCAGCCGTCGCGGTAGCGGAAGTTCAGGAACCCGGGGCCCGCCACCTCCACGGCGCCGAACGGCGAGCCGTCGAGCGGGAAGTGCTTCGCGATCCTCTCGGCCAACGCCCGCGGCGGCTGCTTCACCGCCTTCGCCAGCGTCATCGCCAGGTTCGTGGTCCAGTCGCCGTGCTCGCGCTCGCGCGGGATCGCGAGCTCCAGCCGGTCCATGCGGTCTGCGGGATCGAGGCCCGCCGCGCTCAGCGCGCGCTCGAGCCCGGACCTGAGCTCACTCCAGACCAAGGTCCACCCTCCGCGCGTCCCCCCACAGCCGCTCGAGCAGGTAGTAGTCGCGCGTGCGCTCGTGGAACACGTGCACGACCACGTCCACGAAGTCGAGCAGCACCCAGCGCCGGAACTCGCGGCCCTCCACGTGCCACGGGCGCGTGCCGCGCTCGCGCAGCTTGTCCTCCACCTCCTCGGCGATCGCCTTCACCTGCGGCTCCGAGGCCCCGGAACAGATGAGAAAATAGTCGGCGACGCCCTCGAGGTTGGACAGATCCAGGCCGACCAGGTCGATGGCCTTCTTGGACGCGGCGGCGGCGGCGGCGACGCGCAGGAGTTCGGGCGCAGGCAGCCCGGGGCGATGACGCGATGGCGGGATCATGGACGCTTCGCGGGGGTCAGTGGTCACGCTGCACGGCGTAGTCCACGGCCGCATCCAGCGCGCGCCGCGCCGTGCTCGCGCGCTCGCCGGCCAGCAGCTCGCGCGACTCCTCGGCGAGCGCCGTGGCGCGCTCGCGCGCGTAGCGGAAGCCGCCCGTGCGCTCGATCAACGCGGTCAGGCCCGCCCACTGCGCCTTCGTCCAGCGCTTGCGGCCCGCGAGCGCGCGCAGGCGCTTGCGGTCGCGCTCGTTCGCCAGGCGCAGCGCCGCGATCAGCGGCAGCGTCACCTTGCCCTCGGCGAGGTCGTAGCCCACCGGCTTGCCGGCGATGCTGGAATCGCTGAGGTAGTCGAACAGGTCGTCGACGATCTGGAATGCCACGCCCACCTTCTCGCCGAAGCGGCGGTAGCGCTCGCGGCGCGAGAGGTCGCGTGCGCCGCCGTTCAGGCCGGCACCGATCTCGGTCGCAGCGCCGATCAGCGAGCCGGTCTTGGCGCGGATCAGGTCCTCGTACTGCGCCTCGGTCACGTCGAGGTCGAACGCGTGCTGGAACTCGAGCGCCTCGCCGCACGACATCTCGCTCACCACGCGCGCCATGATGCTCATCGCCGTGTTGTGCCCGTTCTCGACCAGCATCGACATGGACTGGGCGTAGAGGTAATCGCCCATGATGATCGCCATCTCGTCGGTAAACAGCCCGTTCACGGTCGGCATGCCGCGCCGGAGGTGGCTCCTGTCCACCGAGTCGTCGTGGATCAGCGCCGCCGCGTGCACGAGCTCGACCACGGTCGCGCACACCACCGCGTCCTCGCCGAGGTGGCCGCGCAGCTTCGCGGTGAGCAGCAGCAGCGTCGGCCGGAACTTCTTGCCACGCGTGGCGAGCACGTGGCCGCCGACCTTGTTCAGGATCGGGATCGGCGTCTTGAACAGGCCCTGCAGGCGGGTCTGGACGAGTTCGAGCTGGCGGCGCACGGGCCGCTGCAGCGCGACGATGCTCGGATCAGCGCTCAAAGGGCCTCGCGTGAGGGGCCACGAATCGGCGGGTGGCGGTAGGCGAAAGAAAAGGCGCGACGCAGGATACGGACGGGTCAGGACGCGGTCAAGCGATGCCGCGTCCGGAACGCATGCCGTCCAGGCGCTGGAGCAGCGCCGGACGCGTGTTGAGCGCCGGCTGCTCGATCACCTGCTCGAGCAGCGTGGTCAAGACGCGGCCCACCTCGGGGCCCGGCGGCAGGCCGAGGGCGCGCATGACGTCGTCGCCGTCGACCGCCAGCTGGTGGACGGAGAGCGCCGAGGCCTCGCGCAGCACGCGCTCGATGCGCTTCGCCATCGCCTCGAGCCGGCGCGTGTCGGGGCCGCGCGTGCCGTTGCCCAACGCGTCGGCGAGGCGCAGGTCGAAGAGGTCGGCGACGTTCTCCACGCCGACGCGGCGGATGAACCGGCGCACGGCGGCATCGCTCCACGTGGTCTGGAAGTCGAACATGTGCTCGCGGATCAGGTGCACGATGCGGGCGCGGGACTCGTTCGGGAACCGCAGTGCGGCGAGCCGCGCATCGGCGAGCCTCGCGCCCAGCTCCTCGTGCCCGTGGAACGTGCCCTCCCCCGCGCGCTCGACGCGCGTGCCCGGCTTTCCGATATCGTGGAGCAGCGCGGCCCAGCGCACCTCGGGCTTCTCCGGCGAAGCGGCGTCACAGGAGTAGAGCGAATGGAAGTACACGTCGTAGGCATGGAACCGGTTCTGCGGCACGCCGCGACAGGCCGCGAGCTCGGGCAGCCAGCGCGCGAGCAATCCGGCCTCGCGCAGGATCTCGAACCCGCGCGACGGCCGCGGCGCGCCCATGAGCCGCTCGAGCTCGGCGAGCACGCGCTCGACCGCGAGCGCGCCGATGCGGTCGCTCACGCCGGCGAGCGCCGCGCGCGTCTCCTCCTCGGGATCCATCTCGAGCACCGCGGCGAAGCGCGCCACGCGCAGCGGCCGCAGCGCGTCCTCGCGGAAGCGCTCGAGCGGGTCCCCGACGGCCCGCAGCGTGCGCCTGAGGACGTCACGCGCGCCGCCGTACGGATCGAGCAGCCGGCCGTCCGCGATCGAGTAGGCCAACGCGTTCACGGTGAGGTCGCGGCGGGCCAGGTCCTCGAGCACGTCCCTCGTGAACCAGACCTGGTCGGGGCGGCGGGCGTCGCCGTACTCGCCCTCGCGGCGGAACGTCGTGACCTCGAGCTCGAGGCCCTCCCAGAGCACGAGCACGGTGCCGTGGCGCTCGCCCACGCCCTCGACGCGCGGGAACACGGCGCGCACCTCGTCCGGCGCCCGGTCACTCGCAACGTCCCAGCGCACGGGCTTCGCCGGCGCGGGCGAGCGCCCGAGCAGCACGTCACGGACCGAGCCGCCGACGAGCCAGGCCTGGTGCCCGTCCGCGGCCAGGCGCGCGAGCGCGAGCTTCAAGCCCTCGGGCCAGGCGTGGGCGCGCAGCCGGGTTTCGGCGCGTCGGCGAGCGCCCTCGACGGTGAAGCCTGCCCACCACGTCAGCACGTCGGATGCCTCATGCCCGCCATGATAGCGGTGGGGCTGTTCGCCTTCCTGCCCGGGCAGGCGCTCGCGGAAACGCCGGCGCAGCGCGATTCGCTCGCGGCGGAAAGCACAGCAGTCGTTCGGGCCGCGCCTGAGGTGAACACGAACCCGCCCCCCAGTATCGACACGGAATACGACCGCGCCGCCTTGGACAGGGCGGCGATGGGTGACACGCTCACCTCGTTCCCGCCGCCGCGCGTGCGCGCCTGGCAGGTGGGGCTCGTGCGCGGCGACCGGCTGGAACACGCGAGCCTGTCGTTCGCGATCGCGTCGGCGACGATCATCGCCACGCGCAATCGCGCCGCCGGTGCGGCCACCGCGCTGACGCTCGGCCTCGGCAAGGAGATCCTGGACGGCCGGCGCGGGCACTTCGATCCGGTCGACCTCGCGGCCGACGCGGTCGGCGTCGCGCTCGCGACCGTACTGGTCGCGCCGCGCGGGCCCTGATCCACCGCCGACCGCGCGGAGATCAGTTGATGCGGCCCCCGCCTCCCCCGCTGCTCGTCGGCGACGGCTCGGCGGGCTTCGCCCCGCCGTTCAGGCCGGCCACGAGCACGCCCGCGATCACGGTGCCGCCGATCAGCCCGGTGCGCATCCAGTCGACCTTGCGCGTCGTCAGCCGTTCGATGTCGTCCAGCGCCAGGCGCAACGTCACGCCCTGGTCCACGGGACCTTCCACGTCGCCGCGGCTGCGATAGCCGGTCAGAGAATCTGCGGTGAACGAGGCGTGGTCGAAGTCGTAGACCAGCCCGTCGCGCGTCTCGACGCGCACGCCGTTACGTTCGTGGACGTGGTTGTAATCGTCGCGCGGGATCTCGCGCAGGGCGGTGCAACCGTTCGCGGCGAACAACAGCGCGAGCACGGCCGCACTCTGGGCCCGGGAGCGTCTCATCCTGTTTCCTTCCTCACCCGGTGGGACCCGGTCGACGGGGGGTGCACACACCAGACTATTAGGCCGCCCGCGCCGTTAGCAAGCGTCATGAGCGCGTGAAGCGCGGTCCCCCACGGGCCCGGGTAGCTCCGGTCGGTCCTTCAGTCCCAGAGCAGGAGCCGGCCGCAGCCCTCGCAGACGTGGAGCTGGGCCTCCCCCGGCGGCGGCGCGGCCGAGGTGGGAAGCGTCAGCCGGCAGCCGAGGCAGACGCGATTGCGCACCGCCGAGAGGCCGCGGCCATAACGGCCCAGCGAACGCTCGTAGAGGTTCAGCCAGCGACGATCCAGCTTGCCCGCGAGGCGCTCGCGCTCGCGCACGAGCGCGGGTGCGGGGCCGAGCGTGTAGCCCATGCGCCGGAGCCGTCCACGACGCGCGTCGTCGCCCGCCTGCGCCAGCAGGACGTCGAGGTCGTGCAGTTCGAGGAAGCCTTCCACCGCGCTCATCGGGGCAGCTCGCGAAGCAGCAGCGACAGGGTCGGCAGGTCGCGATGGTCGAACAGCCGCTGGCGCTGGCGCTGTAACCGGAACGCGCCGGTCACCGCCTCCATGCGCCGGAAGTGCAGCTCCTCGCCCGACTCGCCCGGCGTGAGCACGAGCGCGACCAGCTCGACGTCGACGCCGACGTCATCGCCCCAGTCGAGTCCCTTGCCCGAGAGTCCGACGACCACGAGCGGCGTGCGCACGCACCACGACCACGCGCCGGTCACGGCGTGCGTGCGTCCGAGCGCGGTGCTGCCAAAGCGCTCCCGCCGGACGAGCAGCGTCTCGAGCAACCCCGGATGACGCACGGCCTGGTGCTCGACCGCACACTGGACGAGTTGGTGGAGTGCGGATTCGCGGCGCCGGTGCCGCAGTTCGAGGAGGTCGAGCGAGGTGTCGGTAAGTGGGGAGATCTCGGCGATCGTCATGGACTTCTGTTGCCCTCCCTCGCGACGCCGCGAGCGTAGCAGATGGAAGGCGCGATGGCGGTGGGGATTTCGCGAAACCGTGCGGCAGGCCTCGATGCTGCCGCGCGCTCATGCGGAGCGCGAAGTCAGTACGCTAACTGGCTGCGACCTGACCGCTTGAGGTCCGGCATCTGCGCTTGAACCAGGCCACGAGCCAGGCCGCGAGCCAGGCTCCACCCCCGGCGAGCGCGAGCGCGAACAGCACGTCCGAGAGCCAGTGGCGGTCGAGGTACATCCGCGACACCGCGACCACGACCGCCGCGAGCCATGCCGGGATCGCGGCGCGCCGCCAGCGGCGCGTGAGCACCGCGGCGACCGTGAACGCGTTCGCCGCGTGACTCGACGGGAACGACGAGTTGCGACGGTTCGTGTCGCCGTCGGGTCGCGTGCGTCCCACGCACCACTTGAGCGACTCCACCGCGGCGTTCACCGGCAGCAGCGCCACCACGCTCTCGAGCACGAACGCGCGCCCTGACGCTCCCGTGAACAGCGCCACGGTGGCGCCGGCGAACAGCACGATGCGACTCTTGTCGCTCGCGAAACGCATCGGCGCCTCGAGCGCCGGCGAGCGATGCGCCTGCATCCACGCGCGCGCCGCATCGTCGATCGGCTGCCCCGGCCACGCGAGCGCGAACGACAGCAGCGCGATGCGCAGGCTCGCGGTCACTGCCGGCCCAGCAGCCACACCGCGCTCTCCGGCAGCGTGCCCTCGAGGTCACTCGCGGCCTGGACGGCCACCGCGCCGGTCGACACGCCGCGCACGCGCACCACCTGCCCCGAGTCGAGCGTCACGCCGGTGGGCGGCAGCGGCACCGTGGCCCGCACCACGGCGAGCGCCTGCTGCGCGCGCCACGCGGACTCGAACGGCCACCACGCGCCGGCCACGCACGCCGCGACGGCGAGCGTCACCGCCCACTGCCGCCGCGGCCAGGCAAGGCCGGCGCCGGCGGCGAGCATGAACGCGAACAGCGCCCACTCGAACGAGCGGAATGGCAGCGCCCGCCCTGGAGCCCCGACGAGCCCGCCGGCGTCGCGGACGCGCGCCGCGACGGCCTCGACAGCCGGATCGCGCGCCTCGCGCCGGTCGCCGCGCAGTGTCCACACCGTGGCGGCGGCCACGTCGTCGCGATCGAGCGCGCCCCAGGCGAGGCGCGCGGCCAGGGCGGGGTCGCCCGGGGCCTCGTCCCAGAGCCGTGCCCATTCGGCCTCCGCAGCGGCCACGTCTCCCGCACGCGCGCGCGCGTCGGCCGCGGCCGCCCGCTCCGCGAGCGGGCCGCCGAGCGACATGGGCAGTGACAGCACCGCCACGATCACGCCGATCGCGGCGAGCGCCGCGGCGGCGGCCTGGAGTGGCCAGCGCTCGATCGGCGGCGGCATCGACGCGCCCAGCTCCTCGACGAGGATGCGGCGCACCTCCTCGTCGCGGTCGGTGCGCCCGCCGAAGCGGGCGGCGGAGATGGTCTCGCGCACGCGCAGCAGCGGCCGGCCGCGGGCTTCGATCCACGCCGCCACCTCGTCCGCCGTGCGCCAGAAGTCGGGCCCGCGCGCCAGGCCCACGGCGCGCAGCCACTCGCGCTGGCGCGCGCGGTCCGCGGCGCTCGGATCCGGCCGCTGCGAACGCCGCCAGCACTCCGCGGACAAGGCCACGAGAATGCCCCCGAACATCGCCAGCAGCGGCCACGCGGCGCGGCCTCCGGGGTGCGCCGGGTGCGAGCGGAACACGGCCGGCATTCCGCCCGTGTCCTCGCCGTCGGCGCCCGCGCGCGTGCTCAGCACTTCGAGGTCGAGCCCGGGCGGCGTGTCGGTGACGTAGCGTGACGCCGCGGGATCGAACCACGCCAGGCTCGGCGCCGTTACGCGCAGGTGGCCGGAGCGCCGCGGCAGCAGCGTCCACACGAAGCTGCGTCGGCCGCGTCCGAGCGTGCCCGCGGCGGGCAGGCTGTCCTCGACCGTCGCGGCGAACACCTCGAAGTCGTTCGGCGCGTAAGCCGGCGCGCGCAGCAGCGGCAGGTTGCCGACGCCGCGCACGTCGAGGCGCGCGGTGATCGCCTGGTCGCGGCTCGTGTGCGAGCGGTCGCTGTTCCAGTCCAGCTCGAACATGCCGACGCCGCCGTCGAAACCGCCCGGCGCGTTCGGCGGCAGCGGTCGCACGCTCACGCGCAGGCTGTCGCTGCGCACCTGGACCGGCATGCCGGCGAGGCTGGCGAACGGGTCGAACAGGCCGGTCGGCGTGGGCGTCACGACGCCGCGGGCAGGCGACACCGTGGCCGGGCCCGGTGCCAGCGGGTAGAGCCGCAGTGCGCTCTCGGTGACGATGACCGGGCGGCGGCCCTCGCGCGCCTCGTAGCGCGACAGGTCGCTCCACGTCTCGCTCCAGAACCCCGGCGTACCCGGCGGGTCGTACTGGCTGTCCTCGGACATGTTCGAGCGCTGGATGAGCTGCACGCGCAGCCGGCACGCCTGGCCCACGACCGGCGCGGCGGGCTCGAGCGTGAGCACGAGCGAGGCGACGTCGCCGGCCGCCGTGCGCGTCGCGCGGGCGCTCGACGCGTGGCCCGCGGCTGGGCTCGACTTCGACGACCCCGCGTTCGCCGCCGCCGAGCGTCCGCGGCGGCCCGCGGGCGCGTCGACAACGACCAGCGTCACCTCGAGCGCGCGCGTGACGCGCCCCGCGGTGACGCGGATGGGCCCGATCGGGAAGCGTCCCGGACGCGACGACGCGATCTCGTAGCGGAACGTGACCTGGCTCACGGTGCGCCCGTCCACGACGTTCGACTGCTGCCCGCGCGAGGTGCCGAGCAGCTCGAGCCCGGCGGGTACGGAGAACTGCGGATCGCCGACCGTGCCGACGGCATCGGTCACGGTGACCACGAGCGACACCACGCCGCCGGGCTCGACGTGGTCCTCGCTCAGGCGGGCGATCACGTCGACCGCGGCGCGCACGGGGAGCGGCCACGCGCAGGCCAGCAGCGTCGCGAGCGCGATCCCGCGCAGCAGGGTCATGCGGCGCGCACTCACCAGTCCTTCCCCCGCTTCTCGCGCGGCGTCCCCTCGCGCCGGCGGCCACGCTGCTCGAGCCGTTCCAGGTCGCCGAGCGAGCCCAGCAGCTCCTCGGCCTGCTTCCGCGACATCGGCTGCTGCATGCCGGGCGCGGGCGGTGCCTGCGCCTGCGGCGACTGCGACTGGCTGCTGGACGGCGGCGGCTGCGTCGACTGCTGCGAGCCCTGGCCGGCCTTCGGGTCCTGCGGCTGCGGTGGGTTCTTGTCGTTGGGCTTCGAATCGTCCGGCTTCGGTGAGTCGGGCTTCGAGCCCTCGTTCTGCTGGCGCTTGAGCCACTCGTAGTTCCAGCGCGCGTCGGCGTCGTCGGGCGCGCGCTCGAGCGCGCGCCGCAGCTCGGCGAGCGCCTGGTCCACGTCGCCGCGCCGGCCGAGCAGCGTGCCGAGGTTGTAGCCACTCATCGCGCCGGCGACATCGGGGCGTCCGGCGAGGTGCGAGAGCTGGCGCTCGACGCTGTCATCGGGCGCGCGCTGTGCGCGCGCGGCGGCCCAGTTCGCGAGCAGCGCGGCGGGCGGCCGTGGCTGGCGCACGCGCCGCGCGTAGAGTGACTCCGCGCGCGCGTAGTCGCGCCTCCGGAACGCGTCGTCACCGCGCGCCCATGCGCTCTGGCCGTGAGCGCTCCCGGGCACCAGCACGAGCAGCACCAGCGCCGCGGCCGCAGCACTCGCCGGCGCGGCCGCGGGCCTGCCCGGCCGCACGGGTGCTGCGACCGCGGGCGTGGCCGCGTCCGGACCCGCGGCAGCACCGGCCGCCGCCGGTCGCCCGCCGCGCGCACCCAGCAGCGGCGCCGACCGGCGCACGATCCGGCGCTTGGGCGCGGCGAGGAACGCGAGCAGCGCGGCCGAGGCGAGCAGCGCGCACAGCGGGAAGCGCGCCACCGGCCGCTCCACGAGGCGCGTGCCCTGGCGCGAGCGCGCAAGCGAGCCCAGCGCCGTCGCGAGCCGCACCATCTCCCCGCCCGAGCGCGAGCCCGAGAAGTAGATCCCTCGCGTCGCGCGCGCAATCTCGCGCAGGAGCGGCTCGTCGAGCTTCGAACGCACCACCTGGCCGTGCTCGTCGCGCTTCATGTCCACGGTGACGCCGGCCACGTCCGCGATCGGGATCACGTCGCCCGCCGGGGTGCCGACGCCGACCGTGAGCACGCGCAGGCCGGCGTTGCGCACCTCGGCCAGTGCCTCGCGCGCGTGGCCCTCGAGGTCCTCGCCATCGGTCCACACCACCATGGCCTGCTCGTCGCGATGCCCGGCCGGCAGCAGCTTCAACCCCGCACGCAGGGCGCGCCCGAGGTCGCTCCCCGGCTCGCTCACCGTGCCGGGACCGATCGTCTCCAGCGTCAGCCGCACCGCGGCCTGATCGAGCGTCAGCGGGCACAGGCGCACGGCGTCGCCGGCGAACGCGACCACGCCGACGCGGTTGCCGGCGAGGTGGCCGAGCAGCGCCACCGCCTCGCGCCGCGCCTCCTCCATGCGCGAGGGCGGAACGTCCCGCGTCTCCATGCTGGCGGAGACGTCGATCACGAACACCACGTCCGAACCCTGCGACACGCGGCGCACGGCCTCACGGCCCCACTGCGGCCCGGCCGCGCCCAGCGCGAGCAGTGTCAGCGCCGAGAAGCGCAGCGCGAGCGTGATGACGCGCTGCCGCGGCAGCAGCTGGAGCAGCAGCCCGGACAGCGGGCGCACGCCGAGCAGCAGCTTCACCGCGCGATCGGCGCGGCGCAGCGCACGCCACTCGAAGAAGGCGAGCGGCAGCAGCAGCAGCAGGCCGAGAAGTCTTAGCGGATGTTCGAAGGACATCACAAGGCCTCGCTTTCGCTCGGCCGCGCCTGCGCGCAAGCAGCGTTGGATCGCGTGGGCGTGATCATGGGACGCGAAATGCCCAGGTGGCGTTCGACCAGCTGTGGAACATGAGCAGGATCGCGGCCAGCGCCAGCAGCAGCGGGCCGAGGTCGCGATACTCGCGATAGACGAGCGCGCGGATCGGTGCGCGCTCGAGGTGATCGATCTCGGTGTAGATGCTCGACAGGGACGCCGCGTCGCCGGCGCGGAAGAAGCGGCCGTGCGTGCGGCGCGCGATCTCGATCAGCGGCCGGTCATCGACGCTCACCTCCTGCATGAGGCGCGTGCGACCGAGCTTCGGATCCAGCACCTCGACCGGCACCACCGCGGGCCGGCCCACGAGCACGGTGTAGACGCGCACGCCCATCGCGCGCGCGAGGTCGGCCGCGGTGAGCGGGTCGATCGCGCCGCGGTTGTTCTCGCCGTCGGTGAGCAGGACGGCCACCTTGCTCGGCGTCTTGCTCTCGCGCAGCCGCTGAACCGTGGTCGCGAGGCCCATGCCGATCGCGGTGCCGTCCTCCGCCAGCCCGAAATCGAGCTGGCTCAGCAGGTCCTGCAGCGTCTCGTGGTCGAGCGTCAGCGGGCATTGGGTGAACGCCGTGGCCGCGAAGCCGACGAGGCCGATGCGATCGTGCGGGCGGCCCTTGATGAAGTCGCGCGCCGTCGCGCGCGCGACCGCGAGCCGGTCGCCGCCGCTCACCGTGCCCATGTCGCCGGCGCGCATGCTCGGCGAGATGTCGATCGCGAGCACGATGTCGACGCCGCGCGAATCCACCTCGCTCTGCTCCAACCCCTGCTGCGGCCGCGCCGCCGCGAGGAGTGCCAGGCCCAGCGCGGCCCACGGCGCAAGCCGGACGACGAGCCAGAGCCATTTCATGGGCCCGGGCTCGGGCAGGCTCGTGGCCGAACCCCAGAGCAGCGCCGGCGGCCGCGTGTCGGCGCGGCGGCCGCGCCACACGAGCAGCACCGGCACGAGCACCAGCAGCCCGAGGAGCCAGGGCCATTCGAACCGGATCATGCGGCCTCCGGAGCGGGTGGACGGCCGCCCGAGCGCGTCACGGGGCGCGGTCCGGAGTCGGAACCGGGCCGGGACATCGAGCCGGACGAAGGCCGGCTCGTCGAACCCGAAGTCGCGCCGGACGCGGAGCCCGACGAGGCGCCGGCCGCGGGCGGTGGCGGCGGCCCGCCGTGCCCACCCTTCGCCGCAGCCGAGGCCGCACGCGCCGCGGCGGCGCGAGCCACGGCGGCCTCGGCCTCGAGCCGCGCCTGCGCCACGCGCCGCACATACGCCTCCACCGCCTGTTCGCAGCCCCTGGCCTCGGTCTCGGTGAGCGGCGCACGCGCGAACTTCACCCGGTCCCAGAGACCGAGCAGGCCTTCGAGGCGCACGAGTTCGTCCGCGTGCAGGCGCGAGGCGCGCAGCCGTTCGAGCAGCTCGATGCTCGTGTCGCCCGGACGCGGCGTCGTCACCGTGGCCTCGAGGAAACGGCGGAGGATCGCGGTCAGCGCCAGCGCGTGCTCGCCGAATCGCTGCTGCTCCGGGAGCTTCTGCGCGCGCAGCGTGAACAGTGCGCGCAGCGCCTCCGCCGCCGGGTCGAGCCGCGGCTTGACCGGGGCCGCAACCGGCGCCGACGGCCGGCGCGCGGGTTTGCGCACACGACGACGGAGCTTCCGCAGCACGATGAGCCAGGCGGCGAGCAGTACTGCGCCCACGGCGATCGCCACGATGGGCACGCGCTCCCACCACGGCGCGCCGATCGGACCGTGGAAGCCACGCAACGTCTGGTTGCTGTCGGCCGCGGTCACCGTGGGCGCGATCACGACGTGCGCGGTCGGCATCCGGAGCGGGCCCGGCTTCCACGACCGCGGCAGCGGCTCCACGCTCACGAGCGGGCCGGGGATCGCGACCAGCCCGGTCTCGAACACCTGCAGCCGCGCCTCGAACCACACGCTGTCCGCCGCTTCGTAGGCCGATTGCTTCCACCACGCCGCTCGCGCGCGTCCGGCGCGCAGGTTCGACCACGTGAACGCACCGCCGCTCTGCGGCGGCTGGAACTGCACCTTCTGGTCGCGGCCGGCGCGGACCACGGCGAGGTAGCGGAGCGCCGTGCCGATGCGCGCCGGCGATGGCGAGACGCTGACGCGCGTGACCAGTCCGTCGCCGGGTGCCCAGCGACCAATCGACGTCAGCCGGCTCGCCGGCAGCTTGAGCCCCTCCGGCGTCAGCAGCGAGTCCAGCGTCACGGTGGGTCGCGGGCGTTCGCGCGCGCAGCTGCCGACCTGCCCCGTGGTGACGGCGAACAGCGCGAGCAACGCGAGCGCCATGCGCAGCCCGCGCGCGAGCCGCACGGCCGCGAACGCGTTCCCGCTCATGCCACGCCCCGCCGCTTGCGGTGGTGGAAGTAGCGGACGAGCGACGGCACGTACGGCTTGTCGGTGCGGATCTCCACCACCGGACACAGGGCCGCGGACAGCGCCAGCTCGGCGAGCCGACGGCGCTCGCGCGCGCCGGTGGCATAGCGCTGGCGCAGCACCGGGCTGTTGGTGTTGACGAGCCGGCGCCGGCCGGTCTCCAGGTCCTCGAGCAGTGCCCAGCCCGCGCGCGGCAGCTGGTCGTCGGCCGGATCGCGCACGGCCAGCGCCGTCAGCTCGTGGCGCGCCGCCATGACCCGCCAGTCGGACGCGTCGAGCCGGTCCTCGAAGTCGCTGATCCAGAACACCAGAGACCGCCGCTTGAGCGTGCGCGTGAGGAAGCGCGCCGCAGCACCCAGCTTCGTGCCCCGCGCCGACTCGTGGTCGAGCACGTCACGCAGGATGCGCAGCAGGTGGACGCGGCCCCGCGCCGGGGGCACGAAGTGCTCCACCGCATCGGAGACCAGCGCCATACCGACGCGGTCGTTCTGGCGCACGGCGGCGAAGCCGAGCAGCGCGCACAGCTCGGCCGCGAGCTCACGCTTCTCCTGGCCGCGCGTGCCGAACAGCATCGAGCGCGACACGTCGACGACCAGCATCACCGTGAGCTCGCGCTCCTCGACGAAGCGCTTCACGAACGGCTGGCCGAGGCGCGCGGTGACGTTCCAGTCGATGTCGCGCACCTCGTCGCCGGGCACGTAGGGCCGCACCTCTTCGAACTCCACGCCGCGGCCTTTGAACACGCTCTCGGTGCCCCCCGAGAACAGGTCCTCGACCAGGCGCCGGCTGCGGATCTCGAGGCGGCGGACTTTCTTCAGCAGGTCCTGGGTCGCCATGGAGTCCGCCTACGGAACGCGCACCTGCTCCAGGATCCGGCGCGCGACCTCCTCGCCGTTG